>JBKGZJ010000051.1:0-14502 GCA_046545635.1 Thiohalophilus sp. | reverse complement strand
CGTCTTTGCGCCTCTGCGACCTCCGCGTTCCTTCCAGAGCAACTGAAAAAGGGTAGTCAGCGGCCTTCGTAGACGATGCGCCATTGGCCGTCTTTTCGGCTCAGGTAGAGGCGTTTTTGCTCTTCGCTGTTGAAGTTGTTGGAACGGTAGGTCTGGTGCATACGGGCCACGACCAGGTCGTCCTGCTGGTTTTCCACCTGCGGGTAGCTGAACAGGGAGATGTCATCGAGTTTAACGTCCTGGAAGGTCTTGGACTGCGCGACCTGGCGTTTGTAGCGTTTCCAGCTTTGTATGTCGTGCGAGCGGGTCCAGAAATTCTCGTCATAATGTGACAGGTAACGTTCGGTATCAAGACTTTCCCAGTCCCGTTGCCACTGCTCCAGCGCATGGAGAACCTCACGGCGTTCGCGACGCCAGTCCTGCTCGTCGATCCAGTCAATATCTGAAGTGATTATCACGGGGGTTACGCCCGGCTCGATTTCGTTTTTTATCGCCTCGAGATCGTCATTGGTGAGAACCACGCAACCTTCGCTGTCCAGTGGCGGACGACTATAGAATTCCCGTTCGGTGCCGTGCAACCAGATACCGTAACCGGTTTTTTCCTGTTTGCGATCCAGTTCGTTGGGGTAGTTGACCGGAAACGCACCGACACCATAGCGCTCGGGCAGTTCTTCATCGGGGATCCAGTTGGTCACGAAATAGACCCCTTCCGGAGTACGCAGATCGCCACGCAATGATTTGTTACCGGGTTTGCGTCCTGTACTCACATAGTAGTCACGCACCAGACGTGGCGGCCGGTCTTTGCCCTGCTGCTCGAACAGGTACAGCCGATGGGTCGACTTCTCCACCACAATGGCATGCTTGACGCTGTTACCCAGAGTCAGAATCTGTCGTGGAATATCCGCGTGCCATTGCCGATCCAGATGGGCATCGAGCCGATACGCCGCTTCATCCTGCAACCCCCGCAATACCTCCCGGGCTTCTTCGCTGAGACTGGCAAACAGTTGCGCATCACCGATTTCATTGATCGGGCGCCATTTCATCATACGCAGATCCGCGTAAACCATGTGCGCCAGCTGAAAGTTGGGCGCCCGTTGACGCAGGGCATCGAGTTCAGCCAGCGCCGCATCCATATCTCCACTGCGAAAATAGACCAGTCCCTTTAACAGGCTGGCTTCATGATCGGCGGGATGAACACTCAGGCGGGTCTCAAGGTGTGACAACGCCGCATTGACCTCATCTTGCAGGGAAAGCGCCGTCCCGGGACCTTCACGGCTGGGAAGATGGGCCAGGACGGTCGGTTCCGCTTGTGCTGTGATTGGTAACCAGAGGCAGGCGGTCAGCAACAATCCGGATAAAGTGTAATGTCGCCGTCTCATATCAAAGACTGTTCTCCCGAACGATACGCCAGCCCGCCGTGTCGCGGCTGAGTACCAGTTGCTTGCGCGCGACATCCGAATTGCTGTCAGACTCATATCCCAGGGTAACTTCTACCACGGCCAGCCTTGACGATTGTTCTACAATTGTCAGTTTGTCCAGCTCAATACGGATCCATTGCGGTCGACCAGGGCGCAACCGGTTCTGCCGCTCCCAGGCCTGACGCGAGAGGCCGTCGCCCGGTTCAAAATCACTGGCGTAGAAGGCAAGATACTCTGCCACATCTTGATCGGACCAGGCCCGTGCCCAGTTACGCACTGCCTCCTTGAGGGTCGCCGTATCCGGCTCGATCACTTTCAATGCGACCGGTTGTGACGGCACATCCATCCGCAGGGCCTTGGCATAGGAATGGCGGGAGATTTCCTCATTAACTGTTTGCAGGTTGCGATAAACTGTTGCGTAAGCCGGATCGGTTTCGGTCAATGCCTGTTCCAGCAGCTGACTGGCATCATCTAACCGACCCTGTAGTATCAGTAATGCTGCCAGATTGTTATAAGCCTCGATCATCTGCGGCTGTTGTTCGAGCAAACGCCGATACGCCTGTTCGGCTGCTGCCGGTTTATCCAAAGCCGCCAGAGTACGCGCCCGTAAAAACAACCAGTTCGCATCGGCCGATGTTTGTTCAGGCTGCCGATCAATTATCACCAGGGCCTGTTCGGCCTCTCCCTGTTGCAGCAGCGACTCGGCTTCCTGCGTTGCAGACGCCATCACAGACGCCGAGATCACAAGTGACAACGCGCCCGTCGCCAGCCCAAGCTTCATATCCATCAACAGCCTTGTAAAAAAACTTTAATGATTATAGCAATTTACTCCGCCCCGGCAAGCAAAATGCCGGATAATCGGGCCGTCACCCGTCCGTCGGCAACGGCAAACGTTCCATCAGATAACAGAGACAATCCTGGCGAATAATCTCGGTATCCAGTGTCAACATCGAAGGCATGACCGGCACGCGGGTATAGATTCGACCGTTGCGCAACGCAAAATAACGGCCGCTGACCTCGTTGCCCTGTTCATCCCGCGCCTCCAGCGCGATATCGCCTTCATGGCGATAACGGCCAAAACAGGTGCCGACCGGCAACTCACTGAAATTGTAATGATCTATCGCCGGCCTCAGATCGATATCCGCCCGGGGATCATCCACGCCGATAGAGAGTTGTTCGGGCACCTTGACGACCGCCACCGTATGAAACAGATCCACATCCTGCGCAGCCACTTCATGCCCGGGAAACGCTGACAGATGCAGCGCCGCTTCCACATACTCGATCACATGAGCCACGCCGCGGGGATCATCGGGCTTGCCGCATTCGAGTGTCACCGCCGGACACAGCTGCGACAGGGCCAGGGACAGGACCGCGTCGGGTTTAAGAAAATAGACCACGGTCCGGCTGAACAGCGTGGCCAGATGCAGATAATCGTCGTTGAGCCGGTTGACACAGGCATAGTGCGGGTTGGTGCCGGTATTGTTATGTATATCAATCGCGGCAAACAGGGGACGCTGTTCCAGCCAGCGTAGCAGCTGGCGGGCCATGGCATATTCGGGGCCGTCGCCGTCCCCTTTCCAGATCCGGTTGTAGTCTGCCTGGTGCGGCAGATGTCGCTGCCGCCGTGCCGCCGCACTCACATTGCCGATGAACAGATAAAGCGTGCGCGGCAGGCGTGGATATTTTTTCAATATCGCGCGCATGGCATCCCAGCCGGTGACCTCATTGCCATGCAGTAATACCGAAATAAACAGCGGCCGGGGATCGCTGCCCGGCAGTTCGATCAGGGTCGGCCCGGACAGTTTCTCGTGCAGGCGCTCGGCGGGCAGATCGAGCAGACCCGACGGCAACTGATCCAGCAGTGTCAATGCGCTGTCAGATGCTCCATTCATGTACCGGATCCCCCTGTTGTTGACGTTCCAGATAAGCGGCGGTCAGCGCGTGCATGTCCCGCCCATGCTGTTTGACATAGTCGCGTTGCCATTGAGCGCCGTTACGGCCGCAGGCTACCCGTTGCGCGATAATACCCAGGTACAGCTGACTGTCGCTCCCGGCCACCCCCAGCTGCGCCAGACCCTCTTTGGCCATGGGCAACAACACTTTTTTTAACAGTTCGCTGACCGGAAGCTGCGCCCCGTCGAACCATTGTTGCCGGGCGCGCAACCCGAATCGGGCCGCGGCATAAAAATTGTCCCGCGCCTTGTCGAATGCCAGCCGGCGCCGCGGCGGCATCGGCATGTTGGCCAGCGCGGTCGCGGCACCGTAATAAAACGCCGCGTTGGCGATGGTATCAATTAAGGTCGGGCCGGCAGGCACCACCCGGTGCTCCACCCGCAGATGCGGTCGACCGTCCTCATCGAAACCGATAAGCGGACGGTTCCAGCGCCAGATGGTACCGTTGTGCATGCGCAGATGCGCCAGCTGTTCGGGATCCTCGCCCAGATCCACCGGCAGCATGATCGGATAATGAGCCAGGTTGTCCTCGAAACATTCCAGCAGGGACTGTTGCACATAACCGTGGCCGAAAGTGACCCGGCGAATGGGACCGAAACGGGCGGCATCATAACCGCCGACCGCCACCGCCTGTTCAAACACCGGGATACGGGTCTCGGCCCACAGGTTCTTGCCGAACAAAAACGGGGAGTTGGCACTCAGCGCCACCATGGGCCCGGCTAATATAATACTGGCATTGAACAGCGGCACCGCGTTTTGCGGGGTCAGCTTCAGGTGGATCTGAAACGAGGTGGCAACGGATTCGAGCATCACATCGCGATGAGTCACCCGCAGGTGCTCCTCGCCATTGATATCGAGCACCAGCGGCTTGCCGTGACGCATGCGCACCACTTCCCGGTTGAGGGCGCGATAGCGCTGCATGCCGGACATGTTGGCCAGGGTCAGGGAGTCGTTTTCCACTGTTGGCAGAATGCCGATCATGATGACCCCGGCATCCAGCGCGGCGGCGGTCTGCTGGCAATGGTGCCAGGTCCGGGTCAACTCCCGGTGCATGGCGGAGAATACCGATCCGTGCAGCCGCCGCGGGGTGCTGTTGACCTCGAAGTTGAAACTGGCCAGCTCCGGCGAGGCCAGATCCGTATCCAGTCGTTTGAGAAAGGCTTCGTTGATCGGCAACGGCCGCAACTCATCATCGATCAGCCAGGCTTCCAGTTCGAATCCGCCCTGCGGTTCGGTCGCCGCCAGGCGCTTTTCCTGCACCCAGCTTTTAAGCAACGCGGTTTCCTGCTGCAGCCGCTGTTCGAAACGGGCGTAATCCTGCGCATCGAACTGGCTGTTTTGTATCTCTTCACCCATGCGCGATCACCCGTTGTCCGTCAGTTGCGCGTTCAATTGCGCCAGCCGTTGCGGAGTGCCGATATCCCACCACTGCCCGCGATAATGCTCGCCGCTCACCTTGCCCGCCTGCATCGCCTGGCGCAACAACGGTCCCAGCGGGCGCACGCCCGGCGCCAGTCCCGCGAACAGTTCGGCGCGATACACCCCGATGCCGCTGAAAGTCAGACGCGGTTCGCCCTGTTCGTCAAGCCGATCCCCCTGCAGGGCGAAATCGCCCCGCAGATGGTGCGCCGGATTGTCGACCATCACCAGGTGGGCCAGGCCGGCGGGATCCCCGGGCAGGCGGGCAAAGGGATAGTCGCTCCAGATATCGGCGTTGAGCACCACAAAGGTTTCCCCCAGCCGCGGCAGTGCCTGGATAATGCCGCCGGCGGTCTCCAGCGCCGTCGGCTCCGGCGAGTAGTCCAGGCGCACACCGTAGCGCTGGCCGTCGCCCAGTGTCGTCTCGATCTGCGTGCCCAGCCAGGCATGGTTTATGACGATGTCGGTGATCCCGGCGGCGGCCAGGGCCTCGATGTGGTATTCGATCAACGCCTTGCCACCGACCTGCAGCAAGGGCTTGGGACAGTGGTCGGTCAGCGGCCGCATGCGCTCGCCGCGGCCGGCCGCCAGAATCATCGCCTTCATACCGACACGCCCCGCGGCGATGTTTGCGCCAGCCGTTGCGGAATCGCCAGCGCCTGCAACAGATCGGCAAACGCCGCCAGCTCGGGATAATCCGCGACCACCTCCAGCACATAACCCAGGGTCCGTGGAATGTCCGCCAGGTAACCGGGCTTGGCGTCGCGGTAGTTGAGTCGGGCGAAAATACCGCTGGCCTTGAGATGCCGCTGCACCCCCATCAGATCGAACCAGCGCTGAAACTGCCCTGCGTCGATGCCTTGCTCAATAATTCCAGCCTGCTGGGCCTGACGATGATAGTCCCGCAGCCACTGTTCGACCTGCGCCCGCGGCCAGGCGATATAGCAGTCGCGGAGCAGGGAGACCGGATCGTAGGTAACCGGACCGACGACCGCGTCCTGGAAATCGATCACCCCGGGATTGGGCTCGCTCAGCAGCAGGTTGCGTGAATGATAATCGCGGTGCACGATCACCTGCGGCTGTTCCAGCGCCACATCGGCCAGCTGTTCAAAGCTGGCCTGTAAAACCCTCTGCTGTTGCGCCTCCAGTTCAAGTCCGAGATGGCGTTGCAGATACCAGTCGGCAAACAGCTGCATCTCCTGCAACAACAGCGGCCGCTCATAATCGGGCAACCAGTCCGGCACGGGATGCTGCTGCAACCGCAGCAACGCGGCCAGGGCATCGGCGTACAACGGCTCGACACACTGCGTATCCAGGACCGAAAGATAGAGCCGGGTGCCCAGATCGCTTAACTGCAAGAACCCCTGCTCACTATCCCGCGCCATAATCCGCGGGACATGCAGCCCGGCGTCGGCAAGCAGCCGGGCCACACGAATAAACGGCCCGGTATCCTCCTGTTTCGGCGGCGCGTCCATCACGATAAAACTGGCGCCGGCGTGACGAATGCGGAAATAACGCCGAAAACTGGCATCGGCCGAAGCCGGTTCAAGCTGATAATCGTGATAGCCCAGCGTCACCAGCCATTGTTCGAGTTGCTGTAAACGTTTGTCCAAAAGGTTCTGCCTGTCGCTCGTACCGGGGGAAATTATACCGTTTGTCGCCCCGCCCCGGGCGGCCTGCACAGGCAATTTCCCGATAATCGGACATGCGGCGATCACCCCGTGGCCATGTATAATGCCAAACTATCATAATCAGACCGTCCGCCGCGGCAATCACAATCGATTCGCAAACCCGAGGTCAGCATTGCGCCCATCCCTTTCTCATCTTCTGCCCTGCCATACGCTCAGCCGCGCGGGGTTGCTGGGCGCGTTACTGTTCTGGGCCGCGCCGGGGATGGGCCAGACCGCGTCGCCGGGCACACCGGAGGCCGGCCTCTGCCCGCCCGAGACCCACGCGCCCCTGCCCCGGGTTGAAGGCGATCCGACGGACCTGCGCACCCATGTGGAATCGGACCGCGCCGACATCAGCCTCGAGGCGGTCAGCGTCTTTACGGGCAACGTGATCATTCGCCGGGGCCCCAACCGGCTCGATGCCGCACGGGCCGAGTACGACCGTCAGCAGGATACCGTGCATGCCGAAGGCGATGTACGGCTGCTGCGCAAC
Source organism: Thiohalophilus sp. (assembly GCA_046545635.1). Classification (GTDB taxonomy): domain Bacteria; phylum Pseudomonadota; class Gammaproteobacteria; order UBA6429; family Thiohalophilaceae; genus Thiohalophilus. Next base: position 7,549 of record JBKGZJ010000051.1, on the reverse strand, counting down.
GATCTGTTGATCACCGGCGAGTCGGCGGACATGAATCTGGAGGCCGGCACCGGTCATATCACCGCCAGCACCTATCGCACCAGCGAAAACCAGCAGGGGCAGGCCGGCGCCATCCGCATCCTGGATGAATACCGCACCGAGCTGGAGGACGCCACCTATACCACTTGCGATATCGGCGATCCCGATTGGCTGCTGAGCGCGGGCCACATCATGCTCAATAACGAAAACCGCCAGGGGACGGCCCGCAACGTGGTGGCCCGCTTCAAGGGAGTACCGTTCCTCTACCTGCCCTATATGCGCTTTCCCATCGGCGAGGAACGCCTCAGCGGCCTGCTCTATCCCTCGATGGGACAGTCGGATCAGCACGGCACCCGGATCGTGGTGCCTTTTTACTGGAACATCGCACCGCAGGTGGATGCCACCATTACGCTCGACAACATGACCCGCCGCGGCCTCATGCTGAAAAACGAGTTCCGTTACCTGACCTCATCCGCCGAGGGCCAGGTGGATTGGCATTATCTGGGCGACGACAAGGCCTATGGCGAGGATCGCGAACGCTTTCGCTGGCAGCACCAGGGCAGCGAAAGCTCCGGCTGGAGCAGTCAGGTGGATTACAATTATGTCGCCGATACCGATCACCTGTTCGATTTTGGCGATGATCTCAACGCCTCCAGCACCACCCATCTGGAGCGCCGCGGAGAACTGGCCTACAACGCCGGACAGTGGCAGTTCACGGCCCTGGCGCAAAGCCATCAGGTGATCAACGGCAACGAAACCTATCAACGTCTGCCGCAGCTGGGATTTGCCACCCGCCTGCCGCAGCGGGATAATGCGCTCAATTACCAGCTCGACGCCCAGTGGGTGCAATTCGAACATCGCGAGACCCGCGTCGAGGGCAAGCGACTGGATCTGGCACCCTCGGTCAGCCTGCCTCTGCGTACCGTTTATGGCTTTGCCGAGCCGCAGCTGGAACTGCATTACAGCCAGTACAATCTGGACCCGACCACCACCGCCGGAGAGATCGAGCCGACCCGTACGGTGCCGATCTTCAGCCTCAACAGCGGCCTGTTTTTCGAGCGCGATACGCGCCTCGGCGGCCAGGATCTGCTGCACACCCTGGAGCCGCAGCTCTTCTATGCCTACATTCCCTACCGGGATCAGCAGGATATGCCGGTATTCGACAGCAGTTTGTACGGCTTTACCATCAACGATCCGTTTCGCGCCAACCGCTTTGAGGGGGTGGATCGCATCGGCGACACCAACCATCTGACCGCGGCGTTGACCACCCGGCTGCTGAGTCAGCAAAGCGGCGAGGAGTTGTTAATGGCGCGTCTGGCGCAGATCTTTTATTTCGATGATCGCCGGGTCACGCTGGGCAACGATGCGCTCGATGACAGCCGCCGCTCGGACATCATTGCCGAACTGGACGCCCGGCCCAACGCGCAATGGGCCTTCGACAGCGATCTGACCTGGGCGCCGGAAACCGAAAAAATCACCGCGGCCAACGCCCGGCTGCGCTACTCGCCGCTGGACACGCTCTCCCTCTCCGTCGCCTACCGCTTTCAGCGGGATCGCCTGCAGACCAACGAGGCCGGGTTCGACTGGCGACTCAACCCCCGCTGGCAGTTCCACGGCCGCCGGCTCTACGACCAGCACAATCAGCGGGAGCTGGAATCGGCCCTGGGGCTGCGCTACGACAGCTGTTGCTGGGGCGTCAACCTGGAAGCCCGCCGCCGTTTCCTCAGCGCCGACCGCCCGGAGGAAGACGTCCTGATGCTGATGCTGGAGCTCAAGGGACTGGCCAGCTTTGGTCAGTAAACCGGTGCCGGCCCGCAGTGAATCCTGGCGTGAAACCCGGCCGCCTGTGTTATGCTGGTCACCTGTTGTTAACCGCTTGTCTCATATCATGAAACATCTCATTTTAGGCCTGCTGCTCGGGCTCTCCACCGCGCCCCTTGGCGCCGCCACCATCGAGGAACTCGACCATGTGGTCGCCATCGTCAACGACGATGTCATCACCCGGGTTGAGCTGGACGAGCGCCTGCAGCGCATCAAAAGCCAGGCCAACCAGCAACAGCAGCGTCTGCCGGAGGAGGAGGTGCTCGAACGCCAGGTACTGGAAAACCTGGTGGTCGAAAAACTGCAGCTGCAACTGGCGCAAAAAGCCGGGATCCGGGTGGACGATGAAACCGTCAACCAGGTCATCAACAATATCGCCAGCGAGAACGATCTCACCCTGTCCCGGTTTCAGGAGGTGCTGCGTCGCGACGGCATGAGCTTTGCCGCCTTTCGCGAAAACATCCGCAACGACATCATTATTAATCAGCTGCGCAAGCGGCGGGTCGAGGACAGCGTCAACATCACCGAGCGGGAGGTGGAAAATTACCTGGCCAATCTCGAAAATCGCCAGGGCCTGAATGACGAATTTCGGCTCGGTCACATTCTGATTGGTGTGCCGGAAGGGGCCACCCCGGACCAGATTGAAGAGGCCAAAAACAAAGCCGATCAGGTCTATAACCGTCTGCGCCTGGGCGCCGATTTTCATCAGACCGCGGTGGCCGAATCCAGCGGCCAGAACGCGCTGGAAGGGGGCGATCTCGGCTGGCGCGAAGGCGGTCAGCTGCCGACCGCGCTGGCCGAGGTGATCGTCGATATGGAGCCGGGTGATATCAGCGAGCCCCGGCGCAGCTCCAGCGGTTTTCATATCATCAAATTGATCGACCGCCGCAGCCCCGAACAGCGGCATATCGTGGAACAGACCCGGGCCCGGCATATCCTGATCCGTCCCAATCAGCTGACCTCCAACAGCGAGGCCCGCCAGCGGCTGGCACGCCTGCGCGAACGTATTGTCGAAGGTGAAAGTTTCGCCGATCTGGCCCGTGCCCACTCGGATGACACCAGCTCCGCCGCCGACGGCGGCAGCCTGGGCTGGGTCAGCCCCGGCAGCATGGCGCCCCGTTTCGAGGAAGAGATGAACAAGCTGCAGACCGGGCAGATCAGCCAGCCCTTCCAGAGCCGTTTCGGCTGGCATCTGGTCGAAGTCCTCTCGCGCCGCAAGCATGACGACACCGAGCAGTACCAGCGCATGCAGGCCCGCCAGGCCATTCACAAACGCAAAAGCGACGAAGCCATCGAACAATGGCTGCGCCAGCTGCGCGCCGAAGCCTACGTGGACTACCGGCTCAACCAGTGATCCGGCCGCCCTGCACCCTCGCCGTGACCCCCGGCGAACCGGCCGGCATCGGCCCCGATCTGATCATCCAGGCGGCCCAGCAGCCGCGTGCGACCCCGCTGGTGGCCATCGCCGACCCGGACTTGCTCGAACAACGCGCCCGCCAGCTGGGCCTGCCCCTGTCGCTACAGCCCTGGGCGCCGGACAAGCCCGTTACCGATGCCGGCCGGCTCTCGGTACAGGCGGTGCCGCTGGCGGAACCGGTCACCGCCGGCCGGCTCAACCCGGCCAACGCCGCGTATGTCCTGGCCTGTCTGGATGCGGCGATCGACGGCTGTGGCAGCGGTCGCTTTGACGCCCTGGTGACCGGGCCGGTGCACAAAGGGATGATCAACGACGCCGGCATCGCCTTCACCGGCCACACCGAGTACCTGGCGGCCGCCACCGGCACCGCCAGGGTGGTCATGATGCTGGCCACGCCCGGGCTGCGGGTGGCCCTGGCCACCACCCATCTGGCCCTGCGCGACGTGCCCGCCGCCATCACCCGCGACAGCCTGAGCTCCGTGCTGCGGATCCTGCACAGCGAACTGCGCCGTCATTTCGCGCTGGCGGCCCCGCGCATCAAGGTCTGCGGGCTCAATCCCCATGCCGGCGAACAGGGCCATCTGGGGCGCGAGGAGATCGAGGTGATCACCCCGGTGCTGGAGACATTGCGCGCCGAAGGGCTGGATCTGGCCGGGCCCCTGCCGGCCGACACCCTGTTCACCCCGGCGGGGCTGGAAGAGACCGACGCGGTGCTGGCCATGTACCACGATCAGGGGCTGCCGGTGCTCAAACACCTGGGTTTTGGCCAGGCGGTCAACATCACCCTCGGCCTGCCTTTTGTGCGCACCTCGGTGGACCACGGCACCGCGCTGGCGCTGGCCGGCACTGGCGACGCCGAGGCCGGCAGTCTCGAATACGCGATCCAGGTCGCTGTCGAGATGGTCCAGGCCGCCCGCCCGGCCTGATCCCCATGCCCCACCGTCCGCGCAAACGCTTCGGCCAGAACTTCCTGCACGACCCGGGCGTCATCCAGCGTATTTTGCAGAGCATCGCCCCGCATCCCGGCGAGCACCTGGTGGAGATCGGCCCCGGCCAGGGCGCCCTGACCGGCCCACTGCTGGAAGCCTGCGCCCGGCTGGAGGTCGTCGAGCTGGATCAGGATCTCATCCCCGCCCTCGAAGCCCGCAGCGCCACAGCGGGGGAGCTGACCATCCACCATGGCGACGCCCTGCGCTTCGATTTCTGCGCCCTGCGCCGAAACGCAGAAAAACTGCGGCTGGTCGGCAATCTGCCCTATAACATCTCCACCCCGTTGCTGTTTCACCTGATGGCACAACTGGACTGCATTGCGGACATGCACTTCATGCTGCAAAAAGAGGTGGTGGATCGTATCGTCGCGCCGCCGGGCAGCAAGGCCTACGGCCGACTCGGGGTCATGCTGGGCTATTATTGCCAGGCCGAGCAGCTGTTCATCGTCCGCCCCGGCGCCTTCAGTCCCGCCCCCAAAGTCGACTCCGCCATCGTCCGGCTGATCCCGCATGCCGTCCCGCCGGTCGAAGTCAACGATATCCAGCAACTGGCCTGGGTGGTCAATCGCCTCTTCAGTCAGCGGCGCAAAATGCTGCGCCATTCGCTGAAGGGCTACCTGGATGAGAGACAACTGCGTGATCTGGGCATCGAACCGACCGAACGACCGGAACAGCTCGATTTGCCCGCCTTCGCCAGATTGGCCAATGCGCTGTGAACCAAGCTGAATAAAATCGGACTATGACGGATTCCGCCATCCACCAGGTGATGCATTGCGCCGACACCGGGTTGCCGCAGTTGCAACAATTGCTGGCCCCCTGGGAGCTGGAGGTGGCGCTGATCGAGGAGCCGGCACCCCTGCCCGGCAGTTTCTGGGGGGACCCCGAGGCGGGGTTGATCGGCCGGCAACTGTTCATCCGCTCCCATACCCCGGTGCAGTCGGCCCTGCACGAGACCAGCCACTACATCTGCATGGACAGCCGACGCCGTGCCCGGCTGCATACGGATGCCGGGGGCGGCTATGATGAAGAGAACGCCGTCTGTTATCTGCAGATTCTGCTGGCCGATCAGCTGCCCGCGATGGGCCGGCAACGCATGTGGCAGGATATGGATCGCTGGGGTTACACGTTCCGGCTCGGCTCGGCACAACGCTGGTTCGAGCAGGACGCCGGGGAGGCCCGTCAGTGGTTACTGGAACAGGGTCTGATCGATCGACACGAACAGCCGACCGGCCGCCTGCGCCAGGGCGATTGATGTGAGATTAAAATCTGTACCGTCTCGGCCTGGAACGGGGAAGAGTGATTTGCTGTCAGGGTACCGGCGACGGGATGAAGCCGTTACCCGCTTTATCGCCATAACGGCAACGGGGTCTTTAAACAAGCAGTTATCAAGCGGGCTAAAATGACGGTAGACTAGCGCATCAAGCCCCGCGATGATCAGCGTCCGGAAACGTACACCAATAGCAAACGAGTTTTACATGGAACAGACCAACCAGACCTATAACACGCAGGTAGACGTGGAAACCGCCTATATCGAGGAGCAGTCGGATCCCGAACAAAACCGTTACGTCTTCTCCTATACCATCACGATTCGCAATGAGGGTTCGGTACCGGCCAAACTGCTGAGCCGTCACTGGATCATTACCGATGCCGAAGGCAAGGTTCAGGAGGTCGAGGGCGAAGGTGTGGTCGGCGAACAACCCCATCTCAAACCCGGCGACGGTTTTCGCTATACCAGCGGCACTGTGCTGGAGACCCCGGTCGGCAGTATGCAGGGCACCTATCACATGCTTGCCGATGACGGTGTCGAATTCGAAGCGGAGATCCCCGCCTTCACCCTGGCGATACCCCGCACCCTGCATTAATGGCATGTCACTCAGGCACAGTTATACACTGCTCGCACCCCTCTATGATCTGATCGTCAACGGCCCGACCGCCGACATGCGACGCAACAGTCTCATGCGGCTGGGCGGGACGACGAATCAAACCATACTGGTCAGCGGTGTTGGCACCGGGCTGGACATTCCCGAACTCCCCGCCGGGCCGGACTATATCGGCGTGGATCTGACCCCGGCCATGTTACGCCGCGCGCAACAGCGCGCCGGACAACGTGATGATATCCGGCTGCACTGCGGCGATGTGATGCGCCTGCCCTATGCCGATGAACAATTCGACATCATTTTGATGCATCTGATCCTGGCCGTCGTGCCCGAGCCGGAACGCGCCCTGCACGAAGCCGCCCGGGTCATGCGCCCCGGCGGGCGCATCCTGATCCTGGACAAGTTTCTGCGCCACGGTGAGCGTGCACCGCTGCGACGGGCATTGAACAGCGTGATCCGTCATATCGCCACCCGCACCGACGTCGTGCTGGAACCGTTGCTGGCACAATGTCCGCAGTTACAATTGATCGAGGAAATCCGGCTAGCGCCGGGCGGCTGGTTTCATCAAATCGAACTGAAGAAAACAGACTAGTTTATGGCTATCTATGCAATCGGCGACCTGCAGGGTTGCCATGACGAATTTCGTGCCCTGCTCGATAAACTGCGTTTCGATCCCGAACGCGATCAACTCTGGCTGGTCGGGGATCTGGTCAATCGCGGCCCCAGGTCGCTGGAGTGCCTGCGTTACGTCAAATCCATTGATCCTGCGGTCACCGCCGTGCTCGGCAATCACGATCTGCATTTACTGGCCCTGGCCGAAGGTGTGGGCAGCACCAATGATGCGGGTATGCAGGCCATACTGAATGCAGCGGATGCGGCCGAGCTGCTGGACTGGTTACGACAACGGCCGTTGCTGTATTACGATGCCGATCTGAATTATTGTCTGGTGCATGCCGGCATCTACCCGGGCTGGAGCCTGGATGAGGCACAACGATATGCGCGCGAGCTCGAGACTGTCTTGCGCGGGGACGATTATCACGCGTTTTTTCAGAATATGTACGGCGATGAGCCGGCATACTGGTCGGACCAGCACGCCGGCTGGGATCGATTACGCTTTATCTGCAATGCTTTTACCCGCATGCGTTTTTGCCAAAGTGACGGTGCGCTGAATCTGAAGGCCAAGAGCGGACCCGAGGCACCACCGGCTGACTGCTATCCCTGGTACGACCTGCCGCAACGGGTCCATATCGATACCACCATCCTGTTCGGCCACTGGGCCACCCTGGGCCTGCACATCGCGGGGAACGTCCACGCGCTCGACACCGGCTGCGTCTGGGGCGGCCAGCTCACCGCCTACCAGCTCGGCACACCCGCCGACCGCCACATCACCCTCCAGTGCCCGCAAAACTGCCCGCCCGGCACGCCGT
>JBKGZJ010000050.1:0-14576 GCA_046545635.1 Thiohalophilus sp. | reverse complement strand
GCGCGCATCTGCGGCACCAGAGCGGACAGGGTTTTCTGGCGGTTGCCCGGCGCGGGGTGCGTGCTGAGAAATTGCGGCGGTCCCTTGCCGCCGACTTTTGCCATCTTTTGCCAGAGCGTCACTGCCGCCTGCGGATCGTAGCCGGCGCGCGCCGCCAGTTCGATGCCGATACGATCGGCTTCGGCCTCGGCGGTCCGGCTGTTGGGCAGCTGGACGGCCAGTTGCGCGGCAATGGCGCCGGCACCCAGGGTTTTTTCCGACGCATCCGTGGCGACCCCGACCGCGGTGACCCCCAGTTGCGTCGCCATGGCCACCGACATCTGCTCGGCGGTATGGTTGGCCAGCGCATGGGCGATCTCGTGGCCCATGATCTGGGCCAGCTCGGCATCGGTCAGGTTTAACTGTTCAAGCAATCCGGTATAAACCGCCATGCGCCCACCCGCCATGGCCCAGGCATTGACAGTCTCCGGATCGTCGATCACTGCCACGCTCCATTTCCAGTTTCTTGATTCGGGATACTGTTTCATGGCGACCGCAACCACCCGGCCGGTGATCTCCTGAACCCGGCGGTTCACCGTCACATCGCGAACCAGCTTGTTTTCCTTGTTCAGCGTACCGACCGTGTGGATATAGGCTTTTTCCGACTCGCTGATCGCGGTCTGGGGCGAGATCAACATCAGTTGCGAGCGTCCGGTGGGGCTGGTGGCACAGCCGCTGACGAGGGCGAGGGCGAGGGCGAGGATCGACGCCAACCCATAGTGAGATCTTTGCATCAGCTGTGCCCCCTGGCCGCGCGCTATTTACCGATACAGAAACTGGAAAAAATTTTTCCGAGCAGATCGTCGCTGCTGACTTCGCCGGTGATCTCGCCCAGCACCTGTTGCGCCTGACGCAGATCTTCGGCCAGCAGCTCGCCGGCCCCGTGTTCGCTTAACTGGGCCGCGCCATTGGCGATCAGCTCACAGGTCCGTTGCAGGGCATCAACATGCCGTCGTCGCGCCATGAACATACCCTCACCCTGGGGAGTATAGCCCACGCAGGCCTTGAGATGATCGCGCAACAGTTCAATACCGGTGTGGCGGGTCGCCGACAGATAGAGCCGAACACCCTGTTCATCTTCATACAACCGGGCCGTCTGGCCGCTGAGATCGATCTTGTTATGAACCCGGGTGACCGGCAGGTGCGCCGGCAGTTGTTGCAGGATCTGCTGCTCGGGCTCGCCAAACCCCTGCCGATCGTCGATCAGCAACAAGACCCGGTCGGCCTGCTCAATCGCCTGCCAGGTGCGTTCCATCCCCAGCCGCTCGACCTCATCACCGCCCTCGCGCAGGCCGGCGGTATCGATAATATGCAACGGCAGGCCGTCGATGCTGATCTCCTCGCGCAACACATCGCGGGTAGTCCCGGCAATCCGGGTGACAATGGCCGACTCGCGCCCGGCCAGGGCATTGAGCAGACTCGATTTGCCGGTATTCGGTCGACCGGCCAGAACAATGCGCATCCCTTCACGCAACAGCTGTCCCTGGTGGGCCTGTTTGATCACCTCGGCCAGCTCGCGCTGCAACCAGTCGAGCTGCTCGGTGACCCGCCGGTCGGAAAGAAAGTCGATTTCTTCCTCGGGAAAATCGATGGCCGCTTCCACATAAATGCGTAACTGGGTCAGCTGCTCGACCACGCTGTGAATCCAGTCGGAGAACACCCCCTGCAGGGAGCGTTGCGCCGAGCGGGCCGCCTGCTCGGAGCCGGCCTCGATCAGATCGGCCACCGCTTCCGCCTGGGCCAGATCCAGTTTGTCATTGAGGAAGGCCCGCTCGGAAAATTCTCCCGGCCGGGCCAGGCGTGCCCCCGACTCGATCACCCGGGCCAGCAGCATGTCCATGACCACCGGGCCGCCGTGGCCGTGCAGTTCGAGCACGTCCTCCCCGGTAAAGGAGTGGGGCGCGGGAAACCAGAGCGCCAGGCCGGTATCGATCGCCTGGCCCGCGCTGTCGTAAAAAGGCAGGTATTCGGCGTGGCGGGGGCGGGGCAGGTGTCCCAGCACCGTCTCGGCGACGGCGGCACAAGCCGGGCCGGAAACGCGGATGATACCGACCCCGCCGCGACCCGGCGGGGTCGCCAGGGCGGCGATAGTCTCTGTTGCGGGAGATGGCGAGGTGGTCAGATCGTGATCCGATGTTTGCATGACGATTTCACGCGCTGACCCTCTCGCGACCTTATAGCCTCACGCCTTCACCACATAGCGGGTAATGTAGTACTGCTGGGCAATCGACAGGGTATTGTTAACCACCCAGTAAAGCACCAGCCCCGCCGGGAAGAAGGCAAAGAAGATGGTAAAGACAAAAGGCAGGGCCATCATGATCCTGGCCTGAATGGGATCCATCGGCGCCGGGTTGAGTTTCTGCTGAATAAACATGGTGATACCCATCAGCAGCGGCAGAATGAAATAGGGATCCGGCGCCGACATATTCTGCACCCAGAGAATCCACGGTGCCTGGCGCATCTCGACACTTTCCAGCAATACCCAGTACAACGCGATAAACACCGGAATCTGTACCAGGATCGGCAGACAGCCACCGAGCGGATTGATCTTCTCTTTCTTGTAGAGATCCATCAACGCCTGGTTCATTTTCTGGCGATCCCCGGCATGGCGCTCCTTGAGCTGCTTCATGCGCGGCTGGACCCGCCGCATGTTGGCCATTGACTTGTAGCTCGTTTCGGAGAGTTTGTAGAACACCAGTTTGATCAGGATCGTCAGCAACACGATCGCCCAGCCCCAGTTGCCGACAAAATCGTGGATGAAATCGAGTATCCAGAACAGGGGTTTGGAGATGAAATGGAGCAGGCCGTAATCGACCGTCAGCTCCAGCCCCGGCGCCACCTCATCGAGCCGATCCTGCAGCTTGGGCCCGACAAACAACCGGTTGCTCAGGGTTTGCTGCTCGCCGCCGTCCACGCGCAATTCATTGGCCGACTTCATTCCCAGTACATAACGGGTATTGTTCTTGATATGCCGGCTATAGAAGGTCTGGGCTTCTTCCGCCGGCGGAATCCAGGCGCCGAGGAAGTAGTGCTGGATCATGGCGGCCCAGCCGCCGGTGACGGTGCGCTCCAGATCCTCGTCCTGCATGTCGGAAAAATCGATCTTCTCGTACTTTTCCTCCGGCGAGTAGATCACCCCACCCATGTAGGTGTAAACGAACTGCGGGGTGTCAATCTCCGAAACCTGGGTGCGTTGCAACTGGGTATAGAGATTGCCGCGCCATAGCCGGTCGGTCTTGTTATTAACCGTATGTTTCACTTCCACGAGATAATCGCCGCGGGTGAACGTGTAGGTCTTGATAAACTCAACGCCCTCGGGGCTTTCCCAGACCAGATCCACGCTCATCTGATCCTGGCCCTCGCGCAACTGATAGCGATCGGCCCGGGCCTGATAGCGGCTGTAGTGGTTGGGCGCCTCGATCAGGCTGTCATCACCCTCGCGTTGACGCTTGGCGGTAAAGCCCGACTGGCTCACAAACAGGTTGGGCAGGCTGTCGTTCATCAGCACCACCGGTTCATCCGGTTTGTCACTGGTGACCGGGTATTCCAGCAGCTCGACCCGACGCAGATCCCCGCCCACGGTGTCGATCTCGGCACGAAAGACATCGGTTTCCACCTCGATGCGCGACTCGCTCTCCAGCACGCGGCCCGCGTCATCGCCGCCCGAGGGGACCTCGGCCGTGCCGTTGTCGCTCCGGTCCGTCACTTCACTCTCATCGGCGCCCATCGGCACGTCGGCTCGATCGGGTTGGCTGTCATCAGCCTGATCGGTTTGTTGCGTCGTTCGGGGTTCGGGTTGCGGACCGAAGTCCCGTTGCCAGGCATCCCACAGCAGGAACAGGACGATGGCCAGGGCAATAAACAAGAGGGGACGTTGTTGTTCCATTTACTTCTTCTTCTCTTTCTCTGGTACCGGGTCGATGCCCCCCTCATGCCAGGGATGACAACAACTGATGCGTTTGACGGCCATCCAGCTGCCCCGCCAGGCACCGAACCGGCTCACAGCGGTCTGGGCATATTCGGAACAGCTGGGATAAAAACGGCAATGCTGGCCCAGCAGGGGGCTGATCAGATAGCGATAGCCACTGATTAACAGAATCAGGAGTCTGCGCATAGCGTTGCCAGTTTTTGCCAGTGTGATTCCAGCACGTCGCGCAACTCCCGGTTAGTTAACCGATCCGCGCCGCTACGCGCCAGCATGACAATGTCCCATCCTACCAGTTTCGTCTGCCAGGCGCGAAAAGATTCACGGATCTGGCGTTTGATACGATTACGATCCACCGCGCGTTTGATGTGCCGCTTGGGAATCGCCAGACCGAGGCGGGCAAAAGATTGCTGATTGGATCTGACCAGCATTGTCAGATAGGGATGATTAAAGCGCCGGGGATGGGCGAAAACGTACCGGAAGTCGGAGGAGGTCAGCAGCCGCTGATGCCGAGCAAAACGCCCGGTAGTCATCCACCGACTCCGGATCAGACTGCCAGACGATGGCGGCCTTTGGCGCGACGGGCGTTGAGAACCTTGCGGCCACCGCGGGTTTTCATGCGGGCGCGGAAACCGTGCGTCCGTTTGCGTTTCAGATTGCTGGGCTGGAAAGTACGTTTCATGACCTAAACCATTGTTTATCGAACGATTTTATCGGCCATTTTGGCCGGCCGATTTGCCCTGAAAAAGGTCGGCAACAATACTGCGCCGGCCGCCATCTGTCAACTGTTCGAGACCAAAATCCCGCATGAAAAAAGGGCCCGCCGTTCTGTGGATAACTTTCGGTGAAGAGTATAGACTTGGTGCCCCTTCACCGGGGATCATAATTATTCCAACCTCACGATCTGTTTCAGGGGGAACCGTGTCTGACTCGCTATGGGATCAGTGTCTGCATCGCTTACAGGGAGAGCTGACGCCACAGCAGTTCAATACCTGGATACGGCCGCTGCACGCGGTTTACGACTCCCATACCCTGCGTCTGCTGGCACCCAACGCCTTCGTCAAAGAGCGGGTAGAAAGCAACTTTATGTCGCAAATTGCGGCGATCGCCTGCGATCTGGCCGGTTTATCCGTGCCCATTGTCACCGAAGTCGGCACCCAGGCGCTGACTGACATGCCGACGCCGGAGGATCCATCCCCGGCCGTCAGCAACCCGTCGACCCCGGCGCGCAGCGCCACGGTGACCGCCCAGCCGGTCAGCTCGCGCAATACCAGCCTCAATCCCAACTTCACCTTCGACAATTTTGTGGAGGGTAAATCCAACCAGCTGGGCAAGGCCGCCTCCATTCAGGTCGGGGGGAATCCGGGCAAGGCCTACAACCCGTTGCTGATCTACGGTGGCGTCGGTCTGGGCAAGACCCATCTGATGCACGCGGTCGGCAATATGATCGTGCAGCAAAATCCCAAAGCCAACGTGATTTATCTGCATTCCGAGCGATTCGTGGCGGAAATGGTCAAGGCCCTGCAGCACAACACCATTAACAATTTCAAACGCTTCTACCGCTCGGTCGACGCGCTGCTGATCGACGATATCCAGTTTTTCGCCGGCAAGGAGCGCTCCCAGGAAGAGTTTTTTCATACCTTCAACTCCCTGCTCGAAGGGGGCCAGCAGGTGATCATGACCTGCGATCGCTATCCCAAGGAGGTCGACGGGCTGGAAGAACGGCTCAAATCCCGCTTCGGCTGGGGGCTGCCGGTGGCCATCGAGGCGCCGGAGCTGGAGACCCGGGTGGCGATTCTGATGAGCAAGGCCCAGTTGTCGGGGATCGAAATGCCCAGCGAAGTCGCCTTTTTCATCGCCAAACGAATTCGTTCCAACGTCCGCGAACTGGAGGGCGCGCTGCGCCGGGTGATCGCCAACGCCCACTTTACCGGCCGGCCGATCACCATGGATTTTGCCAAGGATGCACTGCGGGATCTGCTGGCGATCCAGGACAAGCTGGTCACCATCGATAACATTCAAAAGACCGTGGCCGAATATTTTAAAATCCGGGTCTCCGATCTGCACTCCAAACGGCGCAACCGTTCCATTACCCGGCCGCGCCAGATCGCCATGGCCCTGTGCAAGGAGCTGACCAGCCACAGCCTGCCGGAAATCGGCGATGCGTTCGGCGGCCGTGACCATACCACCGTGCTTCATGCCTGCCGCAAGGTGGAAGAGCTCAAAGAAGGGGATCAACGTTTCAACGAGGATGTCTCCAACCTGTTGAGAACCCTGAGTACATGATGCGCATAAGCTGTGAACAAACTGTTTTCAACTTGACCCTTCTCGATCGGATGCGGCATCCTCACAGTTTATCCACAGCTCATACCGTCTTCATACCGGAGCTGTCTGCCATTTATCAGGGTAGATAAGTCTATAATGCATAAACAAAAAATCGACTTATTAACAGTTTTTGGCTGGACTAATAGATCTAACAATAAGAAGATATATATTTAGGTATTTAATACTATGAATCTCACTCTTGAACGTGAATCTCTGCTGCGTCCACTCCAGGCGGTCGGCAGTGTTGTCGAGCGGCGTCAGACATTGCCGATCCTTTCCAATATTCTGTTCTCCCTCGATGCGGGCAAACTGACCCTGACGGGCACGGATCTGGAAGTGGAGATGGTGGCTCAGTTACCGGTGGACGCCCCCGACAGTGGTGACATAACCCTTCCGGCCAAAAAATTCATCGACATCTGCCGGGCATTACCGGAAAACGCCCGGCTCGATCTCCAGCTCGAGCAGGACAAGGCAATCATTCGCTCGGGGCGCAGCCGGTTTACCCTGGCAACCATGCCGGCGGCCGAATTTCCCAATATCGATCCCATCGACTCGCCGCTGGAGTTCTCTCTCTCCCAGCAGCAGTTGAAAAAACTGATCGAGCAGACCCAGTTTTCCATGGCCCAGCAGGATGTCCGTTATTACCTCAATGGCCTCATGCTGGAGCTGAACCCGAATTTATTACGCGCCGTGGCGACCGACGGGCATCGCCTGGCGGTTTGTGAAGTGGAAGCCGAACTGCCGGTCAGCGAATCCCGCCAGGTCATTCTGCCGCGCAAAGGGGTGACCGAGTTGATGCGCCTGCTGGAGGAGAGCGAAACCACGGTGCGCGTTCAGCTGGGGGAGAATCACATCCGGGTCGAGTTGCCGGATATCAGTTTTACCTCCAAATTGATAGATGGGAAATTCCCGGATTATCAACAAGTTATACCAAAAGACCCGCCGCGGATCGTCACCTGTGACCGCCTGCCCCTGTACGAGGCCTTTCACCGGGCGGCGGTACTGTCCAACGAAAAGTATCGCGGCATGCGGCTGAGTCTGTCTGCCGATCAGCTCAGGGCGACCGTGCATAATCCCGAGCAGGAGGAGGCGGAGGAAGAGGTGGAAGTGACTTATGACGGGGATGAGTTTGAAATCGGTTTTAACGTCAGTTATTTCCTCGACGCCCTCTCCGCGCTGAAATCCGATCAGGTGACCATCGGCATGATCGACGCCAACCACAGCTGTTTGATTCAGGGCAATGAGGACCTCAACAGCCGCTATGTGATCATGCCGATGCGGCTCTGATGATGCCGGAATGAGTCTGGTCCACCTGGAGATTGCCCGGGTCCGCAATTTGAGCTCGGTACGAATGGCCCCCTGTGACAGGATCAATCTCATCCACGGCCAAAATGCCAGCGGCAAGACCAGCCTGCTCGAGGCGATCCATCTGCTCTCCCTGGCCCGCTCCTTTCGTACCAATCCGATCCAGCACATCATTCAACGGGATCACGATACCCTGACGGTTTTTGGTCGGATTCAGGGACGGGGGGATCAGACCACCGCCGTGGGCATCGAAAAGGGCCGGGATGTGACCCGGATCCGAATCAACGGCCGGACGGTCCAGAAAACGTCGGCCCTGGCAGCGGTTCTGCCGGTTCAGATCATCAATCCTGACATCCATCGGATCCTGGAACAGGGCCCCCGCTATCGCCGTCAGTTTCTCGATTGGGGAGTGTTCCACGTGGAACATTCCTTCTTGCCGGTGTGGCAGGCCTATCACAAGGTGCTACGGCAACGAAATGCCGCACTGCGCGCCCAGTCGCCCCCCGCAGAAATTCGCTACTGGGATACCCAGCTGATCGAGCAGGGGCAGCGCCTGACGGAATTGCGGCAGCAGTATGTGGCGGCATTGGCGCCCTGGCTGGCACGCTATTGTCAGGCGCTGCTGGGCAGTGTGCCTGAAATGCATTATCAGCCCGGCTGGGCCCAGGATCTCGCTTTTCCGGCGGCACTGGAAAAAGGCTTTGAGCGGGATCGCCAGCAGGGGTTTACCCACAGCGGTCCTCATCGGGCCGATCTGGTGCTGCGCCAGGATAAGATGCCGGTGCAAAATCACTTCTCCCGGGGTCAGCAGAAGTTGCTGGCCAGTGCAATGCGCCTGGCACAAATTGCCCAGTTCCGCGATGTCCGCGATCAGACGCCGGTACTGCTGGTCGATGATCTTCCCGCCGAGCTGGATCCTGAACGGCGGACCCGACTTCTCTCCCTGCTGGTGGAATCGGGTGCGCAGCTGTTCGTCACCGCGACCGAAGCAGGGCTGATCGATACCACGGGTTGCGAGTCGGTCAAAATGTTCCACGTGGAACACGGTGCAGTGGAAGAAGTGGTATAATGGTGAACCGACTGGAGGTCCCCGCCCAATGAGCGAAAAAATCTACGATTCTTCGAACATCAAGGTCTTAAAAGGACTGGATGCCGTTCGCAAGCGGCCCGGCATGTACATCGGCGACACCGATGACGGCACGGGCCTGCACCACATGGTTTTTGAAGTGGTGGACAACTCCATCGACGAGGCACTGGGCGGGTATTGTAAAAACATCGAGGTGACCATCCACAGCGACGGCTCGGTAACGGTCCGTGACGACGGGCGCGGGATCCCGACCGATTTGCACGAAGAGGAGGGCAAATCGGCGGCAGAAGTCATCATGACCGTTCTGCATGCCGGCGGGAAATTCGATGACAACTCCTACAAGGTCTCCGGCGGCCTGCATGGCGTGGGGGTCTCGGTGGTCAATGCGCTTTCCGAGCAGCTCAAAATCACCATCCGTCGCGATAACAAGGTTTATCAGCAGGAGTATCAACTGGGTGAGCCCCGGTATCCGCTCAAGGTGATCGGCGAGACCGAGCAGACCGGTACCGAAATCCGCTTCAAGCCCAGCACCGGGATTTTCACCGATACCGAATTTCATTACGACATTCTGGCCAAGCGGCTGCGCGAGCTCTCCTTTCTCAACTCCGGCGTGCGCATTGTCCTGACCGACGAGCGGGAGCCGGACAAGCAGGATGTCTTTGAATACGAAGGCGGGATCCGGGCCTTTGTCGAACACCTCAATCGCAAGAAGACCCCGCTGCATGAAAACGTTTTCTATTTGAATACGGAGAAGGATGGCATCTGGGTCGAGCTGGCCATGCAGTGGAATGACTCCTACCAGGAGAATATCTACTGCTTCACCAACAACATCCCGCAGCGCGACGGCGGTACCCATCTTTCCGGTTTTCGCACCGCACTCACCCGGACGTTAAATAATTACATTGAAAATCAAGGACTTGGTAAAAAGGCCAAGGTCAATCCCACCGGGGACGATGCCCGGGAAGGCCTCTGTGCCGTGTTGTCGGTCAAGGTCCCCGATCCCAAGTTCTCCTCCCAGACCAAGGACAAGCTGGTCTCCTCCGAGGTAAAAAGCGTGGTCGAGTCGGTCATGGGGCAAAAGTTCAGCGATTATCTGCTGGAAAGCCCGTCCGATGCCAAAGCCATCTCGTCGAAAATTGTTGATGCCGCCCGCGCGCGGGAAGCGGCGCGCAAGGCCCGGGAAATGACCCGGCGCAAGGGCGCTCTGGATGTGGCCGGGCTGCCGGGCAAGCTGGCCGACTGCCAGGAGAAGGATCCCAGTCTCTCCGAGCTGTTCCTGGTGGAGGGCGATTCGGCCGGCGGCTCCGCCAAGCAGGGGCGGGACCGTCGTGCCCAGGCCATCCTGCCGCTCAAGGGCAAGATCCTGAACGTGGAAAAAGCCCGGTTTGACAAGATGCTCTCTTCGGTGGAGGTCGGCACGCTGATCACCGCGCTGGGTTGCGGGATCGGCAAGGACGAGTTCGATATCAACAAGTTGCGCTATCATCGGATCATCATCATGACCGATGCCGACGTCGACGGCTCGCATATCCGCACCCTGCTGCTGACCTTCTTCTATCGCCAGATGCCGGAGCTGATCGAGCACGGTTATATCTATATCGCCCAGCCGCCACTGTACAAGATCAAGAAGGGCAAGCAGGAGCGTTATCTCAAGGACGATCCCGAGCTCAACGCCTATCTGTTGCAGACGGCGCTGGACGGTGCCGAGTTGCACGTCAACGAGACCGCGCCGCCGCTCAGCGGCGAGGCGCTCGAAGAGCTGGCCCGTCAGCACATGCTGGTCAATGATACCCTGCGGCGTCTGAGCCGGCGTTATCCGCAAATCGTGCTGGAAAAAATGATCTACATGCCCGGACTCAAGGACGAACAGCTGCTGGACAACGACGGCATGGCCGCCTGGTTTGCCGAACTGCAGCAGCGCCTGGAGCATGATGACACCACCAACAAACGCTTCCGGTTCGAGTTCAGGAGCGACGCCAACGAGAGCGGCAGCTGGCAGGTGACCGTGACGGCCATTCGCCACGGTATCAGCAGTGATTACCGGTTTACCCGCGAGTTCTTCGAGATGGGTGAATACAAGGCGATCCGTACCCTGGGTGAACAACTCGACGGGTTGCTGGAAACGGGGGCCTATATCCAGCGCGGCGAGAAGCGCCAGCCGGTACTCGCTTTCCGGCAGGCGATGGAGTGGTTGCTGGAAGACGCCAAGCGCGGTCAGCATATCCAGCGCTATAAAGGCCTGGGCGAAATGAATCCCGAACAGCTGTGGGAAACCACCCTGGATCCCGATTCGCGGCGACTGTTGCAGGTGCAGATCGAGGATGCCGTGGCCGCCGACGAGATCTTTACCACTCTCATGGGGGATCAGGTCGAACCCCGCCGCGATTTCATTGAAAGCAACGCCCTTAACGCCAACAATCTCGATGTCTGAAAAGTAGGCCTGCTTTACCTCGGGTCATGTTTCATTGTCGTGACCCACGGGTCGGCGTAAAGTCGTTCATCGGAATGCCGCCTGTCGTGAATGGTGGCTGCCCACGGTGTCTCTAACGGCTGTGCCAACCCATGAATCATGACTGATCTGCATTGCGATCCCGGCTTTCAGCAACTGCTGGCCCAGCACTTTTCGATTGCTGCGCTGGAGCAACAGTCGGGAACGGTGTATGGGTTATGGCCGGATCTGACCCTGGCTTATATGAATCCGGCCTGGTTCCATTTTGCCCGCAACAATCAGGGCGAACCGGTCATCAGCCGGCAGTGGCGGCGGGGGCGAGTCGTGACCGAGGCACTGCCGGAGGTGTTGCATCCCTTTTATGTCGAGCTGTATCTGCGTGGCCTGGAACAGCAAGACGATACGCCGCTGGAACATGATTATGAGTGTTCCTCCGCACAGCAATATCGGCTGCTTGCCATGACTGTGCATAATCTCGGCTGCGGCGCCGGGCTGTTGATCGTCAACAACCCGCGGCAGGTGACGCAACACTGGCGTCTCCCGCAGGAGGCCGATCAGAGTCGTTATCTCAATGACAGGGGTGATCTGGTTCAGTGCAGCCACTGCCGCTGTTATCAAAACAAACGACAAAAACATCGCTGGGACTGGATCCCGGCCTGGTTAACAAACCCGCCTGACAATCGCAATCAGACGCTTTGTCCCGACTGCTTTAATCATTACTACAGCTTTACGGGCTGACCCGGCAATCACAAGCAGATGCGCCGCATCGTGCACCAGATCTGGCCAGGCAGTTGTGAATATCCGGGGCCGGTAAGGACGGATCGGGTTTTTGCCGGGGCGATTGGGGAGATGGAAAAAACGACCCGTGGCGAGGACGTCTCACCACGGGTCTTTTTATAACGCCTGGCGGGTCGGAATCAGGCTGCGGCGTCGGCATCGTGCTGTTTGTGGTAGTCCACCACCCGCTCGACTTCCTGTCTGGAGCCGAGGATGACCGGTACACGCTGATGCAGTCCATCCGGCTGGATCGTCATGATCCGTTCACGCCCGGTGGAACTCATGCCGCCGGCCTGTTCCACGATAAACGACATCGGATTGGCCTCGTACATCAGGCGCAGCTTGCCGGTACCGCCCCTGGCTTTCATTTTCTCGTCCAGCGGGTACATGAAAATCCCGCCACGGATCAAAATGCGGTGCACTTCGGCGACCATGGAGGCGATCCAGCGCATATTGAAATCTTCATCACGATCGCCGGCCGTGCCGGAGAGGCATTCGTCGACATAGCGTTTGACCGGCGGCTCCCAGAAACGCATGTTGGAGGCGTTGATGGCAAATTCCCGGGTGGACTCGGGAATGGTCAGGTTGGGGTGGGTCAGAATGAACTCGCCGATGTTCTGATCCAGGGTAAAGCCATTCACGCCGTTGCCGGTGGTCAGCACCATCATGGTGGAGGGGCCGTACAGGGCATAGCCGGCACAGACCTGTTCGGTGCCGGGCTGCAGGAAGTCCTCAGTGGCGGGGTTCTGGCAGTCACCCTGGCAGCGCAGGATGGAAAAGATGGTGCCGACCGAGACATTCACGTCAGTGTTCGAGGAGCCGTCCAGGGGATCGAATGTCAGTAAGTACTTACCACGCGGATACTGGCTGGGGATGTGGGAGATCTCTTCCATCTCCTCGGAGGCCATGGCGGCGAGATGGCCCGACCATTCGTTGGATTTGAGGAAGACGTCGTTGCTGATGATATCCAGCTTCTTTTGATCCTCGCCCTGCACATTTTCGGTTCCGGCCTGGCCCAGCACACCGATCAAATCGCCGTGGTTGACCAGATTGGAGATCTCCTTGCAGGCGGTGACGATGTCGTTGAGCAGGGAGGTAAAGTCACCCGTCGCATCTTTGATTCGACGTTGCTCTTCGATGATGAACTGGGTGATGGTGATTCTTCCGTCTCGCATATTTGCCTCGGTCTGTTCTCGGTTGAATACTTGCCGTTGGCCCCGCGCTGAGAGCCGGCGGGGCAAAGTATATAAGTATATCAATACTCACGGATATTCTGAACCAGAACGCAACCGTAGCGGCTTCTGTACCACTTTTTAAGTATGGTTATTGCAACAGCCTGGCGAGGTAATCGAGAAACTCGCGGCGGGCGGTTTCACCGCTCAGGGCATTGTTGTGCCCGGCATGGTCCACCACCCAGCGCTGCCTGGGCTGCTGCGCGGCATTGAAAAGTTCTTCACTATGGCGAAGGCGAATAACCTGGTCGTTGGCGCCCTGAATGAGCAGCAACGGGACCGGCGAGATGTCAGCCACGGTATCAATCGGTCGATAATCATCCGAGATGGTGAGCGATAAAGGGTATTGCAGTGGCCAGGTGAGCCACCAGTTGCCCAGCGCCTCGCGGGCCACCTCGCGGTAGCTGGTAAACGCTCCTTCCGCGATCACCCCGCGCACTTGCGGGAAGTACTCCGATTGCGGTGCGGCGGTAATGGCCAGCGAGCCGCCCAGGCTCTGGCCATAGACCACCACCCTGTCCGGATCGATGGGCAGGGCGTTGAACAGGTAGTCCATGGCCGCGGGGACATCCCGGTGCAGGCCGGCGAGGCTGGGTTCGCCGGGGGAATGGCCATAGCCGCGATAATCGAACATGAACAGGTTGTAGCCGTGATGCGGCAGCCACCAGACGGCGCGCAAATGGGTGCTGATATTCTGCGCGTTGCCGTGCAGGAATAAGACCGTGCCTCTGGGCGGGGAGTCGACGGCGGGGATAAACCAGCCATGCAGCAGCTGGTTGTCGCTGGTGCGGAAAAAATGATCCTGGCGCTCGATACCCAGGTTGTCCGGAATCGGATAATGCGCCTGTTCGGGGTGGAAGATCAGATGATTGCAGCCGCCCAGGCTGACAAGCAGCGAGAGAAGCAGTAACCGCCGGGTCATTTCAGGTACCAGTGCCAGGAGAGGCTCAAAGAGTCCTCGGTCGTGTGTTCCGGGCCGCGACGCTGCCATTCCAGCCGAATCGAACTGTCAGTGTTCCAGTGAAAGCTCTGTGCCAGGGTGTGTTCCACATAGGTTAAATCGAGATCGCCGGCAAAGCGCTGGACCCGGGTGTTGGCCAGCATACGCCAATCAGGTGCCGGATCCCAGATAACGCCCAGATTCGGCCCGAGCCCGGCTTCGACCCGGTTGTCGAGCTGATCGTGGCCCAGTGCCGTGGCGTCGACCAGGCCGAAGAGCTTGAAGGAATCCGCCAGGCGGAAGGTCATCCCGCCGCCGGCGTTGAGCGCGAAGACCAGGCGCTCATCGGGATGGGTATCAATGGGCCAGCGCTCGAAGCCCATGTTGAACTTCCAGGAGATCGGCTTGAAAAAATCGGTCCGGCCGACCAGCGAGGTGATATCGACCAGACGAAAGGCGTGCAGACGGGTTTTGTCCTGATCGAAATCGTGGCGCAG
>JBKGZJ010000049.1:0-14652 GCA_046545635.1 Thiohalophilus sp. | reverse complement strand
GTGTGTATACGGTAACCCCGTATCGAGGGTTCGAATCCCTCCCTCTCCGCCAAATTAAAAAAGGAGGCCTTGTGCCTCCTTTTTTAATTTGTGGATGGGGGAGGTCATGATGAGAACCCTTCGGTTCGACAAATCGGCAGGAGAGCCGATTTATTCGCCCCATCCCTGGGGCTCACCCTTCGGGCCAATGCCGCTGCGCGTCATTGTTCAAAATTGTTCCTGACAATTTTGTGGTCGCCGGAGCGCAGCGACGGCGCCCGAAGGGCTCGCGGGGCCAGGGATGCCCCGGGACAATCCCTCCCTCGACTCTCTGTTCCCGACAGAGTCTACCGCCTACGTCCATGCAGGCGTCTCCGCCAAATAAAAAACGGGCCCGTGTGGCCCGTTTTTTTATTTGAGGTGGGGGAGGCTTTGATGAGAACCCTTTGGTTCGACAAAATTGCCAGGCAGACAGAGAAGCACTCGGTAGAAGCTGAAAGACGTATTTTTATTAATTCTATAGTCTTTCCCTGATATCTGATCAATGAACTTTCCAAGATAAACGTTACCAACTGTGAACATTTTAAATAATTCAAGCGCGCTTGCACCCATTTTAATATGCCGGGATCGGTTTACTTGCGGTTTATTGACAGGGACTGGCTTTAGTTCTAACTTTTACTGTGTACTATATCTTTACGCCAACAAGAGGGACGATTATGGCAGAAGAAGAATCTGTATCATGTGCCAGGGTGACCGGCTCGGTTTCGGGAGAGCCGTCACCGGAAACTCCTGTACCCTCTGAATCAACCAGTCAAGAAGAGAGGTCCAGTATGAGTGTACGTGTCGGGCAGAAAGCCCCCGATTTCACTGCGCCTGCCTATCACAAGGGCAGCTTCACCAGCGTGAAGCTGTCGGATTATTTAGGCAAGTGGGTGATGCTCTGTTTCTATCCGGGTGATTTCACCTTTGTTTGAGCTACTGAAGTGTCGGCGGTCGCCGCAAATTATCAGAAGCTCCAGGATTTAGGTGTCGAAGTTATTTCAGTCAGTGTGGACAGCCACTTTGTCCATAAAGTCTGGAACGACGAGGAATTGAGCAAAATGGTGGATGGCGGGGTGCCATTCCACATGGTAGCTGATCAGGCCGGGAATGTCGGTCGCGCCTATGGCTGTTGGGACGAGACCCAGGGGGTCGAGCTCCGCGGACGTTTCATCATCGATCCGGATGGTGTGATTCAGGCGATGGAGGTGCTGACGCCGCCGGTCGGGCGCAAGCTTGCTGAAACGATCCGTCAGATTCAGGCCTATCAGCATGTACGCGCCACTGAAGGGAAGGAAGCCTGTCCTGCAGGCTGGGAGCCGGGCAAGCCGACTCTCAAACCTGGACCGGATCTGGTGGGGAAAGTCTGGGAGGTCTGGAACCCCTCCATGGAATAGTCGAGTCCTTATCCGGCTATCTCAAACCCCGCCCTTCGTGGCGGGGTTTTTGTTTTACAAGTGGGCAGGAAATGACCACAAAGCGGTTCGTCGCTTAACCTTGGAGATAAACAGTTGGATACAAAAATAATGAATCAACTCTCCAGGCTGCCCTCTGTCAGTCGTCTGTTGTCTGACGGCGCGGTTGCGGAGCTGGTGGATAGCCACGGCCACGCGGTGATTACACGGCTGATCCGTGACACGCTGGCCGAGGTCCGTGCGGCGGCCCAGGCTGGCGCTCCGATTCCCGATAACGAAAACCTGATCGAAAAAATCACCGCCAAGGCAAAGGTGCTCGCTCTGCCCGGGCTGCGCCCGGTCTTCAATCTCACCGGTACCGTGCTGCACACCAATCTCGGCCGCGCCTCTCTGCCTGAAGAAGCGGTCGAGGCGCTGGTGACGGCCGCCCGCAATCCCTGTGCTTTGGAATACGATATCGAGGACGGCGGACGGGGTGATCGGGATGACATCGTCAGCGATTTGCTCTGTGAGTTGACAGGAGCCGAGGCGGCCACCGTGGTCAACAACAATGCGGCTGCCGTCTTTCTGTTGCTCAACACATTGGCATGGAAGAAGAAGGTTGTTGTCTCTCGCGGGGAATTGATCGAGATCGGCGGGGCCTTTCGTGTCCCCGATATCATGAAGCGGGCCGGTGCCAGACTGGTCGAGGTCGGCACGACCAATCGCACGCACCGGAGGGATTTCAGCGAAGCGATCTCCTCGCGCACGGCGATGCTGATGAAAATCCACACCAGCAATTACGCGATCCAGGGGTTTACTCATGCCGTACCGGAAAAAGAACTGGCCGGGCTGGCACATCAACATGATCTGCCCTGTGTCGTCGATCTCGGCTCCGGTACATTGACCGACCTCGAGCGCTGGGGACTGCCCCACGAACCGACACCACGCGAGAGCATCGCCGCCGGGGTCGATCTGGTAACCTTTTCCGGTGACAAACTGCTCGGCGGCCCGCAGGCCGGGTTGCTGGTTGGTCGCAAAGATTTGATTGACCGGATCAAGAAAAATCCACTGAAGCGCGCACTGCGTGTCGGCAAGATCACCCTTGCCGCCCTCGAAGCGGTGTTGCGTCTCTATCGTGATCCCGATCGCCTGCCCGAACGTCTGACGGCATTGCAGCAACTGACCCGTCCCGAAGCCGACATCCATGCCGTGGCGCAACGCCTGTTGCCCGCGCTGCAGCGTGCCCTGGCCTCGCAGCCGGTAACCGTGGAGATCATGCCACTGCGATCGCAGATCGGCTCCGGGTCACTACCGGTCGATCGTCTGCCGTCTGCCGGGCTTGCTGTTCGCCCGCAGAGCAGGAAAAGCGGCGTACTGCATCGCATCGAGGCCGGATTACGCGAGTTGCCGCGTCCGGTGATCGGCCGCATCGAGAACGATGCGTTGCTGCTGGATCTGCGCTGTCTTGCGTCGGATGAGGAAAGTGAATTCACTGCCCAGCTTTCGAAACTCGATATACGTCAACCGGATGCATCAGGTCAGAAGGCATGAGATACGCAAAATGCTGATCGGTACTGCAGGGCATATTGACCACGGCAAAACCGCGCTGGTGAAGGCGCTTAGCGGCGTGGATGCCGATCGCTTGCCGCAGGAACAGGCGCGCGGCATTACGCTCGATCTCGGCTACGCCTATACCCCCTTGTCGGATGGTTCAGTACTCGGTTTTGTGGATGTCCCCGGCCATGAAAAACTGATCCGCAACATGCTGGCTGGCGCCACCGCTATCGATTTCGTTCTGCTGGTGATTGCCGCCGATGACGGACCGATGCCGCAAACGCGTGAACATCTCGAGTTGCTGGAACTGCTGGGCAGGACCCGGGGCGCAGTCGCCCTTACCAAAATCGATGTGGTCTCAGCCGAGCGGCTCGAGGCGGTCCGCCAGGAAGTCAACCAACTTCTGGCGGATACCGGGCTGTCGGGCAGTCCGGTCTTTTCCGTATCGGGGCGAACCGGGGAGGGGATCGAGCCCCTGCGCGTCCACCTGGAGACGATGGCGACTTCATTTCGCCCGCGTTCAGCGACAGGGCGTTTCCGTCTCGCCATCGATCGCTGTTTCTCGCTCACCGGTGTTGGCACCGTAGTAACCGGTACCGCCCATGGAGGGGCAGTCAGTGTCGGCGAGATGCTCACCCTGTCCCCGTTGGGGGTCAAGGCCCGGGTGCGTGAACTGCATGTCCAGGACCGCTCCGCCGAACGTGGTCAGGCGGGCGAACGTTGTGCCCTGGCACTCAAGGGTGATTTTGACAAACAGGATATTGCCCGGGGCATGTGGCTGGTCGATCCCGCGCTGGCCCTGCCCCTGTCCCGTTTTCAGGGTGAGGTGCGCATTCCCGCCGGTCAGAAACCGGTGACGCACATGCAAAACGTGCATGTGCATCTTGGCAGCGATGACATAGTCGGCCGGGTGGCGTTGCTCGATTGCAAGGAGATCAATGCCGGAGATACCGCGCTGGTAGAGATCCTGCTCGAACGCGAAACCCTGGCCCTGCGCGGCGACCGATTCATCCTGCGCGATGCCGGTGCGCAACGGACTGTTGCCGGAGGCAGGGTGCTGGATATCTTTCCGCCCACCCGCCACAAGCGGACACCGCAACGGCTGGCCCTGCTCAACAAACTGCGCGACGAGGATCCTGCCGTGGCGCTTGAATATCTGGCCGACCAGGCGGAAGCCGGCATCGATCTCAATCGATTTGTGATGAGCTGGAACCTCAGCGAGGCAGATGCCGGGATGCTCTGGCAACGGGTCGGCCTGCGCGTGATCCGCGAGGGCGAAACAATAACCGGTATTACCCCGGCGGCCTGGACCGCGTTGCGAAGTAAACTGCTTGAGGTGCTGACTGCGGAACATGAGCGTGCGCCCGATATGATCGGCGTGGAAGCCGAACGGCTGCGGCGCATGACCTCCAGCAGGCTGTCGCGTCCTGTTTTTCAGGCACTGAGTGAGGAATTACTGGCAAATGGTGCCATTGTACAGACGCGCTCCTGGCTGCATCTGCCGGAGCATCGCGCCACTGTCACGGCGGACGACCGCCAGCTGTTCACCGAGCTGAAACCATTGCTGGATGCCAGCCCCTATAATCCGCCGCGAGTGCGTGATGTATTCAGGGCAACGGGCACGCCCGAGCATGTGGTACGTCAGTTATTCAAGCGGCTCGCCCGGACGGGGGAGCTCTATCCGGTAGCCCATGATCATTATTTCACCGCCAGGGCGGTCGCGGAGCTGGCCGAGTTTGTCCGCCAGCTCAATGAACAACAGGGCGCGGCGCGCGCCGCCCCGTTTCGAGACATTATTTTTCCCGATGGCAGCGGCGGTCGTAAGGTGGCGATTCGGATCCTCGAGTTCTTCGATCGTATCGGTTACACTCGACGGGTACGCGATGATCATGTCTTGCGTCACGACAGCGCTTTGCAGCACTGGAGCGCACAATGACTTCTGGAAGAGATCGTTCCCCGGTGGGGCGCCCGGTCTTCAAAACCGGGAGGGGCCGCCAGGCGGTCCCTGGTAGGTTCGACTCCTGCTCTCTTCCGCCATTTTCTCTGGTCGTCCCCGGACTACGATGAACCTGCTAATCACTGATGGGCTGTTGCTGTGCTTTTCACTTTGACGAGAGTTTCCCCGGGGACACTGCATCGAGGTTGTTTAGTGAAATCTTACAGTCAGAGTTCAGGTGCACGTATATTACACAGAAACGTCAGGTTATTTTTCAATGGCCAGTAACTTCAGCTTGCGGTACAGGGTTCGCTCACTGATCCCGAGCTGGTGAGCCAGTTCATGTTTATCCCCTTCGAAGCGGGCGATCACCCGCTGCAGGTACTGGCGCTCCACTTCCTCCAATGGAAGAATATTTGAGTCAGTAAATTCTGTCAGCTTGTTGTCAGTCGGGCAGCGACATTCGGCCGGCAAGTGATTGATGGTAATGGTCTCGCTATCGGCCATCAGGCTTGCGCGCTCGAGTATATTGCGTAGTTCGCGAATATTACCCGGGAAAGGATAATGTTGCAGACAACGTAATGCTTGTCGATCCAGTCTATATGACTTGTCAGGATCGATGCGCTGAAATATGGTTTCGATCAGCAAGGGCAGGTCCTCATTTCGTTCACGCAGGGACGGCAGGGCAATGGGAAAGGAACTGATTCGGTAGTAGAGATCCTCGCGAAAGCTTCCTTCGCTTACCATTTGTTTCAGATCCCGGTGCGTGGCACAGATCAGTCGAAACTCGGCCTTGTGTGACTCCACGCCACCGACACGCCGGTATGTTCCTGTCTCCAGCAGACGCAGCAGTTTTACTTGCATGGCCAGCGGGATATCGCCCACTTCGTCCAGAAACAGGGTGCCACCGCGTGC
Source organism: Thiohalophilus sp. (assembly GCA_046545635.1). Classification (GTDB taxonomy): domain Bacteria; phylum Pseudomonadota; class Gammaproteobacteria; order UBA6429; family Thiohalophilaceae; genus Thiohalophilus. Next base: position 8,832 of record JBKGZJ010000049.1, on the reverse strand, counting down.
GATTTCAACCAGACCGGGCTTGCGCTGGGTGGCCCCGGTGAATGCCCCTTTTTCATGGCCAAACAGTTCGCTCTCGAACAGGGTTTCTGTCAGACCGGAACATTCGACCGGGACGAATGGCCCGGTATGGCTGATTGGCGGCCAGAATCAGGTAGTCCTGACTGAGCAATACGCCGGTTCATCGTAGACGTCGAGCAGGGCGGCGATTTCGGCAGGAACGGAGGTTGGCATGGCGGGCCTCCGAACTGTCAAGTATGACAGTATTATGGGCTATAATTGTCAAAAATGACAGTTTCCGGGGAATTCCCGAGGCAGTTGTAAGACTCGAGAAATCAAAAAAATATAATAAATTCAGCAGTATAATCACGTTCACCGTTGAGGCGAAGACAGAACGCAATATGGCACGCTGTTTGCCATATATTACATAGCCATGTTTGTGTTCCACTAACCTGATCAGGAGACGACAATGAAATCACTGCTGAACGTACTGGCTTTTCTCTTCGCCCTGTCCTCATTGCCTGCCGGCGCCATGGCGGCGGAAGAGATTCCCGCCTGGACCTTTGATGACCAGATGATTACTCCGCTGAGCGTCGAGAATGCGGATAGCGGCTCAGAGAAAGACGCGGACGCCGACCTGGGGTGGTAACTCCGGCCTATCATCTTGCCGCAACCTGTTCGAAGAGCAGATTGCGGCATTTATTTGAAAATGCCGCAAACTCTACTTTAATTAATCAAATAGTCGTGACGTGGAACAGAACATGCGTCGTGTTTCCGCAAATTTTTCAGACCTTTATTTTTGATAGATACACAGATTTAATTCTATGAGATCAGCGGATAATGATCTCCCTGCTCATCCGAACGCGTATTCAAGAAAAAATGCAGATGATACTGTGATTTTCCATGACATTTTCCTGAACAAAAAGCTGTTGTTGTAGTGAGCGAATCTCTATCCAAAAAAATCACCTCGATTTTTTGGTAGACAGATTAACAGGGTGTTTTTACACTTTATGATTTATGGCTGGTATTGCATGGAATACTTTAATGCGGGGTAGACGAATGAAGGAGCAACAGAAAACGATTCAACCGGCGCGTTTGGAAAATTTCCCCATCTCCTGGTTTGCCACGGTGATGGGTTTGGCCGGATTTGCTATCGCCTGGCACCGGGCTGAAACTGTGATGTCACTTCCGTTCAGGGTGAGTCATTTTATTTTGGGCCTGACTATCGTGATTTTTATTCTGCTGGGTGTATTGTATCTGGGCAAGCTAATGAAATATCGAGCTCAGGTATTTGCCGAGATAAATCATCCTGTCAAACTAAACTTTTTCCCGACTGTATCTATTGGGTTATTGCTGGTCAGTATTGCCTTGTTACATCATCAATTCATGGCAGCCTACTGGCTGTGGGTTGTTGGTGCGGCACTTCATTTGCTTGTCACGTTGTATGTGCTGTCGGTCTGGATTCATCATTCCCATTTTGAGATTCATCATATCAATCCAGCCTGGTTTATCCCGATTGTCGGAAACATTCTGGTGCCTATTGCCGGAGTAAAATTCGCCTCGATCGAGATTTCCTGGTTCTATTTCAGTATTGGACTGCTATTCTGGCTGGTATTGTTTGCGATAATTTTTTACAGGGTCATTTTTCATCAGCCACTGCCGGGCAAGCTCACACCGACCCTTTTTATCCTTATTGCGCCGCCTGCAGTGGGTTTTGTCTCATGGATTCAACTAACAGACACCCTGGATCCTTTTGCCCGGATACTGTATTACACGGCATTGTTTCTTACTTTGATGCTGGCAACCCAGGTAAGGCGTTTTATGCGATTGAAGTTCTTTTTATCCTGGTGGGCTTATTCTTTTCCCCTGGCTGCGGTGACAATTGCCAGTCTGTTGATGTATCAGAATACTGAACTGGTTTTTTTTGCAGGGCTTTCCTGGTTTTTGCTGGTAATACTTAGCCTGGTAATTCTACTTCTGGTATACAAAACTCTGGCTGCAGTGTCGCGTAAAGAGATTTGTATCGAAGAAGACTGAAAATTTAGCAAAAAAGTTTTTCGCAAAAAGTCGTTGCTTAACAGATCTGGCTCGTCGCGATCAGCTTTCTATCACTTTACTATACAGGCTGGTCAGTACTTGATGCGTTTGATAGGCCGCTGGCTATAAGTAGCTAAAGGGTAATCAAACCTTATTTCTGACTGTTGAGTAACAATTCGGGTGTCTCGTCATCGTCGAGATAATGCCTGGTGAAGAAGCCGGTTGTTTCCGTCGGATAAACCTGATGGATCCCTGAGGAGCGAGCATGGATGCGGTTGCGTCCGGCCAGTGGGTCACCGCCAGCCCGGGCAAATTTGCGATTCTCCAGGGCCTGTTCCCGGGCCTCGGCGAGTGTGCCCAGTGAGACGGAGCCTAAGCCGATATCACGTCGTTTTCCATGTATAACAATTCGCTGAATCCCCAGCGCCTCGCCCCTGCCTTGTCGGCTTTGCTGAGGCGGACTCCTTCTCCGCCAAACAAAAAAGGCCCCGTTGGGGCCTTTTTTGTTTCCAGGTGCCAGGGCTGGTGACTGGAATTTAGCCCCTGGCCTGTCTCTCGACGACGGGCTACTCTTCTTCTTCGATCTCCCCGCTCAACCAGTAGCGGATCCGCCGCGGGTGTTCGCGAATATAATCCTGGACGGCGGTCTCGACGTCGCTGTCCTGGGTTTCGAGCAGTAATTCGGCCATCTCGTCATCGTTGAGATAGAGCCGGGTGAAGAAGCCGGTGATCTCCGGCGGATGATCCTGCTGGAAGCCCTGGCGGGCGATGGCGTGGATGCGTTCGCGCCCGCCGAGAAGCTGCCGGGAATCTTGCAAAAAGCGCAGATCGTAACGGGCGAATATCCAGTGCGGCTGCCAGGCGGTGACCACCACCCACTCTTTGTTGCGATAGGCGCGATCCAGCACCGCGGTCATGGCGGCGCCGCTGGCAGCGACCAGTTTGTACTGATCGTCGAGTTGATAGGCCTTGACGGCGGCTTCCGAGGATTGCATCAGCCCCGAGCCGGGATCGATACCCTGGATGCGTCCGTCGAGCCGTTTGGCCACCTCGGGCTGTCGGAGATCGGAAATGGCGGCCAGTTGCGCCTCGGGGACATAGGCGGGCACTACCCAGCCGAGCCGGCCGGTGTAGATCGGGCCCAGGTTGGTGACCCGGTGCCGGACTTTTTGCCAGTAATGGCGATGGGTCTGGGGCAGCCAGCCCATGAGCATGATATCCAGATCGCCGTCGGCCACGGCCTGGTACTGGATGCCGATGTCGGTCATCACCCGTTCAACCTCGTAGTCGAGATGCTCTTCCAGCAGGGTTTCGACCAGGGTGGTGACCACTTCGGCATCGGCCCAGGCGGTCCAGCCGATGCGCAGGGTGCGGTTGTCGGTTTGCTCGGGCAGGGTGACACCGGGTTGCTCAGCCGCCGGACGGCCGGCCGGGGTCGACAGGGGCGCGCCGTAGAAATAGATATAGGCGAACAACCCGAGCGCGATGAGCGCCGCCAGCAGTAAGGTGATGCCGCGTCGCAGGTTCACTGGTCACCTGCCTTGCTACTTTGGGTGTTATTCTCCGAGAGGCCGAACAGCTCGCGCAGCCGCTCGCGTATCCCGGCGCGCCGGCGCTGGCCGAAACTCTGGGTGATACGATCGAGAATGATCGCCAGCACCACCACGCCGATGCCGCCTTCAAAACCGAGGCCGACATCCAGGCGCTGAATCCCGCGCAGCACCACGTCGCCCAGGCCTCCGGCGCCGATCATCGAGGCGATGACCACCATCGACAGCGCCAGCATGATGTTCTGGTTTATCCCGGCCATGATCGAGGGCAGGGCGGCGGGGATCTGCACCTTGAACAGCAGCTGTTTCGGCGTGCAGCCGAAGGCCAGCCCCGCCTCGACCATCTCCCGCGAGACCTGGCGGATCCCCAGGTTGGTGAGCCGTACCGCCGGCGGCATGGCGAAGATGATGGTGGCGATGGTACCGGGCACCTTGCCGGTACTGAAGAACATCACCGCCGGGATCAGGTAGACGAAGGCCGGCATGGTCTGCATGAAATCGAGTACCGGGCGCACCACGTTCCAGACCCGGTCGCTGCGCGCCGCCCAGATGCCGATGGGGACGCCGATGACCAGGCTGACCACGGTGGCCGCCAGTACCAGCGCCAGGGTGGAGAGGGTATCGCGCCACAACTCAAGCCCCAGCACCACCGCCAGAGCGGTCAGGGAGAAGAGTGCAAAGCGCCAGTTCACCCGCCAGGCGGCCAGCACCACGATCAGCGCCGCCAGCAGCCAGGCCGGCGGGGCCAGCAACAGGGTCTCCAGCGAGCTGGTCAGTCCGTCGATCAGCCAGACGATCAGATCGAACAGCCACTGGGCATGGGCCAGCAGCCAGTCGACGATCACGCTGATCCATTCGCCCAGCGGAATGCGGCCCTCGGCCACGGCCGGGCGCAGGGGGTGGAGCAATCTGGCGAGGGCCTCCATCATGTGTCGCTCTTCTCCAGGGCTTCCAGCAGGTGCGCCCGCGACACCACGCCGAGGAACTGATCATTGCGCCCCAGCACCGGTACCGGATAGGGGGTGCCGGCAACCCGCCCGAGGGCGTTGTTCAGCCGGGTGGTGTGACGCAGAGTGCGCGGTTTTTGCAGACAGGCCGGTTCAATGGGCCCGTCGCTTTGCTGCAGAGTCTCGCGGGAGACAATTCCCTTGAAATGTTTGTCAGCGTCGATCAGATAAGCGTAGTCATGCTGTTGCTGTTCCAGGGCTTGTAACAGTTGTTTGGCATCGTGCTGTTCCTCCAGCCGGAACAGGGTCTCGGGCGCCCGGGCGATGTCGCCGGCAGTGTAGACCTGGGCCAGATCCACATCCTGGAAGAAGTTGCGAATATACTCGGTGGCCGGGTTATCGAGGATCTCCCGGGGTGTGCCCACCTGCACCACCTGGCCGCCTTCCATCATCGCGATACGATCGCCGATGCGCATCGCCTCGTCCAGGTCGTGGGAGATAAAGACCACGGTGCGGGCCTGTTGCTGTTGCAGTTTCAGCAGCTCTTCCTGCATCTCGCGCCGGATCAGCGGGTCCAGCGCCGAGAACGCCTCGTCCATTAATAAAATGGTGGGTTCCGTGGCCAGCGCCCGGGCCAGCCCGACCCGTTGCTGCATACCGCCGGAGAGCTCGTCGGGATAGCTGCTGGCGTTGCCGTGCAGGCCCACCTGTTCCAGGGCCTCCATGGCCCGCTTGTCACGTTCGCGCTTGTTGACGTCGGCGATCTCCAGGCCGAAGGCGGCGTTTTCCAGTACGTTCAGATGAGGCAGCAGGGCAAAAGACTGAAAGACCATGGCGATATCGCGGCGGCGCAGATCGATCAGTTCAGCCTGACTCATTTGCACAATATCCCGATCGTCGATCAGCACCTCGCCGGAGCTCGGCTCGATCAGTCGGTTGAGCATGCGTACCAGGGTCGATTTGCCCGAGCCGGAGAGCCCCATAATCACAAACACCTCCCCGGCGCGGATGCTGAAGCTGGCGTCGCGCACGCCAACTGTAGAGCCGGTCTGCTCGAAGATGGCGTCCTTGTCGAGGCCCTCATCGATCAGGTGTCGTGCCGCGTCCGGTTGGGGGCCGAAGATCTTGAACAGATTTCTGACGACAATTTGATCGGTCATGACGGCATCCTGTGGCTGACACCGGGTACAGAAAGGTGGTGTCAAAGCGTCGGTTCATTATGCCGCTAAAATTCCGCACTCTACAAGGCGGCATGAGATATATGTAGCAGAGATTGGGAACCAGAGAAGCCGCGTCCTACAAATTCGGGGGCGGACATGCTAGTTTACGCTTCAACACCAGGCGGCGGGCGCGGGAATCAATCAAGGCTGCCTGGCCTGAACGATCCGGCGGGAGATAGCATGAGCGAACGACTTCTGCACGATGTGCGCCTGGAATGTACCCGGGGTGATATTGCCAATCAGTCCGATATGGATGTGGTGGTCAACGCGGCCAATGCCGAGCTGCGTATCGGCGGCGGGGTGGCCGGGGCGTTGCACCGGGCGGCGGGGCCGGGGCTGGAAGACGAGTGCCGGCCGCTGGCGCCGATTCGCCCTGGGCAGGCGGTGATCACCGGCGCGCACAATCTGCCCAACCGCTATGTGATTCATTGCCTGGGGCCGGTTTACGGCGTGGATGAGCCTGCCGACGAGTTGCTGGCGGCCTGTTATCGCAACGCCCTTGCCCTGGCCGAGGAACACGGTATTACCTCCGTGGCCTTTCCGGCCATCTCCACCGGGGCGTTCGGCTATCCGCTTGAGGCGGCCACCGAAGTGGCCCTGACCACGATCACCGGCATGCTGGCACAACTTTCCAGCGTGCGGCATATTCGTTTCGTATTGCATGATGCGGCGAGCCTGCGTCTGTGCGAGCGGATGCTGGAAGACCTGCCCGGTTGATGATCCATACCTGAACGTCAGTCTCTTTTTGTGACTGACGGGATCCTGTTTTCTGTGCCCGGCATTTTTGGATAAAAAGCGGATTTCTCTGTGAGAAGCCGTGTGATGTATCAGGTTGTATGATGATTCAAACCGAAACTGACGAAAAAGCTCACCTGGAGGAGATCAAGACGAAACTGCGCCGCGCATCGGGCGTGCTGATTACCCGCGCCATGCACCGCCTCGATCTGACCTACACGGGCGAACCGAGCCCTTTTGTGGCGCACGGGGTACAGGATTGATGGATATCGGTTCGCTCACAACTGCGTCGATGATGGCGCGGATGACTCCGTTACATGACACGCGGCTGGATCAGGTATTGCGCCGGCTCAAGGGCAGCGGCGCGCGACGGGTGCTGGATCTGGGCTGTGGTTCGGGGCATCTGCTGTACCGGCTGGCCGGGGAGCGGCAGTTCGAGCAGATCGTTGGCCTGGAAAGTTGTAGCCAGTCACTGCTGCGGGCCAGAGAGCTGTTGAGCACGTATCTGCATGACGTCCCGGGCCGGCTGTGTCTGATCAACGGTTCCTATGCCGAGTCGCAGCCCGGCCTTGGCGATTATGACGCCGCCGCCATGGTGGAGACCATCGAACATCTCAAACCGGGTGCACTGTCGGCGGCGGAGCAGGTGGTGTTCGCGCAGATGCGTCCGCGTGTGGTGTATCTGACCACGCCCAATCGGGAATACAATCCGCTGTATGGCCTGTACCCCGGGGAATTTCGCGAACCCGATCATGAATTTGAACGGGATCGCGCCAGATTTCGCCACTGGTCACAGGGCGTCGCCCGACGCAATGGTTATCGCGTCGCGCTGGGCGGGATTGGCGAGGCGGATCCGGAATTCGGGCAACCGACCCAGACGGCGTATTTCACACGCCTCGATTAACTGTCGCGGTGCAGCCGCTTCTGCACATTTATATAGAATCTGTAGGAGCGCCTCCGGCGCGATTATCGAAATTTATCGTGATCTTATTTTCTGTTATCACGGTACGCGGATGTGATCGGGTACACGCAAGACCTGTCCAGGCGTCGTTCAATCGCGCCATTTTTTAACTGTTAACCCGGGGAGCCCCTTCCATGCTCGAAGAACTCAACCAACGTTTTACCCATCCCGATGTGCGTTTCAGCCAAAAAGATCAATTGATCCTGATTGATCTGCGCAATCGTCATGGTTCGACTTCGCTCACCACCCATGGCGGGACCCTGCTCAGTTACAAGCCCGCCAACGGCGAAGAGGTGATCTGGTTGAGCGAGACGGCGATTTATGACGGCAGCAAGCCGGTGCGTGGCGGGGTGCCGATCTGCTGGCCGTGGTTTGGCCCGTATAATCCCGAGGCCCTGGGCGCGGATCCGACCGATGCGGCCAAAAAAGGCCACGGCGTTGCCCGTTATGAACTCTGGGAGGTGGCCGACGTGCGTCGCGTGGATGATGCCACCGAAGTGGTGCTACAGCTTGAACCCAATGAGTCAATTCGCCAGGCGTGGCCGCTGCCGTTCATGCTGAAACTGATCGTGACCCTGGGCGAGAAGCTGACCCTGGAGTTGATCGGCGAGAACCGCAGCGAGCGTGACTGGGTCGTCTCCGAAGCCTTTCACACCTATTTCCGTGTCGCCAACGCGGACGGATTGACGATCGGCGGCATGGAGAACCTCACGTATATCGACAAACTGCGTGATGGACAGCGTTTTACCCAGGCGGGGCCGCTGCAGGTGAACGTGCCGATGGACTGCGTGTTCGTCGACCATCCTGATACGGTGGTCCTCGAGGACAGCGGCAATCGGCGCCGGATCGTCATGGAAAAAACCAACAGCGCCAGTACCGTAGTCTGGAACCCGGGTCCGGAAGGCGCCAGAGGTTTCGCCGACATGCCCGACGATCAATACGCACACATGGTCTGTGTCGAAGCCGCCAATGCCCTGGACAACGCCTATACGCTCAAGGCGGGTGAATCGCATTCGATGAAGATGACGATTACCGTGGACTGAAACCATGTTCCGGCAGAGCAATCATCCCTGCTTATCTTCTTTTCTGGTTGTCGTTTCCGCTAGCGGCGAATTGGCCTAACCGCCGTTGACGATGAAATGTGCCTGGGCCTTTAGCCTGCGGGTAAGTCGAAGCCGCGTCTGTGAACAGAATGCATGATTTGAATCATATGTCTGTTCAGGGTTTGCGACTACGCTGTCAGGCAGTAAACAGGCTGGCGTTCTGTTAAAACTCAATCGATTGATAAACCATCATTCAGGTCGAGTTTGGATCAAATCGCGGCCGTTGTTACCGCCGAATTTCGGTTTGTTCACCTGTGGGCCCTCTCGTGACCCCGACTATAC
>JBKGZJ010000048.1:0-14698 GCA_046545635.1 Thiohalophilus sp. | reverse complement strand
GGGTGATGCCGGGCGTGGAGTTCCTGTAAACGGACTTTGGCAATGTGGGTATAGATCTGGGTGGTGGAGAGATCGCTGTGGCCGAGCAGCAGCTGGACCACGCGCAAGTCGGCACCGTGGTTGAGCAGGTGGGTGGCAAAGGCGTGGCGCAGAGTGTGCGGGGAGAGCGGCTTGTCGATCCCCGCCCGGCGCGCGTAATCCTTGATCAGATACCAGAAGGTCTGGCGGCTCATGGCGTGACGGCGATTGCTGACAAACAGCGCGTCGCTGAGCTGATCGCCGAGCATGGCGCCCCGCCCCGCCTGCAAGTAGCGCTGCAACCAGCCCAGCGCCTCCTCGCCCAGCGGCACCAGCCGCTCCTTGCCGCCCTTGCCGGTAATCCGCACCACGCCCTGTTGCTGATTGAGTTGCCCCAGCTGCAGATTGACCAGCTCCGAGACCCGCAGGCCGGTGGCGTACAGCACCTCCAGCATGCAACGATCCCGCAGACCCTTGACGGTGGCAGTATCCGGCGCCTGCAACAGGGCGTCGACATCCGCTTCACTGAGGCTTTTCGGCAACGGCCGCCCCAGGCGGGGGGCCTCGATCAGGGCGGTGGGATCCTCCTCGATGTGCTGCTCGCGCCGCATCCAGGCATAGAAGCGGCGCAGGCAGGACAACAGCCGGGCGGTGCTGCGCGGACTGCGTTTACACTCCAGGCGGTGGGCGAGATAGCTCTGGATCTGTTCGCGGCGCACATTGAGCAGCGAATTACGACAGTGCTGCTGCAGCCACTGGCCGAACTGTCCCAGATCGGAACGGTAGGCCGCCAGGGTATTCTCGCCCAGCCCCCGCTCCATCCACAGGGCATCGAGAAACTGCTCGATCAGGGCCTGCTGTTGTGCCGAATCACTCATGCCCGGAGCGCCACGCCCTCGTGTAGCAGCAACCAGCGCTTGAGCCGGATCGACTGACCGGCGGTCTTGCCGGCAAAACCGCCGATCCCCTGACGCGCCACCACCCGGTGACAGGGAATATAGAGGGGAATCGGATTTTGCCGACAGGCATTACCCACCGCCTGGGCGCAACCGCCGATCTCCGCCGCCAGCTGGCCATAGGTTTTGACCGTCCCCGCCGGAATGGCCCGTAGCGCCCGCCACACCCGTTGCTGAAAATCGGTGCCCTCAAACTGTAACGGCCAGTCCAGCGGTGCCGCGGCATCGACAAAATAGGCCTTCAGCCCGGCGGCCAGCCGTTTTTCCAGGGGGCGGGTGGGCCCCGGCAACTGTTTGCGCGCCCGCGCCGGCAAATCGACAGCCGTGATGAGCTCCCCGCTCAGGGTAACGGCCAGGATGCCCGGCGGCACGGTAACCTGAAAGCAGGATGTGGTCATAGGTAATTACCGAATTTACTCTGGTGAGAACAAACCGTATTCTCTGCGACAAGAGAACGAATGCCGGTTTAACCGGATTCATCTCAAATATAATAGTTCAGAGGCGAACAGGATGGAACCACAACACATCCAGGGGGAGGTGAGGCATTCAGGCTTCATCAATCGTCAGAAACGCAAAAGGATATCCCTGCGATGCGAATAACCGGCCTCAAGCGCTATGCCTCATCCATCCCCGCAAACCTCCCTGGCTGGCGGTATTGCTGCTGTTGAACACGACGGTTCACAGGCAGGTCATCGGCCGGCTGGCGGCCTCCGCCGACGGGGACATACGGCACCTGCATTTTGCCGTACAGAAAAACACGGGAATGAAACTCGAATCGATTCCCTTTGACTTTACCGGTCTGGAAGGGACGCCGGTGAAACCTGAGACGGATCTGCCTCTGCATCATCCGTTGTAAGCGCGGGGGCGTGATCGCCGCTGCGCCCGCCTTCCAGCAACCACAGTTTTTGCAACTCCTGACGCAACACCGCCTTGCGACTTTTATCCTCGGTCACCCGCAGCAGGTGATTGAACAGCGCCCGCGCATCCGCTATCAGGCCGGCTCGCGACAGGGCCACGCCAGCCTGATAGCGGGCGGTCTGCGCCCAGGGATCCATGGCGTCGGCACCGATCAGCATGGCGGATTTAAGATAAAGACGGGCCGCCTCGGCAAACTGTTCCCGGGACTGGCGGGAATCGGCCATCCAGTAATAGAGTTCACGTTTGCGTTTGGTGTCACCGGTCAGCTCTAGCAGGCGGGCAAACAGGTCCAGCGCCTCCTCGTGGGCCCCGGCAGTCTGCAGATCAAAGACGACTTGCAGCACCTGATCCAGTTGCTGCTCCTGCGGCAGCGCCATCGACGACAAAAGATCCTGCAACGTCTGATGGCCCCGGGTGATTTCTCCCCCCAGCACCAGAATTCGCGCGCGGCGCAACTGCCAGATGAATGCCTCTTCGTCTTCAGGCACCTGTTCGATACTGGCCATCAGCTCCGAGGCGCGTTCGATCTCCGAGTGCGCCAGCGCAATGTCCACCAGTTCCAGGCGCACGCTGAGCGGGATATCCGCAAGTTGCCGATACTGTTTGCTGTCGAGAAACAGCGCTTCCAGCAGCGCGGCACCGTGCGAACGCTCGCGCATCAGGGCAAGGAAGGCTTTCGCCGCGCGCTGGCGGCTGGCCGCGGTCTGTCCCTTGAGCATTAACACGGCGTAATAGGCCCGGGCCCGCACCGGCTGCTTGCGCCGCGCCTGGGCCGCGGCCTCGAACCAGGGATCATCGTCGCCGATCAGAAACTGTTGCTGATTGCCCAGGTAGGTAGCCATATCCATATAGGCATTCCAGAGGCTGTCGGCGTTATAGTCGAACAGACCCGGCGGCAGCGGTTTGGAAACCTGGGCGGCCAGCACATGCTCCAGGGCGCTGGCCGTGGTGATCCGATCCCCGCTGCGCCGGGCCGCCTCGGCGATCACCGCCCACAAATGGTGCCGGTTATCGGCCTTGACCCATTTACCGCGCAAGTGACGCAGGCCGGCCTGCATGACCGTCTTCGGCGCGCGCATGTCGCCGCGCAACTGGGCCAGCAATGTCAGCATACCGGCTTCGGCATCCTCTTCACCGGCCAGCAGTTTTGGCACTGATTGGGGCCGATCACTCATCAGCAGAATCCGCGCCTGCAACAGGCGGTCTTCCCGGTTTTGCGGCGGATAGTCCTGATAAAACTGGCGACTGGCCAGGTAGGCATCCTCGGCCAGTCCCAGGCGGACATAACTGATCATCACCAGTTCCCGCCAGCGGCGCAGCCACTCGTCCTCGATCGGCTCCATGAGCCAGATCAACTCCTGCAACACCGACAGGGCCCGTTGCGGTTTATCCAGTTTCAGGAAGGCGTTGGCGCGTTCGGTCATGGCCCAGCGCACGGCCTGTTCCGGCATGTTGCGCGGGAAACCGGTCAGCCGGTTGGCCAGTCGCTGCCACTGGCCGCTCTGGCGATAGATGCGCACCCGTTCGCGTTCCAGTGCCAGCCATTCGATCTGCTGGGAAGGGATGGTCGGTTGCAACTCATCCAGCAGATGCACGGCCAGGGAGGCGGCGCCGCTGTCGGCCAGGGCGCGCACCTCCTGCAGGGCTTCGTCGGCCGCCAGCGGCGGCGCAATCAGCAACAACAACGCGGCGAACAGACCCCGCCAACGCAAAAAAACGGGTAACTCTGGCGGGTTACCCGTTTTTCTGCTTACCGGCACGCGGTAGTTCAACCGGACAGCCATGCCGTCGTGGCTTACTTGGACAGCTTTTCCTTGATGCGGGCAGACTTGCCGGCGCGATCGCGCAAATAGTAGAGCTTGGCGCGACGCACATCACCGCGACGCTTGACCTGGATTTCGGCCAGGGTCGGGCTGTAGACCTGGAAAACACGCTCGACCCCTTCACCATGCGACACCTTGCGCACGGTAAATGAGGAGTTCAGGCCGCGGTTACGCTTGGCGATCACCACCCCTTCATAGGCCTGCAGACGTTCGCGAGTCCCTTCCTTGACTTTCACCTGAACGACGACCGTATCGCCGGGGCCGAACTCCGGGATTGTCTTGTTCATCTGTTCCGCGTCTAACTGATCGATAATGTTACTCATGCTCGTCGCTCCCAAGCTCGTGCCTCGTTATTCAATATCCTGCTCGTGGATAAATTCCGCGAGCAAAGTCTGTTTGTCCTCATCCAGTTCGAGCGTCTCGAATAAATCGGGACGTCGCAGCCAGGTTCGACCCAGCGCCTGTTTGAGCCGCCAGCGCTCGATGGCTCTGTGATCGCCACTGAGCAAGACCGGCGGGACCTGCCTGCCTGCTATCATCTCCGGCCGGGTGAACTGTGGAAAATCCAGCAACCCGTCCGAAAAAGAATCCTGTTGCGCCGAATCTTCGTGGCCCAGCGCGTCGGGCAACAACCGGGTGATCCCGTCCATCATCACCATGGCCGCCAGTTCGCCGCCGCTCAGCACGTAATCGCCGATGGACCACTCCTCGTCGACCTCGGCGGCAATCAACCGCTCGTCGATGCCTTCATAACGCCCGCACACCAGGATCAGGTGCGACTGGCGCGATAACTGTTCGAGCCCGGCCTGATCCAGCCTGCGCCCCTGCGGCGACAGGTAGATTACCCGTCCCGCGCTGTCGCTGCTGCCACGTGCATCACGGATCGCGTCACGCAGCGGCTCAACCATCATCACCATTCCGGGACCCCCCCCGTAGGGCCGATCGTCCACTGTCTGGTAACGGTCCGTGGTATAGTCGCGCGGATTGTAGAACCCGACCTCGATCAGACCGCGACTCAGCGCCCGGCCGGTAATCCCGAATCCGGTGACCGCGCTGAACATCTGTGGAAACAGGGTGACGAAATTAAAGCGCATGTCACTTTACCTTCATACCGTGGTCCGGCATGAATCAAAAATCCGGATCCCAGTCGACGCGTATCACGCCCTGCCCGAGATCCACGTTTTTGATCACCTGTTCCCGGATGAACGGGATCAACCGTTCGTGTTTCTCGCCGTCGCACTGCGACTCGACCACCAGCACATCATTGGCGCCGGTTTCCATCAGATTTGTCACCCGGCCCAGATCCACGTCGGCCAGATTAATGACCTGCAAGCCCAGCAGATCCCGCCAGTAATACTCGCCGTCATCCAGTGACGGCAGCTGCGCCCGGGGTACGGCGATCGTCTTGCCGACCAGGGCCGCGGCGCTGTCGCGATCCGCGCACGCCGCCAGTCGGGCGATCAGCGTCTTGCCGTGCTGCTTGCCCTGCGCCACCGGGTAGGGCCGCCATTCGCCCTCGATCGACAGATACCAGGGTGAATAACGCAGAATATTGTCGCGAGGTTCGGTATGGGAATAGACCTTCACCCAACCCTGAACACCAAACAGGCCACTGATATGCCCCAACACGATCATGTCATCGGCATGTTGCATGGCCTGTTGCAGTCCTCCGCCCGGCACTGTCCGTCACCGGCCTCCGGGCGGTGTTACAGCGTGTTACGCCGCAGTAGCCTGTTTCTGTTGTTCCTTGACGAGCTTGCTGACCCGCTCGGAAGTCTGGGCGCCCTTGCTGATCCAGTGCGAAATGCGCTCACTGTCCAGATTCAGACGCACCTCGTTACCGGTGGCCACCGGGTTGAAGAATCCCAGGCGTTCGATATAGCTCCCGTCCCGGCGGTTACGGGAATCCGTGACCACAATGTGGTAGAAAGGGCGTTTTTTAGCGCCAGCGCGTGCCAGACGTATGGTTACCATCGCGACTTATAACCTCTTGAACCAAATAAATTGAGGCCGTCACGACCCGCGGTCGGACAGCCTTCCCGAAAAGAGGTGGGCATTGTACTGAAAATGGCGGAAAAGTGAAGGGCTTAGCGCCATTTTGCGGGGAAAATTTCACCTTCCCCCCGTGGGAGCCGGGCCCCCTCGGCGATTCACCCCGGCCGATCACATCAAGCCGGGCGGGAGATTGCCGCCCTTGAGGCCGCGCATCATCCTGGCCATGCCGCCGCCTTTCATTTTCTTCATCATCTTCTGCATCTGGGTGAACTGCTTGAGCAGGCGATTGACGTCCTGGATCTGGGTGCCGGAGCCGCCGGCGATGCGCCGCTTGCGTGAGCCTTTAATCAGATCCGGCTTGCGGCGCTCGGCGGGGGTCATGGAGCGGATGATCGCCTCCATGCGCTTGATCTGCTGCTCGCCGGCCGCCGCATCCAGGGCGCCGGCGGGCACATTGGGCATGCCCGGCAGCTTGTCCATCAGACCGGCCACCCCGCCCATTTTTTTCATCTGCTGGAACTGGGCGAGGAAATCCTCCAGATCGAAGCCCTTGCCCTTTTTGAGCTTGGCCGCCATCTTCTCGGCCTCGTCCAGGTCGATCTTGCCCTGCGCCTCTTCGACCAGACTGACCACATCGCCCATCCCCAGGATGCGCGAGGCGACCCGGTCCGGGTGAAACGGCTCCAGCGCGGTGGTCTTCTCGCCGGTGCCGAGGAATTTGATCGGCTTGCCCGTGATCTGGCGAATCGACAGCGCGGCGCCGCCGCGGGCATCGCCGTCGGTCTTGGTCAGGATTACCCCGGTCAACGGCAACGCGTCGTGAAAGACGCGCGCGGTGTTGGCCGCGTCCTGGCCGGTCATGCTGTCGACCACGAACAGGGTCTCGACCGGCTGGACCGCCTCGTGCAGCCGGCGCACCTCGTCCATCATGGCCTCGTCGATGTGCAGCCGGCCGGCGGTATCGACGATCAGCACATCTTTATGCTGTACCTTCGCCTGCGCCAGCGCCCGTTGGGCGATCCCGACCGGATCCTCGTCGCCGGCACTGGGGCAGAAGCTGGCCTCGACCTGGCCGGCCACGGTCTGCAGCTGATCGATGGCCGCCGGACGGTAGATGTCGGTGCTGACCAGCATCACCGATTTTTTCTGATTCTCCTGCAGCCAGCGGGCCAGCTTGCCGGCGCTGGTGGTCTTGCCCGAGCCCTGCAGCCCCGCCAGCAGGATCACCGCCGGCGGCGTGACGCTCAGATCGAGGCCGTCGTTGGCCTCGCCCATCAGCGCCACCAGCTCGTCATTGACGATCTTGATCAATGCCTGACCCGGCGTCAGGCTTTTGAGGACTTCCTCGCCGAGGGCCTTCTCGCGCACATGGTCGACAAATTCCCTGACCACCGGCAGGGCCACGTCGGCTTCCAGCAGGGCCATGCGCACCTCGCGCAGGGTATCCTTGATATTCTCCTCGGTCAGCCGGCCGACACCCCGCAGGTTGCGCACCGTCTGGCCGAGCCGCTCGCTCAGACCGTCAAACATACTGCCTCACTTGAATTGAACCCGGCCGCTGCGCAGCGACCACCGGCGAGATTATAACGTGAAACGGCTGCCTGCCGAGAGGCGATTGAGGTGACAGGTGGTGATGGCACGGCAACATTCGTCGAAAATCTCGTCCTCGTCGCCCGGTTTGTTGTGGGAGATGTAGATCTCGGGCCGGTGCCGCAGCTTGGCAATGTCCGCCGCCAGCAACGAGGGGCAGTAATGACCGGCGCGACGGCAGATGTCGATATCGCGATCCGGGAAGGCCGCCTCGACGATCAGCATATCCAGGCGATCCAGCTGGTTGAGCCGGGCCCAGAAGGTGTCGTTGGTGGTGGTATCGCCACTGAAGGCAAACACCTGCCGGCTGTTGCGCACAATATAGCCGACCCCGGGTACCGCATGATTGACCGGGACCATCTCAAACTGAATCTCGCCCAGTTGCCGGGTTTCACCCGGGTGCATCGGCTGATAACGCAGCACCGGGCGATCGGGATGCGGCAGCGCCGCGAAGTCGGGCCAGATCACGTTGTTAAAAATGTGCGTGCGCAGGGCATCGAGGGTCTCATCCAGAGCGTGGATGGTGATCGGTTCATTCAGATGTTCGAAAACACTGTCCACCAGCAGGGGAATGCTGGCGATATGATCCAGGTGCGAATGGGTGAGAAAGATATGGCGCAGACCGCTCATCTGCGCCAGGGTCAGATCGCCCACACCGGTGCCGGCATCGATCAGGATATCGTGGTTCAGCATCATGGTGGTGGTGCGCAAACCATCACCAACACCGCCGCTGCAACCTAAAACCTGCAACTCCATTTAAGCTGTAACCCCGCCAAACTGAATCACTTTGTACCCCTTTTATAACGAGTCCAATGATGCCACGGCCAAGTAAATCAAAATGCTACCAGGGTCACAAGTCTAAGAGCTTGATAATCAGCCGTTTTATGCGCCTGACGCAAAAATAAACCGCCTCCCGAAGACAGCCGACCAGCCAGTAACAGGATCACCGACCACTGTCACGCCCACCGAATCCGCGTCGCCGGCAACGATGAATACTTCCTTCACCGATCGAGCTGTGCGATGATTTGGCCGTGATGAATTCCCTTGCACCGAATCTGTTACTGCCCGGCGTGGGCGGCCTGCTCCTGTATCTGCTGGCCGGCGGCCTGTTATGGCAACGCCTGCTCGGGGCTGCCGAGACCCGGCAGGCAGCCCGCGCGCGCCCGCTGCTGCTCGGTCTGGTGGCGGTGGTGCTGCACGGGATTATGCTCTGGCAACTGTTGTGGACCGATGCCGGCCTGGATGTCGGCTTCTACACGATTTTCACCCTGGTGGGCTGGCTGGTGGCGTTGTTGTTGTTGCTGTCGGCGTTCACCCGCCCCGTCGAATCGCTCGGCATCGTGGTTCTGCCGTTTACCGCCCTGACCGTGCTGTTGCGTCTGCTCAGTGACGAGCATCAGTATCTGACGCGGGATCTGAGCGCCGGTCTGGAGTTTCATATTCTGATCTCCATCCTCGCCTACAGCCTGCTGAGCATCGCCGTGGTGCAGGCCATTCTGTTGTATTTCCAGGAAGCGCATCTGCACAACAAACAGCCGGGTGGTATCCTGCGCGCGCTGCCGCCGCTGGAAACCATGGAGACCATGCTGTTTCAGATGATCGGCCTGGGCTTTATCGTGTTAAGCGTTTCGCTGATCAGCGGCGGCTTCTATCTGGAGGATCTGTTCGCCCAGCATCTGGTCCACAAAACCGTGCTGTCGATTATCGCCTGGATCCTGTTTGCTATCCTGCTCGGGGGACGGATCCAGTTCGGCTGGCGCGGACGGGTGGCCATTCGCTGGACCATTGCCGCCTTTATCGCCCTGATGCTGGCCTATTTCGGCAGCAAGTTTGTCATCGAACTGGTGCTTAACCAGTAGCAGGCAACGTGCCAGGCCCGCGCGCCTGAAGCTTGACACTGTCAGCCATGTCCTTCGTAATTCACTTACTCCCAAATCCGCAAGAGGGATCGCGTCCTTGAACGAATTACCCCTTGGTATGCTCATCGGCATACTCGTTTTTTTGCTGATCGCTTCCGGTTTTTTCTCCGGCTCCGAAACCGGGCTGATGAGCCTCAATCGCTATCGCCTGCGTAATCTGGCGGAGAAAAACCATAAAGGCGCGCAAAAAGCCGAACGACTGCTGCAACGCCCCGATCGCCTGATCGGGATGATTCTGCTCGGCAACAACTTCGTCAACATCCTGGCCTCGGCCATCGCCACCGTCATTGGCATCCGGCTGTTCGGCGAGGCGGGTATCTGGATCGCCACCACCGCACTGACTATCATCGTGCTGATCTTCTCCGAGGTCACGCCCAAGACCCTGGCCGCCTTCAATCCGGAACGCTACGCCCTGCCCTCCTCCTATCTGCTGGGGCCGCTGCTGCGGATTTTCTATCCACTGGTCTGGCTGATCACACGGATCTCCAACGGCCTGCTCTATCTACTCGGCGTACGGCTCGACGAGGCCGGACGCATGACCCTGAGCAGCGAGGAGCTGCGTGTGGTGGTCAGTGAAGCCGGCAGCATGATTCCGCAACGCCATCAGGAGATGCTGCTCAGTATCCTGGACCTGGAGAAAGTTACCGTCGATGACATCATGGTGCCGCGCAACGAAATTGCCGGCATCGATCTCGCCGATGACTGGGAGGAAATCGCCAAGCAACTGACCGAAAGCCAGCATACCCGGCTGCCGGTGTACGACGGCGATATCGATCATGTCATTGGCCTGGTCCACCTGCGCCGTGCAGTGCGTCTGTTCCAGGAAGCGGAAGCCGACAAGGAGACATTCCGGACTATCGTGCGCGACGCCTATTTCGTGCCCGAGGGTACGCCCCTGCATACCCAGTTGATCAACTTCCAGCGCGAGCGACGACGCATCGCCCTGGTGGTCAACGAATACGGCGATATCCAGGGGCTGGTGACGCTGGAGGATATTCTCGAGGAGATCGTCGGTGAATTCACCACCGATCCGGCCGCTTCCAGTCGCGATATCCATATCCAGGATGACGGCACGTATCTGGTGGACGGCAGCATCACCATTCGCGAACTCAACAAGGCACTGGAGTGGGATCTGCCCAGTGAAGGTCCCAAAACCCTCAACGGCCTGATCCTCGAATACCTGGAACATATCCCGGACCCGGGTACCAGTTTGCTGATCGCCAACTATCCCATCGAGATCGTCCAGACTACCGGCAATGCGGTGAAGACCGTGCATATCGATCCCAACTGGCAAATCGCCCCGCCCCCCGCCCAGCAACGCTAGGCGACAAACAGTCTGATACGCCGAACCCGATCCGGCGAACGGCGAATGTGCCTGTGTGGCAAGGAGAAAATCGCGGCGGGGGCGAAATCGGGACTATCCAGTGGCGCAGTTGTATAATAACATTAATAATTGACTATAATTCTACGATAAATATAGATTTTTTATTCACTCAATTACACCGGGAGCCGAGTCCTACGTGTCCAAGCTGACGCTGTCATTCAAGGGAAGCATTCTGCGTGTCTACCCGGTACTCAAGGGCAGCATGTTGATCGGTCGAGATCCCGGCTGCACCATCCATATCGACAGCCTGGCGGTCTCGCCGCAACATGCGCGGATCGATACCCGGGATCAGACTTCGGTGCTGGTGGATCTCGACAGCGAAGGCGGCACCTACGTCGGGCAGAACAAGATCGACAAGCACCTGCTCAAGGACGGGGATATAATCCGTATCGGCAAGCACACCCTCGCTTACAAGTACGAAAACGATCCCAACATGGCCAGCGTCGAGCAGCCGCCCGAGCTTGAGGAGGTCGCACCAGCGCAACCGGCCGAAACAGCAAGCGGTCACGAAGCACGTCAGGGCTGGCTGCAGATCCTCAATGGCCAGAATCTGGGCAAGACCCTGAGTCTCAATCGTTCCATGACCAATCTCGGCAAACCCGGCGTTGCCACCGCCGTCATCACCCGGCGCAACGACGGTTACTTTCTTTCACATCTGGAAGGCGAGCATCCGCCGCTGGTGGACAACAAGCCGCTGGGCGAACACAGCCACAAGCTGCAGGACGGCAACACCATTCAGATCGGCAACATCAAGATGCAGTTCTTTCTGGACTGAACATGACCGACTCCTCCGAACGGCGGCACTTTACCCGTATTCCCTTCGACGGCGAGGCACGACTGATCGATCCCGCCGAACACCGGCAGTGGCAGACCGAGGTGATCGATATTAGCCTGCGTGGGGCGCTGGTCCAGCGCCCAGCAGACAGCCCGGCCGAGTTTCCAGTCCCCTTGCTTCTGCATCTGCAGTTGAGCAGCGAGATACAACTGGAATTCCACGTCCGGGTTGTTCACACCGACAGCAAACAGCTCGGCCTGCATTTCGAGCAGATGGATCTGGACAGCGCCAGCCACCTGCATCGCCTGCTCGAACTCAACCTCGGCGATCCCGCCCTGCTCGAACGCGAACTGGCCGAACTGCTCGAGTCTGATTGAACAAATCCCCTTCTCTTGGCTTCTGGGAAATAACGCGGAGGACGCGGAGGCGCGGAGACGCAGAGGATTCAATTAATCGTTCTTCTCGTGGCTTTACGTTATTTCTAACAAGTCGAAAAAACCACCGAGACACTGAAAACACCGAACTAAACCGAATCAAAGCATTCGGTGTTTTCGGTGGTCTTCTCTCGTCCTCTGGGAAATAACGCGGAGGACGCAGAGAGATAATTTTGAACGTTGAATTTTCAATTTTGAGTTTCAGAGCCAGGTTCCATTCAAAATTCAACATTTAAAACTCAAAATTATTACTTTCTCTGCGCCTCCGCGCCTCTGCGTCCTCCGCGTTAACAACACCGAATACCTGAAAAGAGGTTAGAAGGGATTAGAAAAGATCGAGGAGTTCTTCGAGGCGACTGACCGCGGTAATCTGCAGGCCGTCGATGGGTTTACGCGGGGCGTTGCCTTTGGGGATCACAGCGCGTTTGAAGCCGTGTTTGGCGGCTTCCTGCAGGCGGTCCTGGCCGTTGGGCACCGGGCGGATTTCGCCGGCCAGGCCGACTTCGCCGAACACCACCAGATCCTGTGGCAGGGTCTTGTTGCGCAGGCTCGATACCACCGCCAGGATCACCGCCAGATCGGCGGCGGTCTCGGTGACCCGCACCCCGCCGACCACGTTGGCGAACACGTCCTGATCGGCGCACACCACCCCGGCGTGACGATGCAGCACCGCCAGCAGCATGGCCAGGCGGTTATGTTCCAGGCCCGTGGTCACCCGGCGCGGGTTACTCAGCTGGCTGTCATCGACCAGCGCCTGCACTTCCACCAGCAGCGGGCGGCTGCCTTCCAGGGTGACCAGAATCACGCTGCCGGGCACCGCCTCGTCGTGGCGGGATAAAAAGATCGCCGAGGGGTTGTTCACCTCGCGCAGGCCCTTGTCGGTCATGGCAAACACGCCCAGCTCGTTGACCGCGCCAAAGCGGTTTTTCATCGCCCGCACCAGCCGGTAGCGGCTGCCGGAGTCGCCTTCGAAATAGAGCACCGTATCGACCATGTGCTCCAGCACCCGCGGCCCGGCCAGGTTGCCCTCCTTGGTGACATGGCCGACCAGAAACAGCGCGGTGCCGGTCTGCTTGGCGTAGCGCACCAGTTGCGCCGCCGATTCGCGCACCTGGCTGACCGAGCCGGGCGCCGAGGTGACCTCGTCGGTATAGACCGTCTGGATGGAATCGATCACCAGTACCCGCGGCCGCTCCTGCTGGGCAATGGTCAGAATATCCTCGATACGGGTCTCCGCCAGCAGGCGCAGATCACCGGCCGCCAGCCCCAGCCGCTGCGCGCGCAGCCCGACCTGCTGCAGCGACTCCTCGCCGGTGATGTACAGCGGCGAGAGCTGCCCGGCCAGACTGACCACGGTCTGCAACAACAGGGTCGATTTGCCGATCCCGGGATCGCCGCCCAGCAACACCACCGAGCCGGGCACCAGGCCGCTGCCCAGAACCCGATCGAACTCACCGATCCCCGTGGCCACCCGGATCACATCCTCGGTCCCCACCTCGGCCAGGCGCTGCACCCGCTGGCCGCTCGCCTCGCCGGTAAATCCGGTAAAGCGCGCGCCGCGACTGCCGCCGCTCACCGCGCTCACCTCCACCAGTGTGTTCCACGCCCCGCAGTCACCGCATTGCCCGGCCCATTTCGGTGCCTGGGACCCGCATTCGGTGCAGGAATAGACGATCTTGCTCTTGGCCATCGTGGGTTATATATCCGCTTTTGAGATCAGGGAAGATGGTAACATGACCCGGTCAATCGCGATCCCTGCAACCCGGCGCATTTGCCGCGAGTCACAACCGTCATCCGCCTGTCACCTCGTACAGGGACAATGGGCGGCACACTATTTGAATACCGGTATAAGAACTGAACCACCCGACAACCCCATGGAACATTATGTCCGCCTTCAAGGATCGGATTGCCCACCAAAAACAGCAGCTGGCCAACCTCGCCGCCGGGCCGCTGGCCGCCCTGGCCGTCGAGGCACCCGCCGTCTGGCAGGCTCCGGCACAACTGGATCAGGTGCTGCTGCGCGGCCTCCGCCAGCTGCCCCACTGCCACATGCTCTATGCCGTCGACACCCACAACATTTTGATCTCGGCCAACGTGGAAGACGGCCAGCTGGACACGCAATGGCGTGGCCTGGATCTCAGCGGCCGACCCTATTTAAACCGAACCCTGCCCTGGCAGGGTTTTACCCTGTCCGGGATCTATACCAGCCGCCACAGCCGCCGCCCCTGCATCACCGCCATGCAGGCCGTGCGCGATGGCGACAACATCCTCGGTTTCATCGCCGCCGACTACAATGTCGAGGACCTGCCCGGCGCACGTAACAGCACTCCGAGCACCGGTGGCTGGAGCCAGTACAAGGGCGACCCCGCCATCCGCGGTACCGTCTTCCAGCAACAGCGCGCCATCAGCGCGATGGACAAGGTACTCGACGAAGTAATGAACAGCATCGCCGAGATGCTGTGCTATCACGGCATCTTTCATGTCAAAATTCATTTTTCCAGCTCCCGCGCCTCGTTCTGGTCGCTGGATGATCCCTACGATTACAACATCCACATGCTCGATGAAATCGTCGACCCCGAACGTTGCCTCGCCTATCCGCGCCGTCCCGCGCACGAACGCACCCAGGTCAGCATCGAGGACATCTGCCGCGTGCTGGATCAATTCAAAACCCTGCGCCATGCGGATGAGACCATCTACCTGCGCTCCGCCTCGTTCAACATCATCAACGGCATGGTCGGCCTCACCTTCTCCTGCGACGGCTCGCACTACATCCACTTCCGGCAGTTTCTGGAGATGGACAGCAGATTCTGGTTCGGGGAAACAACCAGGGCCGGATAGAATTTTTGCCAGACGGATAGTTATTTAATCAGGGAAGTCGTAAACCGG
>JBKGZJ010000047.1:0-14975 GCA_046545635.1 Thiohalophilus sp. | reverse complement strand
ATATAGGGCAGATCCATCAGCTTGCCGAAGCTGTGTTTGCCGAACATACGCAGATCGGGAAACTGCACCGCCAGGCGGAAATGCGCATGCATGGCGATCACTTCGCTGCCGTTGACCATAATCTCATAGGGCAGATGCGGCGTACGACGCAAGGTCTTGTGATCGATGACGCTCATGACATATTCGTCATTGAGAAACTTTTGCTCATCCTCATCGGCTTGCAGACTCAGCCCGTACACTACCTGCTGTTTTCCCGGCACCTTCAGTTTATAGACCTGGCCAATACCGAAATCATTATCGGCAAGACCTTTTTCGACTTCCCGGATCGCTTTCTCATGAGTGCCGTGATCGACGAACTCGTAAAAGCCATAAAAGTCCTCCAGTCCGAAGGTGTAGTTATAGTCCGGCAGCTTGTCTTCCTCGATGCCGTCCCCCCCAAAGTCACGCTCAAAACCGATACTCTGGCCCAGGCGCTGTTTGATACTTTCCAGACGGGTGTTCATATTATAGGCCAGACCGACATATTCCGGATTGTTGTAACTGACCTGAACCTGCTTGTTGCCCTTGTCATCGGTCACTTCGGTCACCGCCACCTTGATCACCGCGCCAAAACCGCCGTAATCACTCCCGGTGGCCGCTTTTTTCAGCGCCTCACTGGTCACCGCAAAAATCCGGGCGTCGGGGTAGGGATCATAGGTGCCCAGAATCTGAAAACCGTCCCGCTTTAGCCGGTTCTCCACATCCTGACTGACACTCTGCAGATCGCTATCTGCAATCCCTGCCAGTGAGTAGGGTTTGAGAGCCTCGGCGCCGGCGGCCAGACTGAAACACAAGAGCAGTCCGGCAATCAGCGCACGTTGGGTAAGTACGTACATAGTTTGTCTCCCTTATGATGTGGGGCTTACCTTGGTTATCGGTTAACCCGCGATAATTTTTAGACTTTCGTCACATTTTTATAGTTTTTTACTATCTTCCGGACGGCCGCCTGTAGGCCAGCCCGAGCAGGAGCAGCCCGACCAGAATCAACGGCAGGCTCAACAGCTGCCCCATGGTCAGCCAGCCCCAGGCCAGATAGCCGATATGGGCGTCGGGGGTGCGGACAAACTCGACGGCAAAACGGAACACGCCGTAACCCAGGGCAAACACCCCCGAGACCGCCCGTTGCGGCCGCGTTCGTGAGGAGAACCACCAGAGGATCACGAACAGCACCAACCCTTCCAGCAAGGCCTCGTAGAGCGGGTTGGGATGACGCGCCTCGGGGCCGGCCAGCGGAAACACCATCCCCCACGGCAGGTCGGTCGGCTTGCCCCACAGCTCGCCATTAATAAAATTGCCGATGCGCCCGGCACCCAGCCCCACCGGTACCAGCGGTGCGATGAAATCCAGCGTGCCAAAATAGGCCTTTTGATACTTGCGACTGAACAGCCACAACCCCAGCATCACGCCCAGCAGGCCGCCATGGAAAGACATCCCGCCTTCCTTGAACCGAAACAGCAGTAACGGGTCATCCAGAAACGGGCCGAAATTATAAAACAGTACATACCCGATCCGTCCGCCGAGGATGACGCCCAGTCCGCCGTAGAACAGCAGATCATCGACCTGTGCCGCGGTCCAGCCCGATCCCGGTTGCCGGGCACGCAGGCGCCCCAGCCACCAGGCGCCAACAAAACCGACCAGGTACATCAGGCCATACCAGTGGACTGCCAGCCCGAACAGCTCGAATGCAACCGGATCAAAGTCTACGCGCATAGATAACGTCTCTTTTAAACAGTTTCTAGTTACTGGCGGCTGGTGACCAGGATCTGTCGATTACATCGCGAGTAATCGACAAAAGTAGGCCTTGAGGTAGTCGGTTTCGGGCATGGCCGCATGCACGGGGTGATCCGGTCCCTGGTGGCCCTGCTCCAGTACCTGCACTTCCTGCTCCAGCTTGTGGGCCGCGCGGCGAATGTTGTCCAGCAGCTTCTTGCGCCCCAGGTGGTAGGAACAGGAGGCGGAGATCAGCAAACCATCCTGTTTTAGCAGGCGCATCGCCAGACGGTTGATACGCCGGTAGGCCAGTTCGCCCTCCTTCATATCCTTGCGCCGTTTGATGAACGCCGGCGGATCCAGTACGACGATATCGAACTGTTCGCCGTCTTCATTCAGCTGGCGCAACACCTCAAAGGCGTCACCGGCCAGTGTGGTCAATCCGCCGGATTTGACCGCGCCTGCATTGGCCTCGGCCACCTGCAGGTACTCTTTCGAGGCGTCGACGCAGATCACTTCACTGGCGCCGGCGTGCAGGGCCTGCACCCCCCAGGCGCCGACATAGGAAAACACATCCAGCACCCGCTTGCCCGGCGCATAGGCCTGGCAGCGCAGACGGTTGAGACGATGATCAAAATACCAGCCGGTCTTCTGGCTGTCGGCCAGCGGCACCTGGAAACAGACCTTGTTCTCGACCAGTTCCATCTGCTCCGGTAATTCGCCCTTGACCACCTCGCTATAGCGCTCCAGTCCTTCCTGTTCCCGGGCACTGCTGTCGTTGCGCAGGTAGATCACCACCGGTTGCAATACCGTGTCGAGCACGTCCAGAACGGTATCCCGCAGCACGTCCATGCCGACGGTGGTGATCTGCACGACCAGGATCTGATCATAACGATCGACAACCAGCCCGGGTAATCCGTCGCTCTCCCCGTAGATCAGGCGGTAATGGGGCGCGGCAAACAGATCACGGCGAAACTGCAAGGCGCGCTCCAGCCGCCGGCGGATCAGCTCCCCATCCAGATTGGCGTCAGGCCGGTGACTGAACAGGCGGGCGCAGATCAGGCTGTTGGGATTGACATAGGCCGAGCCCAGCACGTTGCCGCGATAATCGGTGATCTGCAGCTGTTCACCCGGCGCAATCTCTGTCAGGGGCGTCGTTTTGACGTCGACTTCGTTACTGTAAACCCACAGGTGGCCGGTCTTGAGGCGCCGTTCTTCTCGTTTTTTCAGGCGCAGCTGGCGCGGGTTGTCATTTGTCACAATTGGTTCATATCCTCGGGGAACAGGTTGTCTAAGCTACAGAATTTGTGGTCCTTTGCGCAAGGGCGACAGATCGGCTGAGTTACGATATAGTTGACTATAATCATCGGGTATTAGCTTCACGCAAGGAGTCTCATGAGCACGACAAACCGGCTGATCGACGAAACCAGCCCCTATCTGCAGCAGCATGCTCACAACCCGGTACAGTGGTATCCGTGGGGTCCCGAGGCCCTGCAAAAAGCCCGTGAGCAGAACAAACCGATCCTGCTCTCCATCGGTTACTCGGCGTGTCACTGGTGCCATGTGATGGCGCACGAATCCTTCGAAGATCCGGATGTCGCCGGGGTGATGAACCGGCTGTATGTGAACATCAAGGTCGATCGTGAAGAGCGCCCGGATCTGGACAAGATCCATCAGACCGCCTTTCAGCTGCTCAACCAGCGCGGTGGCGGCTGGCCGCTCAACGTGGTCCTGACACCGGATGATCATACGCCGTTTTTTGCCGGTACCTATTTTCCCAGGGACGCCAAACACGGTATGCCGCCGTTCACCGAAGTGTTGCAAAAGGTGGAGGCCTTCTATCGCGAGCACGAGAGCGATATCCGCCAGCAGAACCGGGCCCTGCAGGACGCCATGCAACAGATGCAGGCGGGGGGCGGTACCGGCAGCGAACAACTCGACAGCAGCCCGCTGGATGCCGCCCGGCATCAGCTGGCGCAAAACTACGATGCCACCTACGGCGGCTTCGGTCAGGCGCCCAGGTTTCCGCATCCCTCCAATCTGGAATTACTGCTGCATCACTGGTTCGCCACCGCGCGCGACGGCAAACCCGATCAGCCGGCGCGCGATATGTTGCGCCTGACCCTGCACGGCATGGGCAGCGGCGGATTGTACGATCAACTCGGTGGCGGCTTTTACCGTTACTCGGTGGACGAAAAATGGATGATTCCCCACTTCGAGAAAATGCTCTACGACAACGGTCCGCTGCTGCAGCTCTATACCGAAGCCTGGCGGGCACTGGGCGATTCGGCCTTCAAGTGCATTGCACTGGAAACCGGCGAGTGGGTCATGCGCGAGATGCAGGCGCCCGAAGGCGGCTATTATTCCAGCCTGGATGCCGACAGCGAGGGTGAGGAAGGCAGGTTTTATGTCTGGACGCCGACACAGATAAAGGCGTTGCTCAGTGATGATGAATACGCGGTGGCCGCCCCCCATTACGGTCTGAATCGCGATGCCAACTTCGAGGGTCGCTGGCACCTGCATGTGTTTACCGAACTGGAGACGATCGCCGAACAGTTATCCATTCCCATCGAGGCGGCACAACAACGGCTACAATCGGCCCGCCACAAATTGTTCACCGCGCGCGAGCAGCGCGTGCGTCCCGGTCGCGATGAAAAGATCCTCACCGCCTGGAACGGCCTGATGATCAAGGGCATGGCCTGTGCCGGCCGACACCTAGGGCGCCGCGACTTTATCGAATCGGCGCAACGCGCGGTCGACTTTATCCACGCCACACTCTATCAGGACCAGCGATTACTCGCGACTTACAAGGATGGCAAGGCCCGCCTGATGGCCTAT
Organism: Thiohalophilus sp.; assembly: GCA_046545635.1. Taxonomy (GTDB): domain Bacteria; phylum Pseudomonadota; class Gammaproteobacteria; order UBA6429; family Thiohalophilaceae; genus Thiohalophilus. The sequence continues at coordinate 10,388 of JBKGZJ010000047.1, read as the reverse complement.
CTGGATGATTACGCGTTTATGATCGACGGTTTGCTGGAACTGCTGCAGGCCGACTGGCGCGATCAGTATCTGGCCTTTGCCCGGCAACTGGCTGACACCTTGCTGGAACACTTTGAAGATCGGGAGCAGGGCGGTTTCTATTTCACCGCCGACGATCACGAACAGCTGTTTCACCGGCCCAGGCCGACGCTGGATGAGTCCACCCCCGCCGGCAACGGTGTCGCCGCCCGCAGCTTGCAGCGTCTGGGGCACCTGATTGGCGAGCCCCGTTATCCCGAGGCGGCGGAACGCACGCTCAAGATAAGCTGGTCCGGCATCAACCAGATCCCCTATGCCCATTGCGCGCTGCTGCTGGCGCTGGAAGAGTATCTCACACCGCCGCAGCAGATCGTGCTGCGCGGCAGCACGGCCGCCATGCAGCCGTGGCTGGAGCGCTGCCAGCAGGCCTACAATCCGACACGGCGCTGCTATGCCATCCCCGCCGACGCCCGTGAACTGCCGGGCCTGCTGGCCGGGCGCCCCGCCGGCGAGGCGGACGTCATCGCCTACCCCTGCTCCGGCATGCACTGCCAGGCGCCGATCACCCGGCTGGAGGAACTGGAACGCGGGCTGAGAGAACAGGCGCCGGAGACCACGGAATAACCCGGCAAAACGGTAAATACCTTACCTGGTTGTGTGTAAATTCCGGTAAATGGATTCCCTCCATTTTGCCGGAATGATAAAGTCAACAGGGATTCTTACGACACAATAACGACTGGGAAGGAGCGATATGGCTAACAACACAAAAAACCCTATCCGGGCAAATGGCCGACAGATTTTTCTTCAGCAATTTCTCAAGCATCCTCTGCAGGTAGGTTCCATCATCCCCAGCTCCCGCTTTCTGGAGCGTCGCATTATCGAAGCATCCGACGTGGCCTCTGCCAAAGTTGTCGTGGAACTCGGACCCGGCACCGGCGGCACAACGCATGCATTATTGAATGCCATGCCCCGGAATGCCCGACTGCTCAGCATCGAGCTCAATGACTTCTTTTACAATGTGATCAGCCAGATTGAGGACGAGCGACTGATACCGCACCTGGGCAGCGCCTGCGATATCCAGGCAATCCTCGCCGAGCATAATCTTGGTGCGCCCGATGCGGTTATCTCCGGCGTCCCCTTTTCGACCATGAGCCGCGATATGGGCACCCGGATTATCGAGTCGGTCTCGTCCGTACTGGCGCCCCGGGGTCGCTTTGTGGCTTACCAGACCCGCGACAGAGTTGCGACATTGTGCCGACCGATTATGGGTTCGGAACAGGCGGAAATGGAGTTCTTCAATATCCCACCGACACGGATTTACCAGTGGCAGAAGAAAGTCAACGGTAACGCTCACCCGCCACAGGTAATGTAGGCGGTATTGCGACGGACCCATCATGCCATACGCCCTGTTGGCCCTGAAGAAACGGGACCGTGACGCCGGTACTGGGCATTGATGGCTGCCGCGCCGGCTGGTTCGCCATTATCCATCAGAACGACCGCTGGTCGTATATCCTGGCAGCCTCGATCGCGGATCTGTTAAGCGATCACGGTGCGGCGGATCGTATCTTTATCGATATTCCCATCGGCCTGGCGGACCATCAGGGTCGTCAGTGCGACCAGCAGGCCCGGCGCCTGCTCAGCCCGCATCGGCATAACAGCGTGTTTTCCACGCCAGTGCGCGACGCGGTCTATGCGTCGGACTACGCCACGGCCTGCCGGATCAATGCGCAACAGACCGCGCGCAGGATCACGCGCCAGACCTGGAATATCTGTCCCAAAATCCGCGAGGTGGATACCTGGCTGCGTCAACACCCCACCGCACAGCCCCGGGTTTATGAGTCCCACCCGGAAGTGGCGTTTTATGCCCTGAACAATGAACGCCCGCTGGAGACACGCAAAAAGTCGCCCGAAGGTCGGGAACAACGCCTGGCATTGCTGGCGCAAACCATTGGTAACGCCCGCCGGCTGTTTGCTCAGGCGCTTGACCAGTATCCGCGAACACAGTTACAGGTGGACGACATTCTCGATGCAATGGTGCTGGCGGTGATGGCAGGATGCCGGAAGGCCGCCTACTGTAGCCTGCCACAGCCAGCGCCGGTCGATCGCCATGGCATTGCAATGCGCATAGTCTATGCCCGACAGTAATTAAACCTTGTGCAACAGCTGTCTTTTGCGGCGATACACAACCCGGCCGTACCAAAGGAAAATACCGATCTCTCGCCGAGCCGCCACGGCGCAGAGATATCTGATATCGTGCACTCTGCACCCGCACAACGGGCATAAACGTCTCTGCGAGAGTATTGGTGCCGGATAGGGTGCGTTCTACACACCACATTCTCGATACTGGGATAATGGTGCGTATAACGCACCCCACCCCTCGAATACTCAGACAGGTACGAGGTATTGCCGCGCCTTCCAGGACCGTCGGCCACAGGGATGTGGCCGTGGAGCCGACAAGGATGTATTCACGGTGTGTCCTGGAAGGCGCGACGAAACCGGTTAAAATCGAAATGCCCGGTTGTTTGGAACACTGTTTAGCGGACATATTATCCGGAAAACTATCCGCCACTCAGCTCTTGATCAGGTTGAAAAGCTCATCTTTTAGCTGGAGGCGGCGCATCTTCAGCTCTTCGGTATATTCATCAGACGGCGTTTCGTTACCCTCTTCAATCCGACGCACCTCATGCTCGATCTCATGATACTCATCAAACAGTTTGGCAAAATGGGGATCATTCACTTTGAGCTCGTGAATGCGTTCCTTATGCTCTGGGAACTCATGAACCAGATCGTGTTTCTCGCCTAACATAGTATTCTCGCTTATTTGTGTTGACAGTGATAAAGAATGGTTATTGTTTACGGACTATGTCGACATAAAACAGATAACCTAGAAATAACTGGCACTGATTTCGTTGTGCAATCTGGCCAGATCGAATTGCAGAATATCGACAAACCCATGCAGTTCCTCCTGCTGCAGCTGCTCAAGTTTTGCGCCGAGAACTTTCTTCTGCAATCGGGTCAGTATCTTCATCGGCTTGTCATTGTGCGGCAGGTGTTGCAGGCAATTTTCCACCTCACAGGTGGAATGATAAAACGCACGGGGAAAGCGTCTCTCCTGTAACAGAAACCGCAGTACATCGGGACGACGTACACGAATACGCATCTCGCGCCGGTACATCTGATAGGCTGTCAGGGATTTGAGCACACTCACCCACTGGATATTCTCGAACGGACTCAGATCCTCGCTCATTTCAGGCAACAGGGAGGCGGAGCGCACATCGACGATACGCGTGGTCATGTCGGCCCGCTCCAGGTTGCGCCCCATGCGCAGAAAGTCATAGCCTTCATCATGGGTCATGGTACCGGCCAGCATACCGGTGACCGTTTGCGCGCCGAGAATAATATGGCGCAGAAAATCATCGCGCTTGCGCCGCCCGAGACTGCCAGTCGCCTCTTCACGGGCCAGCAGGTGATTCTGATTAATCTGCTCCCAGGCCTCGCGGGGAATAATGTCACGAATCGTACGCGCGTTTTCCCGCGCCATACGCAGGCAACTGAGGATTGACCCGGGGTTGGCCTGCTCGCTGACCATAAAGCGGACTACGTGACGCTCATCGGCCGTGTCATGCCGCTGATAGAACAGGTCATGATTACCGAGAATATCAATAATCGGTTCCCATCCCAGGCGTACCCGCTTGGGCAGATCCAGCAACAGGTTGCTGTTGACGTTGACCAGACGGGCCGTGTTTTCGGCACGTTCGATATAACGCGCCATCCAGTAAATATTGCTGGCCACACGGGAGAGCATCATGTGCCTGACTCCATATCGACAATCCAGGTATCCTTGCTGCCGCCGCCCTGTGAGGAATTCACGACCGTCGAGCCTTTACGCAATGCCACCCGGGTCAGCCCACCGGTCGTCACGTAAGTTTTTTCACCACTGAGAATAAACGGCCGCAAATCCAGATGCCGGGGCTCGACCCGGTTGCCGACCAGTGTCGGCGCGGTGGAAAGGCTTAACATCGGCTGGGCGATATAGTTACGCGGATCCCGGCGAATCAGGTTAACGAACTTGTCGCGCTCTTCCTGGCTGGCCTGGGGTCCGATCAGCATCCCGTAGCCCCCCGACTCATTCGCCGGCTTGACCACCAGTTTGGCGAGATTCTCGATAACATAGTCCCGCTCACTCTTGTTAAAGCAACGGTAGGTCGGCACATTATCAATCAGCGGCTCTTCATTCAGATAATAGCGAATGATATCCGGGACATAGGAATAAACCACCTTGTCATCCGCCACCCCGGCGCCGGGCGCATTGGCCAGTGCCACGTTACCGGCCTTCCAGGCGCGCATCAGCCCGGGAACACCCAGCATGGAATTGGGATCAAACGCTTCCTGATCCAGAAACAGATCATCAATACGCCGGTAGATAACATCCACCTGAGACAATCCCTCGATGGTGCGCATATACACCATGTCGTCCTTGCCCACGACCAGATCCGATCCTTCAACCAGTTCCGCCCCCATCTGCTGGGCCAGATAGGCATGCTCGAAATAGGCCGAGTTATAGATCCCCGGGGTCAGCACCACGATCTCGGGCTGTTCCACGATCCGTGGCGCCAGGGAGGCCAGCATGTCATATAGCTGGGAAGGATAATCGTCGACCGGCAGGATATTGTAGTTTTCAAACAGTTCGGGGAATACCCGCTTCATGATCTGGCGGTTCTCCAGCATATAGGAAACCCCGGACGGCACCCGCAGATTATCCTCCAGCACATAGATCGTGCCGTCATTGTCGCGCACCAGATCCGAGCCGCAGATATGCGCCCAGACACCATGCGGCGGATCCACGCCAATACACTGGGGACGGAAGTTTTTCGAATCCTTGAGCAACTCCTCGGGGAAGACCTGATCCTTGACGATCTGCTGCTGGTGATAGAGATCGTCGATAAACAGGTTCAGCGCATGCACCCGCTGCCTGAGCCCGGCCTCCACCTGCTGCCACTCACTGCGATCAATAATGCGCGGAATAATATCAAACGGCCAGGCACGGTCGATGGAGCCCTCCTCCTCCGAGTAGACCGTAAAGGTAATCCCCATGACATGGATGGCGGTCTCGGCGGCAGCCTTGTACTCCTCGATATCCCGGTCCTTGAGGGCGCGCAGATAGTCACACAGGGCCTGTGCCGCCGGACGCGGCCGTCCGCTGACCCGTATCAGTTCGTCGTAAATTCCCTTGACCTTGTAGCTGCCCCAGCGTATCGCCATGGTGTTGATCGCCTTCTTGTTATGTCACTTCCAGCATAACGTGATGGACAATCCCAGGCAAATATACGACCATAACTCAGGCTCTTACCATCATTTTGCATGCTTCTTTCGACGGGTATTCGATAAATAACATGACTTATTGTCTCGCTATTCGGGTTAACAAGGGCCTGGTCTTCGCCTCTGACTCGCGCACCAATGCGGGGGTGGATTACGTGACCACCTACAGCAAGATGCACCGTTTCAGCTGGCCCGGCGAGCGGACTGTCGTCATCCTCACCGCCGGCAACCTGGCCACCTCCCAGGCCGTGATCAATCATATTCACAAGGATATGGAAAATCCCGATGCCGGGATGAATCTGGCCCTGGCAGGCCATCTTTACGAGGCAGCCCATTATCTCGGCCAGCTCAGTCAGCGTGAGCAGCAACAGCACGCCGCCGCCATGGAAACCTCAAAAAGCACCGCCGAGGCCAGCTTCATTGTGGGCGGCCAAATCGCCGGCAAGGAGCCGGAGATCTATCTGATCTATCCCCAGGGCAACTATATCAGTGCCTCGCCGGAAACCCCGTTCTTACAAATCGGCGAGAACAAATACGGCAAGCCTATCCTGGATCGGATTATCGGCCCCTCCACCTCGCTGGAAGACGCCGCCCGCTGCGCGCTGGTTTCGCTCGACTCCACCATGCGCAGTAACATCTCCGTCGGCCCGCCCCTGGAGCTGGCAATCTATCAGACCAACAGCCTGGAAGAGCCGCGGCACATGACCCTCACCCTCAACTCCCCCATCTACAAATCCCTGCAAAAACGCTGGAACGAAGGTCTCAAACGCTCCTTCAACCGCCTGCCCCGCTTCGACTGGGAAGACGAGTAGGTCCGCTGGATTCTTTACCACTTCTCAATTTCTTCGAATTTAACGCAGAGGACGCAGAGGCGCAGAGGCGCAGAGAAAAAAGTTTATCAGGCCAGGTAATAAAGTCCGGGCCTGGGGCTATTAGTTCCTGTATCGCCGGGCTTGCTTGCCCTTTATATATCACCAGGTAAGTTCGCTTGAACCAGTTTTGAAAAATTAAATTTTCATTCCTCTGCGACTTTGCGCCTCTGCGCCCTCTGCGTTAATGTCCCTGACATCAGAAAATAGACTCATGCCTGGCGCGTGGTAATAAGGTGATGGACGTAGCGGAGTTTTTCCAGTACCGGGGCGGACAGGACGAAGGGGTAGGCGTCCGGCAGGCCCATACTGCGATTGAGAGCGTTGAGGCCGATGGTCAGGCTGGTCCAGTCGTCCATCAGGGCATCGAAATTCATTCCTTTTACCGAAGAGAGATCGCTTTCACCTGCTTCGTCGCCAGACGCGTGCGGATCATTCTGAATACGAAAGCCGATATCATTGGCAGTTTCCAGCGTGTCCACCATATGCAAGTAGTGCGCCCAGGTCTCCGCCCAGTCTTCCCAGGGATGTGCGCTGGCATAGGCACTGATAAATCCATCCTGCCAGGTGGACAGATTTTTCTGCCGATAATAGTTTTTTATTGCCTGCTTGTAATCCTGGCGCTCATCACCAAACAGTTCCCGGAAACTCTCCAGTTTCCCGCCTGACTTGATCAATCGCATCCAGTAATAATGGCCAATCTCATGCCGAAAGTGGCCCAGCAGAGTACGATAGCCCTCGTTCATCTGTTCCCGCATCTGTTCCCGGGCACTGTCCTCGGCTTCAAGAATATTAATGGTGATCACACCGTTATGATGGCCGGTCATCACCTGATTTACTTCCGTGACAGTGTTGCTGAACTCATCATAGCGGGTCTGGTCCTGCATAAACTTGAATGCGAGACCTTGCTGTGCATCCTGTTTGCGGTCGACTACCGGCAATTTCAGTTTGTACAGGGTATAGAGCAGGCGCCGTTTGGCAATCTCAATGCGATACCAGAGTTTAATATTCTGTGATTCAGAAAGATTGGGGATAATCCGGTTAAGTCGACAGGAGTGACAATAGGTCTGACCATCTTCGGCGGGAACCAGCCAGTTACAAATATCGTATTGCCGGTAGTTGGCACATTGCCGGTAATACTGACCATTGGCGAGCGATCGCCACTGTCCGTTGTCCGCCGGCTCCAGGGCACTGAGTCGCATATCCTCCTGGATAAAACCGAGCTGACGGCCGCATGCCATGCAGCGGCTATTCTCGAAATGCAGCGTGTTCCCGCACTCACAAATGAAAGTTTTCATGATCGGCCGGACTGTAGAGGGGTGTGTTTATCCATAGTAGCCGCTCCCGCCTGAATAAAAAAGCCCGCATAAGCGGGCTTTTTCTCTTACAGGCTCATGCCAAAGCTGTCTTTGTAACGTTGCTTGAACTCGTCCATGGTAAAGCTGTGATTTTGCGGACCGGTTGACTCAACCTTGATCGCACCCATCAGTGAGGCGATACGCCCGGTGGTTTCCCAATCCATATCGTTCAACAGACCGTACAGAATGCCGGCCCGATAGGCGTCACCACAACCGGTCGGATCGTTAATGCCCTTGACTTTGGCGGTCGGGATTTCATGGCGATGTTTCCGTGTATAGATGTGCGAACCTTCACCACCACGGGTAATAATCAGGGCATCGACCATTTCCGCCAGTTCGTGCGGAGACTTGCCGGTGCGCTCTTCAAACAGCTGCGCTTCATAGTCATTCAGAGCGATATAGCTGGCCTTTTCGGCAAAATCCATCAGCTCTTCACCATTGAACATCGGCAGGCCCTGGCCCGGATCGAAAATGAACGGAATGCCCAGTTCAGCGAACTGTTCGGCATGTTGCAGCATGCCATCACGGCCATCCGGTGCAACCAGTCCGACCTTGACGCCCTCGGCATCCTGCACCCGGTTTTCATGGGAAAAGCCCATAGCTCCCGGATGGAACGCTGTAATCTGGTTGTCATCCTTATCGGTGGTAATGAAAGCCTGGCCGGTATAGCTGTTGACTTCCTTGATGTGCTTGCGGCTGATGCCGTTTTTGTCCATCCACTCGGCATAGGGTCCGAAATCAGTACCAACAGTGCCCATCGGCAGAGGTTCACCGCCCAGCAGCTTGAGGTTGTAGGCGATGTTTCCGGCGCAGCCGCCATACTCACGACGCATGTCCGGAACCAGGAAGGAGACATTCAGAATATGTACCTTGTCGGGCAGAATATGGTTTTTGAACTGATCATGGAACACCATGATAGTATCATAGGCAAAAGAGCCACAGATTAAAGCAGACATAGATTACTCCTAAGGTTTATAGCGTTAATTGTTGATCCGGCCGTAAAGCGACAGACCCCAGATTACAAGAACGTTGACCTGCGCGATAAAAACCGCTGCAGAGCCCAGGTCCTTGGCGCGGCCGGACAATTCATGTTGTTCACCGCCGAAACGATCCACCACGGCTTCAATCGCGGAATTCATCAGCTCGGTCAGTAACACCAGAAACAGGGTGCCGAATAACAGTGCGTATTCCAGGAGACTTTGTCCCAGCCAGAATACGCAAGGAGCCAGGATCACAAACAGGATCAATTCGGTACGAAAGGCGGGCTCATGCACTACCGCAGCACGTAACCCCTGCCAGCTGTAGCCACCCGCCCGCCAGATGCGTTTGAGCTCGTTCATAATCAGCCAGTTTGACCCAAAATCATTCGGGTTTCCAGGCTAAATCCAGCTCCTTGGCCGCTTTGACATCATCAAGACGACGCACCGGCAAGGTATACGGTGCCTGTTTCACGGTCTGGGGCGAGGATTGTGCCTCGTTCTGGATTGCAATCATCGCTTCGATAAAGGCATCGATATCTTCTTTTGCTTCCGTTTCCGTCGGTTCGATTAACAGACACTCGGGCACCAGCAACGGAAAATAGGTGGTCGGCGCATGAAAGCCGTAATCCAGCAGTCGCTTGGCAAAATCCATGGCGTTGACGCCCAGCTCTTTGGCCTGCTTGCGCATGGTGACGATAAACTCATGCGTGGCGCGACGTTGCGGATAGGCCAGTTCGAAACCGGCATCGCGCATCCGGGCCATCATGTAGTTGGCGTTCAGGGTGGCAAACTCGCTGACCCGGTGCATACCTTCCTTGCCCAGCAGCCGCGCATAGATATAGGCACGCAACAGTACCCCGGCATTGCCCATGAAGGTGGACAGCTTGCCGATCGAGTCGGGCCGTTCGTTATCCGTCAGCCAGCGGTACTGATCGCCCTCCTTGCTCAGCAACGGCACCGGCAGATAGGGTTCCAGCCGCTGACTGACGCCCACCGGACCGGCACCGGGACCGCCGCCGCCGTGCGGGGTGGAGAAGGTCTTGTGCAGATTCATATGAATCACGTCAAAGCCCATGTCGCCCGGCTTAACCTTGCCCAGAATCGCATTGAGGTTGGCGCCGTCGTAATAGAGCAGACCACCGGCCTCGTGCACGATGTCGGCAATCTCCTTGATCCTGCGTTCGAACACGCCCAGGGTCGACGGATTGGTCAGCATGATCCCGGCGGTCTGCGGACCGACTGCCGCTTTCAGGGCTTCCAGATCCACGTCGCCCTCGTCATTGGTCGGGATCTCGCGCACCTTGTAATTGCACATCACCGCGGTCGCCGGGTTGGTGCCGTGCGCCGCATCGGGCACCAGAATCTCGGTACGCTCATCGTCGTTGCGGGATTCGTGATACTTGCGAATCATCGCCACCCCGGTGAACTCACCCTGGGCACCGGCCATCGGCGCCAGCGAGACGGCTTTCATGCCGGTGACGTCCTTGAGCATCTCCTGCAGCTCGTACATGCAGGCCATGAAGCCCTGACTCATGCTGTCCGGACTCATCGGATGACGACGCAAAAAGCCGGGCAACATCGCCAGGGTGTTACAACCGCGCGGGTTGTATTTCATGGTGCAGGAACCCAGCGGATAAAAATGGGTATCGATAGAGAAGTTCTTCTGCGACAGCCGGGTGTAATGGCGCACCGCCTGCATCTCGGACACCTCCGGCAAGGCCGGCTTCGACTGACGCCGGAACTCTTTTGGGATATCATCGATCGCCACATCCTGCAATGGAGCCTGCGGCGGATTGGTCCGACCACTTCGCGATTGTTCAAAAATCAACATAATCTCATCTCAA
>JBKGZJ010000046.1:0-15049 GCA_046545635.1 Thiohalophilus sp. | reverse complement strand
ATCATATACCTCTTGACCATCTCCGGCCACCGTAGTAATAACCCCATCTTTTCCAATACGACGTACACGATTGTTATTATGATCTGCTATATAAACTACTCCATCATCCCCAACATCTATATCTTCTGGGCGACTGAGACTCGCTTCTATAGAAATAATCTCGTCTCCGTTATAACCATTCTCCCCATTACCAGCGATAGTAGTAATAATTCCATCAGGGCCAACACGACGTATTCGATTATTACCTGTATCAGCAATATAAATGCTACCATTTATACCGATTGCAACAGCTTCTGGACTGCTCAATCGTGCTTCTGTTGCCAAATAATTATCACCCCCATAGCCTCCTTGATATTCTGACCCTGACCCAGCAAAAGTAGTGATTATCCCATCTGTATCAATTTTTCTTATCCTATGGTTACCAGTATCAGCAATATAAATATTACCCTCAGAATCAACGGCCACATCACGTGGTGCCTCTAATCTTGAGTGGATAGCTTTTCCTCCGTCTCCACTAAAGCCACCAGAATCTCTCCCGGCTATAGTTCTAACAACACCATTTTTACTAACATACCTAATACGATTATTTCCCGTATCTGCCACATATAGATTCCCGTCAGGAGATGATGCAACGCCGCCAGGATGACTAAGCCAAAAACCAAACCATGTCTCTCCTACAACAGTGCTTATAATATCCCCCATTCCTAATACAGAGCGAGAATCTCCAGAACCACGGTAAAGAATACTATCCTTGCTGGTATAAAAATGATGTGACTCAATAGTCCACCCCCCTATAGCCGTATAGTTTACTTCACCGTTTAGGGACACTTTGTATTTCCGACTAAAACCTATTTCAGACAAATCACGACTACCGTCAATTCTGATACCACTATTTCCTGCTCGGTTAAAAGCGCCCTCAAAATTTGATGATCCAAGATAAACAGCCGGATATACATACCGCAATTTGTAAGAGAGAACAGATGAGCCAGGTACTGGTCGTCCAAACGCATCTTTACCATCCCAGACAAAAGTAGTACTCAGATTCGGTTTTGGTTCAAATGAATGTCGATGCACCTGTCCTGCTATCCGAATTTCGAGCTCAATACGCCTTAACGTGTCCGGTATCACATCATCACTGATAGGGATATCAATAGTCCGGCTAGACTCAAACCCATCAACGCGATTTGATCGGTAATTCAACGTATATGGCGTCCCAACGACAGGTATAGTCTCACCCAGTACCTGAGTTTCAGCCTCAATGACGCACCCACCTTTCTCACATGGGTCTTCAGGATCATCCTCATCTTTCTTTTCTGGCAATTCATCTGTCGGTGGCTCCGAACCTTCTGGCGGCCCATACGGCCAGTTGCAATCCCAGGGCGTGAAGTGTTCGACGGGCGTGCGCCACAGGCTGTCACCCGGCTGGTAGAGGCTGGCGAGCTGGCGGCGTTCGTCGTCGGTGATACCCAGTTCCTGCAGGGCCTCGGCATCGGCGGGCGAGCCATTGCCGTCCACGTCCAGCTCGGCGATGTCACCGTTGATGGACAGGATTTCAATAGCCCGGCCGTTATCCGAGGGCACCCACGCCGCCTTGTCAGAGTCATACCAGCCGGCCGGGACGATCTCGCCGGTCGGGAAGCCGATGAAGTTGTCGACATAGAACGGTACGGGGCGATCGAACTGCACATGTTTGGCACCGGCGGCCATCGCCTCGTCCACTGACAACTCCACCGCGTAGGTGTAGCCACTCATCGGCGGCAGTTCGCCGGGCATGGCTTCGGGGCCGTTGTCGCCGACGGTGTATTCGGTGGCGCGGACGTTCAGCGTATCGAGAGACCGGGTGGTACCATCAGGCATAATCATTTCCGCCCGGGTGCCCTGTGGGAATAGCAGTGTGGCCTGACGGGTGCCGTCGTCGTCGGTGACGGGACTACCCTGTGCGACCTGGATGGGCTCTGAGGATGTCAGATCGATGGGGGTGACCTGTTCATCCAGCGGAATCATCACCACGTCGGGCAACCAGACGTAATCGTTCCAGGGGGTATCGATCTTGCGCTGCACCGGCAGATAACCGTCGCGCTCGTACTGCACGGTGACCACGCCGCCGCCGTTGACCACCAGATCAAAGGCGCCATCGGCCCGGCTGAGGGTATGGCCCAGTTCGGAGTGATCCTTGATCGTGACGGTCACGCCACTGAGTGGCTGGTTATCGCGGGTCAAGACCTGGCCGCGCACGACTGTCGCCCGGTCGTCCTCGATGGCACCGGGCTCTGCGTCGCGCTGGATGGGATTGTCGCCGCTGTAGAGAAACGCGGTGGCGTCGTGAAACGGGGTAACACCGGTTGCCGACAGTTCCGGTGCCACCTCGGCCGGATCGGGCGGCAGGGGTCCGACGTCGCCCGGCCCGGCTTCCACTATCAGCTCCAGCACCGGGCTGACATTGCCCACCGCATCGGTGGCGCTGATCCGCAGGCTGTCCCCGCCCTGCGCGGCGAGCGTGAGACTGAATGCACCGTTGTTGTCGGCCGGCTTCGAGACGGTTTCACCGGTTCGTGTATTGGTAACCTTGACCTGACTGGCGGGTTCGACGCTGTCGGTGTCGCCGGCAATGCTCACCTGCCCCTCTTCCGGCGTGCTTACAGTAATCTTCGCGGCATCGGGTTTGGCCGGCGGCCGGGTATCCAGAATCACCCGCAGCTCGACCTGTGCGGTGTTGCCGGCCGGATCGGTCGCCTGTAACACCAGGTTATTATTCCCCTCCTGCAGTGCCACGTCGGTCTGGAAATCGAGCTGCGCATCCAGCGCGACGGGCTGGCCGTTGAGGGTGAGGGTGGCGGGCTCGCTCAGGCTACCGTGGAGGGCCAGTTGCGGGTTGTTGGTCGCATAGGGGCTGGGGGGTGAGTCGACGGTAATTGTCGGCGGCACGGTATCCAGATCAAACGCGACGCCGGCCGGCTCCGACAGATTGCCGGCATAGTCCTCGACCGTGGCCTCGAGGCGAATCCTCCCGTCGGCCAACGGCTGTTGTGGTTCGCAGACGGCGGTATCGAGGCTGTGGGTGCAGCTGACGGATAACGGGGTGTCCGCGTGGGTGATCGCCAGCGTTTGCGGATCGACGCCGATGCCGTCGTCCTCATGCAGCAGCTGAAGCGTCGGCAGCGGGTTGTTGGTGAGGCTCTCATCGGGCGGCAGGATGAACTGGATAGTGGGCGGGATGGTATCCCGGTAGAGCGCCAGGTCGCGGATTTTATCGCCGCTGTCGATCCGCTGGCGGATATCGCCGGTGATGTCCGCATGGACCAGTTCATGCCTGCCCGCCGCCCAGACGGATTGATCGGCCGGGTCCACGGCCAGATGGCGAATGATCTTTTCGCTTTGTTTGTCGAAGGGCCTGAGCCGGGCCAGCTCCTGTCCGTCACTGCTCAGGTAAACCAGCTCGCGCCGGGTGCCGAGCCAGGCATTGCCCTGTCCGTCGATTTCAAAGGTATCGGGTTGTTTGAGGCGCTGCTCAAAGACCACGCTGTCCTGCTCATTCAGGCGCAGCAGGTTCCTGGCGGTCAACACCCACAGCTGTTCCAGCGTCGGATCGTAGGCGATCTGTTCGATGGCGCCGCCGTGACGGCCGGCGATGTCGACCTCACGCAACTTCTGTTGCAGGTCTTTCTGATAAACCTGGATGCGCCGTTTGCCGGCGAGCCAGAGCTGTTCCTCCTCGGCGGCGATCGCCAGATCGACGGCGCGTTCGTCCACCACAAGATGTTCCAGCAGCGCCCCGTCGGGACCGAGGTGGTAGAGGGTGTGGCGGGACAGCAGCCAGAGCGACTGGTCGGCGGGATCGATCCGCAGTTTTTCGATTTTGAAGCGGGCATCCGATTCGTCCGTGTCGTGTTCCTCCCTCGCCTGATCGCGCTGCCTGTCCTTGTCTTTGTCCTTGCCGGCACGGTTTTGCGCCGCCGGCAGATCGGCATAGGCAATCCGGGTCAGCTGCTTGCCGGTGAAATCGTAGCGATACAGTGCCGCGTGGTCGGCGGCCCAGAGCCGGCCGTTGCGGCTGTCCACGGCCATTTTCTGCAGTTTTTCAAAATCGGGGATATCCAGAACCGTGTCGCCGGTTTCCCGGGAATATTTGACCAGCCGGTTTTGCTCCGCCACCCAGACCGCGTCGATATAGGCCGGCTGGCGGGTCGTTTCGGCCGCCGCGACGAGCAAGACACTGGCAACCGCCAGTATGATAAAGGCAAGCAACCCCCTGCCCCGTGTTATCCCCATCCGTAACAGCATGATCCCCGTCCTTTTTATTCTGCTTGTTTACCCGGCTTGTTATGACAACAACGGCATGGATAACATTGAGCAATCCACGCAGTATTCCCTGTTTTTGATCACATCCGTTCGGATGAACACGACAACATGCAGCGGGGATTCGCGAGGTGGCGGGCTGTAGGGGGGGTACACTCGCCGACGAGTCCCTGTTATCGCATTTCCTTCCCTGGTTGATCGACTGTTGTTATTTGACGTTACCTGTCCCGGATCAAACCCGGGACAATGGCATACAATCTACCTGACTTTTCATCCTGTTTCAACTCAGGGTTTACCCTGGGTTTGTCATCACGCCTTTTTAACAAACCGTCCGGAGTTTCTCTGAGAATATGACTTTTGTGTGAAATCAGTTATTTGTTCAGGTTTTTTAAACCGAAAACGAGGGGATCGATCCGTTGTCTCAAACTGCGCGGAACCGGAGTTTTTTTGCCCGGGCTACCTCAGGCTCACCCCAACCTGCACGAAACAGCGTAATAATTAGCACTCACTGAATTTCTTATTTTATTGAGTTTGATCTCGAACAGCATTGCCTGAGCCCTGCGGAACCTTCTGACAGGGATGAGGGAAGCGTGGGAATACAAATCAGAGGGATAAGGTGCGTGGAACGCACCCTACGCTTCGTGATTCAAGGTTGTTCTTGTCCCCCGGCACGGACAGGCGGGGAGGCCCCTGCCGGATACGCTTCGCTTTATCCGCCTACAACTGATGGTGACAATACCATCCGATATTGGGTCAGATATTGCACTCGTCATTCGACCCTGTCCGCCGGAGTGGGCAGGGTCGGATTTGGTGGTTGGTGTTCGAATGCCCATTCGCTGTAACGTGTACGGCCTTCAAATGCCTGTATGGGGGCGGGAAAGTCGGTTTGTTTAAGCGGCGTCTCGTCACTGGTGGACGCGACACCGACAATGCCGTCGTCCATGCCGCGCAGCAGGCGCCAGTCGTCGCCGGTGAGCGGATCTTTGTATAATTTGCGGATGTGGCGCTTGTTGGCAAAGCGGGGATCGTTGAGCAGATCCTCGAGTTGTTTCGGATAGGTCTGGATATCGGGTTTGGCGCGGTAATAGCTGTCGATGGCGCGCAGATAGGCCTGGCCGCGGAACAGCAGCTCGGCCTCTTTATCCCGCTTGACGCGGTACTGGCTGGAGACATGCACTGTCTCAGCCAGGATGGCGACGATGACCAGTGTCGCCATGGCAAGCAGTATTGTGTAGCCGCGTTGTTGTTTCATAATCCTGCTATCTGGTATCCAGTTCCTTTTAGACCATCGTCAGTGTCTGTCCCATGGATCGTAGGAGTGCCCTGGGCGCGACAGGCCGTGCAGTCGGCGAGGTCTGTCGCGGCGCAGCCGCTCCTACAGATTCTACTTCGGTTCGGGGTTGTATCACGCAGGCTATCGCCAGCGTGACCTGCGCTACTGTGCAATCCTTTAAGACAGTCGTCAGTAGTCATGGATTCCGGCCTGCGCCGGAATGACGATTTGCCCAGCACTCAGAACCCGGTACTCAGCACTTCGTGTCTTCGTGTCTTCGCGGTTAATGTTTTCCTCGTCACTCGTACCTCGTCCCTTGGCCCTTGTCCGAAGGGCTATGATTCCCAGCTGTTGATATCCCGGTTTTCCCCCTCGCCGCCCTCGGCGCCGTCGGCGCCGTAGGAGGTGATTTCGTAGCCGCCGCTGCGGCCCGGGGCGCGGTAGATGTAGTCGTTGCCCCAGGGATCGCCGGGGATCTCTTTTTTCAGATAGGGGCCGTCCCATTTATCGTTGCCTTCGGGTTTTTTACGCAATACCTCCAGCCCTTCCTGGGTAGTGGGATAGCGGCCAACGTCGATGAAAAAGTTGTCCAGGGCGGTGGTAAAGCTCTGGATCTGATCCCGGGCAGCGGTCTGTTTGGCGGGACCGATGCGTTTGTACAGGGTCGGGCCGACCGAGGCGGCGATCAGGCCGAGGATGACCATCACGATCAGCAGTTCCATTAACGAGAAGCCGCGTTGGTGTTTTAGTCTCAGCATAGTTGCTCCGTTACCATTCATTGTAAGGGGTCCCTTCGCGGGAGGTTTTGTCCGACTCGCTGCGCACGTCGATAATACCCACCTCCCCGCCGTTATCGCCTTCGGCATGGATCGGTTTCCACTGTTTTCTCTCCGTGATCGGATCGTCGGGAATCCGACGCAGGTAGTTTTCTTCCACCAGGGAGGCCAGATCGGCGGGATACTCACCCCGGTCGGCGTAAAAGTCGTCGATGGCCTTGCGCATCACGAACAGATTTTCCTTCAGGGTCGATTCTCTGGCGCGTTCGATGGAATTGGTGACGACCGGGGTGACCACCGCGGCCAGCAGCGCGATCAGCACCAGTACCACCAGCAGTTCCATCAGGCTGAAAGCGGTTTGCCGTTTACCAGTTGTGCAATTGTGAACCATCGATTGCCTTCCTGTCGGTGTCTGCCCGAACATCATACACATCCTCTCCGCCCCATAACGTGGCATCGGGATCATCCCGGTAACTGCGCAGTTGCCACTGCTGCGCGGGCGGTGCGGCGGGATCCTCCGCGAAAGGGTTGCGCGGGATCCGGCGCAGGTAATATTTGCGCTTGCCCCCGGCGGTGGCCAGATCCACACCTTCGACCAGGACCGCCAGATTTTCCGGATAGCCCTCCTCGCTGGCGGCGTCGGTGAAGCGCGGGAGTCTGCCGGCCTGCCAATCGGCGTGAAAGGCATCGATTGCCGTACGGATCTCGCGCAGGGCCCGGCGCAGCTCCAGCTCCTTGTCGCGCTGGACCGTCATCTGGGCATAGGGCAAGGCGGCACCGGCCAGTATCGAAAGGATCACCAGGGTGACGATCAGCTCGATCAGGCTGATGCCGCGGCTGCGGCCGCTACTGGATAACGATACGGGAGGCGCGGATGTTGGCACGCTGCGACTCTCCTTCGGCATCGGTATAGGTCGGCGATTTGTAAATCAGGTAAGAGACCCCGGTTTGCTTGCTCTTCAGTTTCAGTCTGGCCAGCGTGGTCGCCTCCTCCGGGAGAGCGGTAATATCGCGCAGATTGAGCCGGATGATCCCCTTATCGGCCTCCTCGGTCACCTCGATCTCCCCGTCGATGTCCGCCTTGTCCAGACCAACGAACTCCATCAGGTTGGGATTGAACAGTAACTCCACCGGCATCTCGCCTATGGCCGGGAAGTTCTCGGCCTGCAGGGCGATCGACACTTCCTGATCGTTACCGATGGTATAGGTCGGTTGACCAAAACTGAGAATCCCGCGCTGCCCCGCAGCGGACGCCGTCGAGGGGCTCGGCGCGGACGGCGCGGGGTCCGCGGTCGCATCAGTCTCACCCAGTTTTATCCTGGCCGAGTCGCCACTTTCGACGCCCTCCTGCAGAAAGGCAAACAGCGGTCGGGTAGTGTACTGATCCTGGGTACCGGAATAGAGCCTGCGCTCCGCCTCACCGGGCAGTATCCACGGTCGCACAATACGCGGGGTGATGGTCAACAGCACATCCGTGCGCGTGGTGGAATCATCATAGTTGGTAAAAAACAGACTGCCGATCACGGGTATCTCACCCAGGCCCGGCACCTTGACCCGGGTGCGGCGATCCTCGTCGCGAATCAGTCCGCCGAGGATGGCCGTCTCGCCGTCCTTGAGCAGCATGAAGGTATCGGCGTTGCGCGTGCCGATGCTGAATGCCGGCTCATCCGATGTACCGAGGTTTTGTCCCAGTGAGCTGACTTCGAGGTTCAGCTGCACGGTCACGGCGTTATCCAGATGGATGTCCGGTTCCACCTGCAGTCGAATACCGACATCACGGTATTCAAACGTGGTACGGGTCTGGCCTGTGGCATCCTGAATGGTCGAAGAGCGCAACGGAATCCGATCGCCGATATGAATCTTGGCCTGTTTGCTGTCCATCACCCGCAGCTTTGGATTGGCCAGGGTCTTGGCGTCGACATCCTGCTTGAAATAGCGGAAGGTGATATCGGGCAGCGTGACCGTACCTGCAGCCAGCGCAGTGCCGAAAGAACCGACAAAGGGATCGTAACTGATCCCAATCTGGGAGCCGAAATCCAGCCCCAGTTGTTCGGCCTTGGTGCGATTGACTTCCAGAATCTCCACTTCCAGCAGTACCTCAGCCGGCTTGCGATCGTTGGTGGCGATCAGCTTCTCGGCCAGTTCCAGCATCTCGCCGGTATCGCGGATAATGATTGAGTTGAGTTCTTCATTGACGATCAGCTTTTTGATGCCCAGCACGCTCTTGAGAATATTGGACATCTCCTTGGCCGCGACCGACTTGAGGTGATAGGTGCGAATAATATGATCCTCGTACTGCCCGCGTTTGTCAGAGCTGTCCGGTGCGATCAAAATCGTATTTCGGCCGATTTGCTTGTAGAACGTCTGCGTGGTGCGCAGCATCAGATTCAGGGCCTGCTCAAAGGTCACGTCGCTGGCATACAGGGTCACCGGATCGTCTTTCACCGCCTCGTCAAAAATAACATTGATGCCGAACTCGCTGACGATAAAATCAAACGCGGTTTTCAGTTCGGTCTGTTTGAAGTTGAGAGTGATCGGCTCTTTCGATTCCAGCACCAGACCGCGCTTGTCTTCCGCTTCACTGCGGCGCAGATACGCCTGATGCAGTTCATTGGCTTTCTTGTGACCCGGATAGATCTCCAGCGCCTTTTTCAACAGGGCTCTGGCATCGGCATGTTTTTCCAGCTCCTGATTACGCAAGGCTTCGGTATACAGTTCGTCGGCCTCTTTTCTTGCCAGCGCATCCTGCATGGCCTGGGTCAGTTTGCTGTGCCGCGGTTTGGCGACCAGTCCCTGCTGAAACTGCGCGGCGGCGCCGTCAATATTACCCTGCTCCAGCAGCTCCCGGCCTTTTTGGTAGTAGTAATCCGCCGCTTTCATCTCGGCCTGTTGCAACCGGGATTTCAGCGCGATACTGCCGGGATCGCGATTCAATGCCTTGCGGTATTCGATCACCGCCTGGGTCCACTCCCCCCGACTGGCATATGCTTCCGCCTGATCGATCGTCCGCTCCAGCTGAGTGGCGCAACCTGCAAGCAACAGTGTGGCAAGCAACAGTAATCCGATTCCATGGTGTTCGATTTTTTTCATTGTTTTATTCCAGTTCAATCTTTTTGGAGGTCCGACTTTCTGGATCACTCAGGGTTACACTGGTCAGGGTGACTTCCTCGACCCGGAAACCTTGTTCAAGACGATCCCCGTGCCGTACCCGGAAGTTATCCTCGCCACGGACCAGAAACCCCTGTTTGATACCGTTGCGGGAGAGCACCCCCACCAGTTTGTACCGTGCCAGCTCCTCCGGCTCCGTTTCGCGCTTTGTATTACCGGCGGGCGGTTCTTCTGTCTGCACTGTTTCCGACGGTGGTTCGGGTTCGGGCTTCGCCTCATCGACGGGCGAGAAGAGATCGCGCTTTACCTCGACCAGCTCGCCGCCGGCCGGTTCATAGCCGGCCAGATTCAGTGTCATATTATGCATCTGTTCCGGTGGCGCGCTGGTTTGGCCCGTCACCTCTTCGACCTGCGGCCACCAGCGCCAGACATTGATAACCACCAGCAGCGCCACAGTCAGCAGCAAGATATTCATCCGCCCGCTCATTCGACCACTTCTCCATTTTGCTTCTGGAAAGTCACCAGCACCAGATTGGCTTTTAACAGGTCACTGTCACGCTGTTTGTCCAGACGCATTTCATTGACCACGGTCCAGGTCGGCAGGCTGCTTAATCCGGAGAGGAACTGTCGCAGGGAAGCGTAACCGGTTTCCAGCACCAGCTCCTGATAAACGGGCAAATAACCTTCCTGCGCCTTGCCCACCTGGCGCGACTCGTTAATAATCTGCACCTCGCTTTCACGCGCCAGTGCGTTGAGCCGCTCCACATACTCGGACAGCGGAATCACCCGCTCCAGCTTGGTCTCGATCTCCTCCACGGCCTTCAGGGTATATTGATATTCATCATGCAACTCGTTGAGGCGCATGAGCGACATCAAGGTCTGACGGGTCTCGGCAACCGACGCACTCAATCTCGCATGCTCGACCGCCACCGGCCGCCATATCCCCAGCCAGACGATGAACAGCAGCAGAAACACCGCCGGCAGGACCAGCAGCGCGTAGCGGGTCGCCGGAAATCGTGCGGTATAACGCAGTTGTCGGGACCCGTCACGCATGCCTAACTCCCGGCCGCACGCAGGCGAATTTCAAACTGGATCAGGCGCTGACCGCGCCGGTTTTCCTGGCTCTGGCGCGTCAACAACACTTCGCTGAAGCGGCGACTTGCCTCCGCCGCCTGCAGCAGACCGGTCAGTTGCTCGGCACTGGGGGCTTCCACGGTCAGCAACAGTTCGTTATCGGCCGGCCGGTATACCAGACTGGTGACATAGGCCTGATCCGGCAACAGCTGTTCCATTCTCGAGAGCATGGCCGACAGCCCGGCCCCCTGACGGCCGGCCAGTTCGTTGATGTCGATAATGCGTTGTTGCAGGCTTTGGAACTGGGCCAATGAAGGGGCGTTGCCCTGTGCCTGGCGGTGTTGTTCCAGTTTCTCCTGAAGCTGCGCCTGACGCCCGGCCAGTTTGTCCGTTTGCCCGGCCAGCTCAAAGCGAGCGACAAGCAGACCGACAGTGACAACAAGCAGCAGCAAGAGCAGCGTCCACACCAGTGCAAATACCACGGGTACAGCGCGATACTCGCACGGCACAAAACTCAGCTTCAGAGACATAGGCTCCCCACCGCCTGCATGGCCAGCCTCTCTGCGGGCGTTCGGCTCGCGTGTTTCACGCCGGGCAGCGCCAGCACGTCCGGCGCCTTGCCCAACCGGGCCGCCAGTGCTTCGCACAGAGCCGGCGGCGGCTCTGTCGCGCTGACCAGGACCAGCCGTTCCAGTCGCCCGGGCTTGACCGGCACCACCATACGCTCCAGTTGCGCCGCGAACGCCTCGCATTGCGCAGGCCCGGGCAGGCGCTCCCAGGTGCTGCGTCGGTACATTGGCCAGCCGTGATCATGGGTCACCGAGAGGCTCCAGTAATCCGCTTGCAGATGCAGCAACAGCGTATTGTCCTGTGCCGGCAACCGGTTCAATAAAAGATTACTGATTGCATCAATAGCGGACAGCATCAGGCCGTGCGCGCGGGCCTGTCGCACCAGCGGCTCCAGCCGCTGACGTTCGATGCTCTGTGCCACGACCCACTGCCTCCCCGCGTGCTCACCCAGGTGCTGCCAGCTGATGGCATACTGCTGCATATCCCGTTGCCAGTCACGCGCCAGGCGCCACTGGATCAAACTGTCACGTTCCCGGGTTTTACCCGGCAGGTTGTCAAACTCCAGCATCACCTGATGGACCCAGGGATCGGCCAGGGCGATACTGAGTGGTATATAACGCCGGCCCACCTGACGGTGAACTCGCTGAAAAAAGTCACCCGCTGGTTCACTGGCGGACCCATCTTCCAGGGCCTGATATTCACGCCATTGCACACGGTCCGGTTGCGCGGCCGCACACTGTGTAGCGGTCAGACCTTGTGCATCGACATAGATACCGACGGCCTGCGCGGGCGTAAAGAACTGCGGTTTAATCAACAAAGGTCACCCGATTGATTTCCTGCAAACTGGTTATCCCCTGCATGGCTTTTTCCAGCGCCGCCTGGCGCAGGGTGACCATACCTTCTTCTTTCGCAACCTGCTGCATATCGTTGACCGGCCGCCGATCGATAATCATTTCGCGAATACGCGGCGACAGTTCCAGCAATTCGGTAATCGCGATGCGCCCATGATAACCGGTGCCGTGACAGCCCGGGCAACCGGTGGCGTCATGCCAGCGCGCCTGTTGAGGCTGTTCACCGTCAAGCCCCGACTGTTCCAGCTCGCCGGGTTCGGGTTGTACCGGTCGCTTGCAGTCGGAGCAAAGCTTGCGCACCAGGCGCTGGGCCACCACGCAGTTGAGCGCGGAGACAAAGCTGTAAACATCCACACCCATGTGACTGAAGCGACTGATTACATCAAAGGCGTTGTTGGCATGTACGGTGGTGAACACCAGGTGGCCGGTCAGTGCCGACTGCACGGCAATTTTGGCGGTTTCGGCGTCGCGGATCTCGCCAACCATGATCTTGTCGGGATCGTGGCGCAGGATCGAACGCAGCCCCCGGGCGAAGGTCAGCTCCTTTTTCTCATTCACCGGGATTTGCACAATACCGTCAAGCTGGTATTCGACCGGGTCTTCGATAGTGATAATCTTCTCCTGCCCGGTATTGAGTTCGCTCAGCGCACCGTACAGGGTAGTGGTCTTGCCGCTGCCGGTGGGGCCGGTCATCAATACCATGCCATAGGGCTCGTGGATGGCCTTGCGAAATTTTTTCAGGGTCTGCGCCGACATACCCAGGTTTTCCAGACTGAGTTGCTGCATACCCTCGGTGAGCGTTGATTTGTCCAGTATCCGGATCACGACATCCTCGCCGAATACGCCGGGCAGGATGGAAACACGAAAGTCGATATCCCGCTGACCGATGCGCAGCTTGAAGCGGCCGTCCTGGGGAATGCGTTTTTCGGCAATATCCAGTTCGGCCATGACTTTCAGACGCGAGATGAGTGCGGCATGATGCTGGCGGGCCAGCACCTCGGTGGCCGGGTAAAGTACCCCGTCGATGCGATACTTGACCTCGATACCGTGTTCGAAGGCCTCGATATGAATATCACTCGCGCGGCGTTGCAGTGCGGCGTTGAGAATCGAGTTGACCAGCCGGATCACCGGCGCCGACTCTTCATCCACCGCCTCCAGGCGCACGGTCTCCTCGCGCCCGTCGCGGGTCTCCTTGACGATCACCGGCTTGAACTCTTCGGAGAGATCGCGCAATACCTGCGAGGTCCCTTCACTGCGCTTGAGCGTCTCGGCAATGGCCGACGGGGTACTGACTCGCAAGGCAACGCGGCGACCGGTCAGCGTTTCCAGCCGGGCTTCGAGATGGGGGTCAAACAGATTGGCGGTCACCACCTGCAGGCACTCCTCTTCGAGCGCATAGGGCACCACCTCATGATGCATGGCCTGGGCGGCGGAAAGTATGTTGAACAGAGCGGCATCGACGCTGAACCCCGCCAGATCCACAAAGGGCAAGTGATATTGATCGGCCAGAGCCTGATAGATGGCGGTTTCACTCAATACCCGGTTCTGAACCAGCAGGTTGATCAGATCACCGTCCGGGATCTGCATCGCCTCGAGCTGTTCCGGTTCCAGCAATTGCCGGGCCAGCAGGACCTCGCGAATGTACTGTTCGGTTGCCGCGTTCATTTGATCACCTCGGCCAGGCTGAAAATGGGCAGATACATGGCGATAATGATCCCCCCGATGAACACCAGCAGTACCAGCAACAGGGCGGGCTCAACCAGCGCCATCAGGCGAGTCAACTGGTGCTCCAGCCAGCCCTCCTGATAATCGGCCACCTCGCCCAGCATCGCATCCAGATTGCCGGCCGATTCGCCCGCCTGGATGATTCTGAGCGTGGTCGATTCGAACAGCTTCAGTTGCGTTAATGCTTCGTGTAATGGCACACCTTCGGTCACCTGCTGACGCGCCTGCCACAAACCGCGGGCATAGACCCGGTTGTCAACGCTCTCGGCGGTAGTGGCCATCGCCTCGACCAGCGGCATGCCACCGCCGAGCAGGGTCGCCAACATGCGCGACACCTGCCCGGCCAGCCTGACCCGCAGAATCGTGCCGAACAGCGGCAGGCGTAACAACCATCGATCCCGTTGAACGCGGCCGATATCACTGGCAACCCAGCCGCGATAAGCCAGGCTGGTCAACAGGCCGAGCAGCAACACGAGCGGTATATAAAGATAGAGATGATCAACCACATGCATCAGTAGCCGGGTCGGTGCCGGCAGGGTCGCGTCGAAATCGGCATAGATAGCCACGAAGCGGGGTAAAACGAAGGTAAACAACACCAGCAACGCCACCCCCAGCGTGATCAGCAAGAAGACGGGATAGGCGAGTGCCTGGCGGATTTTTTTCTGCATCGCCAGCTGCAAGCGCAGATAACGCTGATACCGTTGCAACGCCGGGGCCAGTTGCCCCGACTGCTCGCCCATTTTCAGACTGGTCAGGTAGAGGGCATCAAACACCTCGGGATGATCGGCGCAGGCCTTTGACAATGGCACGCCCTTTTGCACTTCTTCCCGCACCCGGACAATCACCCGTTGCAACACGGGCTGCCCGGGGCGTTGCTCGAGCATCTCAAGAATCGAGGGAATGGGAATGCCGGCGCGCACCAGGGCGATGAACTCCTGATTGAACAGTAGCAACTCCTGCCTCTTGACCGATTTCCGCGGCCAGAGACGCCCCCCCTGGCGACGCGCCAGCCGGGCGTGCTGCAGCATCATTCCCTTGCCGGCAAGCAGATGGCTCAGTTCTTCCGGAGAGTGGGCGGCCAGTTCGCCGGTCACCGTACTGCCTGACGAGGTGAATGCCCTGTACCAATAAACAGGCATAATCCGTCCGTTGGGTGTTGTAATTGTCTTCGCCGATTCTAACACGCACTTTTCCTGGTGGGGCGACGGTTCCCGGGACAGGTGGACGCGCGTAAAAATAAAATTTTCTATGTAATCAAGGATTTCTGATATATCAGCATATGCTGATTTAAGAAAAATAAGGCGGGAGATGCGTGTTGGGGGAAATGGTGCCGGTGAGAGGAGTCGAACCCCCGACCTGCGCATTACGAATGCGTT
>JBKGZJ010000045.1:0-15114 GCA_046545635.1 Thiohalophilus sp. | reverse complement strand
TTTCAGATTAAGTAAAGGTGACAGCTTGATAAATCACCGCCTCACTGGCGGTGAGGACAACAACGGCATCAGGCCGCCAGTTTCTTTGCCAGCGCGGCAACATGGGCGCCCTGAAAGCGGGCGATGCGCAGTTCGTTCTGCGACGGTTGCCGACTGCCGTCACCGCCGGCCAGGGTGCTCGCCCCATAAGGGGTGCCGCCGGTGATCTCCTCCATGTTCATCTGTTCCTGACAGGAATAAGGTACGCCGGCGATCACCATGCCGTGATGCAGCAAGGTGGTATGAAAAGAGGTCAGCGTGGTCTCCTGCCCGCCATGTTGTGTGGCGGTCGAGGTGAAGACACTGCCGACCTTGCCAATGAGGGCACCGTTGAGCCACAGCGAACCGGTCTGATCCAGAAAGTTGCGCATCTGCGCGCACATGTTGCCGAAGCGGGTCGGGGTGCCGAAGATAATGGCATCGTAATCCACCAGTTCCTCCACCGTGGCCAGTGGCGCGCTCTGATCCCGCTTTGCGCCGGCCTGTTCGGCCACCTCGTCGGGCATCAGCTCGGGGACCCGCCTGATCACCACCTCTACCCCATCCACCTCGCGCACCCCGTCCGCGATGGCCCCGGCCAGGGTTTCGATATGGCCATACATGCTGTAGTAAACCACCAGAACCTTGCTCATCTTGATCCTCCTCCCCCGCAGGGGCTGTTGCAGCCTTAAATCCATGCGATGACTATAGGCCCGATTATTTCGATAAAAAAGTTCAAATAACTGTCTATATTTATCGAAATAATTGATATATTTACATCTATGCGCTTCCCTCATACCAGCCTGGAGCAGTGGCGAGTCCTGCAGGCCATCGTCGATCACGGCGGTTACGCCCAGGCTGCCGCGGCCCTGCATCGCAGCCAGTCCTCGCTCAGTTATGCGATCAAACAGTTACAAATGCAGCTCGGAGTGACCTTGCTGGAAGTGCGCGGGCGCAAGGCGCAGCTGACCGGCGCCGGCGAGGCGCTGCTGGGCCGCGCCCGGCAGCTGCTGGAGGAGGCCGTGGCCCTGGAGGCGCTGGCCCATCATCTGGAACAGGGCTGGGAGGCGCAGATCCGGCTGGTGGTAGACGCCGCCTTCCCCTCGGATCTACTACTCGATGCCCTGCAGGCCTTTGCCCCGCAGGATCGCGGTACCCGGGTGCTGCTGGAAGAGGTGGTGCTGTCCGGGGCGCTGGACGCGCTGGAACAGGAGCATGCGGATCTGGTCATCGGGGCCGAGTTGCCGTCGGCCAGTCTGGCCGATCCGCTGCTGGAAATTGAGTTTGTCGCCGTCGCCCATCCCGATCACCCCCTGCACGGGCTCGGGCGCCAACTGAAGATGGCCGATCTGGAAAAGGAGATGCAGGTGGTGGTGAAAGACTCCGGCCAGCAGGCGCCCCGCGACTTCGGCTGGCTGGGGGCGGAACACCGCTGGACCGTCAGCAGCATCGAGACCGCCGTGACCACGATTCGCCACGGACTGGGTTACGGCTGGCTGCCGCGACATCAGATTCAGGCCGAACTGCAAAACGGCCGGTTACTGCCCCTGCCGCTGGCCAGCGGCCAGAGTTACCGTACCCATCTGTATCTGGCTTTCGGCCAGGAATACCCCGGCCCGGCGGCGCAGTTGCTGGGCGAACTGATCCGGACACAGGCCGACGGGTGGCGCCGGCATCAATCGCCTTTCTGATAGGTCCCGACCAGTTCGGCTCGTGCGAGAATATGATCTTCCATCGCCGCCAGCAGCTGATCTTTACTCGGATTGTGCAGAGCGGGCAGCACCGTATCCAGGGCGTAGAGCTTGTGAAAATAGCGATGGCGCCCGATGGGCGGACAGGGGCCGCCGTAACCGGGCTGTTGCCAGTCATTGAGCCCCTCCAGGGTGCCTTCAGGCAGGCCCGTCGCGCGGCTATTTTCCGCCAATCCGCTACTTTCCGGCGGCAGGTTGTACAACACCCAGTGGACATAAACCATTTTCGGCGCCTGCGGATCCGGTGCGTCGGGATCATCGACGATCAAGGCCAGGCTGCGGGTACCCGGCGGTATGCCGGACCAGGTCAGGGGCGGTGAGATATCCTCGCCCTCGCAGGTATACTGACGTGGAATAATCTGTTGATCGGAAAACGCCGCTGAACGCAGTTGCAGACTCATGCTGACACCCCCTTGCTGTCTCCCAAGTATAGAAGTGATGCCGCCAGAGGAAAGCCACAATATTCGACACCCGCAGGCGTACCGGCAAAGCCGGGAAGCGTCTAGCCCGCTCGTTTCTGGTCCATAAATGCCGAGATCTCGGCAATGGTCTGGTATTCGAACAGGTCCACCACATCGATCAACCCGGGATGCCTGTCGTCGATACGCTGATGAATCTCGGCCAGGGCCAGCGAGCTGATGCCCACATCGAAGAAGTTGTCGTGCAGGTGCAAGGGTTTGTCAGTTAACACCTCATCGCAAATGGCTTTCACTTCAGCTTCGGTCGGACTCAGATTGTCATCCTCGCCGGCATGGACGGTGTTATCGAGCTGATGTAATTCATGCAATACGCTGTCGTATTCACCCTGGAGATAATCATCACCCAATAACCGGCGTTGCAGCTTGCCGCTGGTGGTCTTGGGAATGCGCTTGACCGGAATGACATGCGCGATATCCAGCCCGGTTTGCTCGTTGATAATATGGGTCACTTCCCTTGCCAGGGGCAGGAAATCGGCCAGCTCGCCGCGATACAGAATAAAGATTAACAGCTCATCTTCCTGGCTGTCGGGCTGGCGCACACCAAACGCCACCACTTTGCCCAGTTCGAGTTTGTCGCATTGCAGGGCGATATGCTCAATATCATGGGGGTAGTAGTTCAGGCCATTGGCGAAGATGATTTCCTTGGTCCGTCCGGTGATCACCAGTTCGTTATTATCGGTCAAAAACCCCTGATCGCCGGTATTCAGCCAGCCCTCGCCGGTCAGGGCCGCATGATTGGCCGCCTCGTTTCGATAGTACCCGGCAGTGACACTCGGTCCCTTGATCTGCACATCGCCGATATGATTCGCGGGCAAGGTGGCATTGCGCTCATCGGTAATCTTGATCTGCATATCCCGCACCGGCGGGCCCTCGATCGCAAAGCTGACCGCATCGGGATGAGTGGTGTCGACATAAGTGATCCGATCATCCAGACGCAGCTTGTGGCGATCCAGATGCACCGCGCGGTACATTTCCCCCTGTTGTGGGAACGCCACCGCCAGGGTCGCCTCGGCCAGGCCGTAGACGGTAAACATGGTCTCGCGTTTCAGGCCGTACTCCTGCATCACCTCCAGAAACTGTTCGATCAAGGTGACGGAGATCGGCTCGGCGCCGTTATACAGCACCCGCACATGCGACAGATCGACGTCGTCGAGTTTTTTATCGCCCAGCGCCTTGAGAAAATGCTTATAACCGAAATTGGGGGAACAGAGTACGGTAGCCTTTTTCTCACTGGCCTTTTGCCACCAGATCAGGGGCCGGCGGCTGAACAGATCGGTGGGGATCAGGCACTGACTCATGTTGCAGGCGATCATATTCAGATGAAAACCGATCAGCCCCATATCATGGGTCAGGGGCATCCAGCTCAGGCTGATATCGGCATCGGTATAACCGGCCCCTTCGGCGATCGCATTGAGGTTGGTGAGAATATTGCGATGGGTGAGCACCACGCCTTTGGGATCGCTGGTGGAACCGGACGAGAACTGGATGAACGCCACATCCTCCGGTTGCGGTGTGCAGGGTTGCCCGGCCTCACCCTTGCTGTCCCGTTCATCCTGCAGCAACGTGCGTTGTTCGACAAAGGCATAATCGGACGCCATATCGTGCGTCTCGGCAAACTTTTTCAGTCGCGCGAGATTTTCCGCATCGGTGAACAGCCAGGGCCGTTCCAGTTTGTTGAATATCTTGTACAGCTTGGAACGGTGTTCGTCACTGATACCCACCGCCACCGGCACCGGCACGATGCCGCCGAGGACCGCGCCCCAGAACGCATCGATGAAATCGGGATTGCTGCGGGTCAGGATGATCAGTTCGTCACCGGGCTGCAGGCCCGCGGCCTGCAAACGACCCAGCATCACCTGCGCCTGCTCGTACAGCTGTCGATAAGTGATGACCTGCTCGGTTTCCCGACCTTCGATATAGGTCAGGGTGCGCTGGTCGGAGGCATTGGCAAGCAAGGCCTCGTTGAGGGTCTGGTAAGTTAGCATGGGGATAATATCAACGACGTGTCAGTTGCAAATAAATAGGCTGTTTGTTGCGCAGATTCACCGCCGGCTCCAGTTCGACCGGCTGCTTATCCAGCAGTTGCACGCGGAATTTTCGCGCCATCAGTCCGAAGTGCATCTGCATCTCGACCGTGGCAAAAAAATCCCCGATGCAACGCCGCGGCCCGGCAGAAAAGGGAATATAGGCCTGCTTGTGCTGCGCCCTGATATTCGCTTCGGCAAAGCGCTCGGGATCGAACACTTCCGCCTGCGACCAGTAACGCGGGTGACGGTGCAGGTAATAGGGAGTAATAAAGATATCGGTGCCGGCCGGGACGAAATACTCGCCCAGCCAGTCATCGGCGATGGCACGACGGGTATAGAGCCAGACCGGCGGATAATAGCGCAGGGCCTCTTCCACCACCTGTTTGACGTAGGGCAACTGCTCCAGATCGTCAAAAGCGGGGATCGAATCATAGCCGGCCTCATCCACCTCGGCATGCAGCTTGTGCTCAACCTCCGGATATTTGGCCAGAAAATACCAGACCCAGTTCAAGGTGATGGCGCTGGTCTCGTGGCCGGCGATGATCATGGTCATGATCTCGTCCAGCAGTTCCCTGTCGGTCATGGCCGCGTCGGTCTCCTTGTCCCGTGAGTCCATGAACATAGCCAGGAAGTCGACCCGTCCGGGCTGTTCGCGCCGACGCCGTTCGATCACGTCCAGAATCAGCTTGCTCAGGGCCCGGAACTTGATCACCAGTTGCATATCCCGGGTCATATCCTCGGTCAGAATCGAGAACGGATTGCTGCCCTGCTCGGCGATGATCCGATCCAGATCCTCGCTGAACAGCGAGCGCAACACAATCTCCAGCGCCAGCTCGCTGGCTTCACTGGTGATATTGATCGGCTCACCGCGATCGGCCTTCGCCTCCCAGCTGGCGAACAGTTCCAGGTTACAGCGTTTGATCTGTTCACTGAGCTCGGCAATCACCTTGCGGCTGAAAGCCGGCTGGATCATGCGCCGCTGGCGGCGCCAGAACGGCCCGTCACTGACGATAATGCCGTTACCGAGCAACATTTTAACCCGATCAAAACCCACACCCTTGTTATAATTCTGGTGGTTCTTCACCAGAATGTGCTTGAGATAATCGGGGTGATTCACCAGGTAGCCGTCACGCTGACGCGTGGAAGAGTGAACCCGGCAGATATCACCATATTCGGTGAGTAACCCACCGATACGCTCAAATGATTCGGGTGTCGTGTTAATGTCGCAGGGCTCGGCCGGCCCCGGGGGGAGTCGTTTAGCGCCCTCTGCTGCTGCCTTCATTTACCTGCCTGAGAATTTTGTCGGGAGTTATTCTGGTTATCGACTATGCGTCAATCTGAAGTCCGCCTACTATATATCAATATCGAACCGGAGAAAATCGCCCCGGCCATGCTGGAGGCATGGCTCGGGCAACTGCCAGAGCACAAGCAGGCACAGATCCGCAAACACCGCCACCATGCCAACCGCGTCCAGTCAGCGCTGGGCTGGCGGCTGGTGGAACAGGCCATGCACCGGCTGGGCTTTACCGACTTCAGCCTGGAAGCAGTCGATTTCAACAGCCCGCACAAGTCCGGTTCCGCCTTTCCCGCCGATTTTAATATCAGCCACTCGGGCAACCTGGTGTGCGCCGCCGCGTTGCGCGACGGACGGATCGGCATTGATGTGGAGCAGATACGCGCGCTGAAAAGCGACGTGACTCACAAATATCTCACCATGAATGAGGCCCAGCAGTGCGAGAACAAACCGGAGCGTTTCTTCGATTTCTGGACGCAAAAGGAGGCGGTTATCAAGGCCCATGGACGGGAAGGCCTCGTCCGCCTGCACGAGGTCGAACTGCTGGAGAACAGGGCCCGCTTCGCGGATAAGACCTGGTACCTGACCCCACTGCACCTGGCCGACGGTTACGCCGGCCACATCGCCACCGATCGCCCGAACTGCCGGGTAATCATTACCCGGATTGACCCTTTAGCATAGGCACGAAGGCAGTCGTCGGATAAAATAACATCTGGCAAAGCCGTCAGGACGCAGAGAAAAATATATAACCGGTTCGATTTCGGGATACATCATCAAACAGCCCTGCCTTCGACTCTGAACATGAGCGCCTCGGCGTCCTGACGAGAGTCCTTTTCAGAACAAATCGTCCTTTTTTATAAACATAATGGATTGATATGAAACTACGCCGCCGTCTGCTGACTCTGTTGGCCAAACCCCTGCTCAAGGGCCTGATGAATATGTTGTGGCTCACCTGCCGGGTCAAGGCGGTGATAGGCGAGGAACATGCCGAGCGAATTCTGGCCGATGGCAAGCCGGTGATTCCCTGTTACTGGCATCAGCACCATATTTTCGGTATCTGGTATATGCTGCAACTGCGCAAACGCGGCCTCAAGGTCGGGTTTCTCATCAGCCCCTCGCGCGACGGTGAAGTTCCCGCCAGAATTGCCGAATCCTGGGGATTGCGGGCAATTCGCGGCTCCAGCAATCGCACCGGTGCCCGGGCCCTCAAAGAACTGTATGAACTGATCACCAAAGAGCGCATCTCGCCGGTCAACAGCCCCGACGGGCCGACCGGCCCGATTCACAAGTTCAAACCCGGCGCGCTCATGCTCTCACAGATGAGCGGTGCGCCCATTCTGCCAATCTCCTGGGCAGCCAGCCGGTACTGGCAACTGGCCTCCTGGGATCGTTTTATCATTCCCAGGCCCTTTTCCCGCATTGTCATCGCGGTGGGCGAGCCGCGTTACGTCGAGCGCCAGCCCGGCATGACCGGGCTGGAACCCCTGCAACAGGCGCTGGAGCAGACACTCCACGGATTGGAAACTGCCGCCGAACAACGGCTGCCTGCATAACACCATAGCCGCATCGACATCCCGGCTGAACCGGAACCGGCTCGCAAATCCTGCCTTCGAATTCTGCACGCTTTCAGTCAACAATCAGAGCCTGCAGGCGCTCGCGAATTATCTGAGTGACGACAGTCACAGTTCCCGGGACACTTGCCCGCCTCTATCGCCGAAGTTCCTATAATCACAGGCATGCGAGCATCTCATGCCATTACCTTGCTGATCCTGTTTCTGTTGGGCCAGTCGGCCATGGCCGCCCAGGTCATCAAGATCGGGGTATTCAGTCCGGACGGTTTCGAAACCGGGATGCATCGCTGGCAACCCACGGCCGACTATCTGCAGTCCCGCATCCCCGAAAAGCGCTTTCAGGTGTTGCCCTACCGGGAGCTGGCCGAACTGGAACAGGATGCGCAACGCGGCAAATTTGATCTGGTCCTGACCCACCCCGCCTCATACGTTCGCCTGGAACAACAGGCCGGGCTGGTTCGGCTCGTCTCCCGTGCGCAGCAAGATCGGGGGCAAACCCACACCCATGCCGCCGCCGTCATCTTCACCCGGGCGGATAATGACCGGCTGAACCACCTTGCTGATTTCACCCAAACGCCATTCATCAGCACGACAGAACAGGATTACAACGCCTGGCAACTGGTGCAGCTGGAACTGCTACGCCGGCAACGGGATCCGGCCAGCGCTTTCTCCCGGGTGGATTTTGCCGGCAACGCGGAAGGCGTGTTGCAGGGGGTCATGGCCGGCCACTACCCCGCCGGCGCCATGGCGGCCCGCGATTTTGACCGCTTTTTGCGTCAGGGACGCATCACGCCTCAGGCGGTCCGGATACTTGAAGAGAACGAGACGCCGGGTTTTCCGTTCCGCTACAGTGGTGCCCTGTATCCCCAGTGGCCGCTGGGTGCCCTGCCGGACACCTCGGCAACGCTACGCAGCGCCGTCACAGAGGCCCTGCTGGCCATGCCGGCCGGGCACCCCGCCGGGCAGTCTGGTGATTATGCCGGCTGGGTCGAATCCGCGCATTATCAGGCCGTGCGCCCGTTACTGGATAAAAGCCTGACCCAGCATATGCTTGAACGTCAGTTGAATGTCGCCAATCTCTGGCTGCAACAAAATCGGCGCAGCCTGGTAGTGAGCCTTGGAGCCACACTCTTTATCTGGTTATTGTTCCGCCTGCTGGGGCGCCTGCCTCGGCGCCGCCTGCACACCTGAACGGCGGCTTTTTTGCCGCCTCCTCCCAAGCTGTTACAATAGACGCGGTTTCAACCACATATCGCGCTATGACAAACGACGACGACACAAAAAAGTATTCCGGTGAACTGCATCAGGGCGAAGACCGCTCCGCCCCCTATCCGGTCAGCCGCCTGGCACCCGCCTTTGAGCTGGTGGATCTGGCCAAACAGATCAGTGAAGCGGACAAGATGATCAACACCCGTGTCAGTTCCAAGTTGAACGTGATCGCCGATCAGATCCGTCATCTGCAGGAAGAGGCCCGCCAGGTTCTCGAAGACACGCAGAAGGATCAACAACTGCACCAGGCAGCCTGTAATTTCCAGCGTCAGCCGGGGCATATTTATCATCTTTACCGCAAGCCCGACGGACGCACCTGGTTCTCCATGCTCTCGCCCGAGGACTGGCGGGGCCAGCCGCCCAACGAATATGTCGGTTCCTATCGCCTGGAGGCTGACATGTCCTGGACCGATATGGCCACGGTCAACGAACACGACAACGACGACAGC
This sequence comes from Thiohalophilus sp., assembly GCA_046545635.1. Lineage (GTDB taxonomy): Bacteria > Pseudomonadota > Gammaproteobacteria > UBA6429 > Thiohalophilaceae > Thiohalophilus. The sequence goes on along the minus strand of JBKGZJ010000045.1, from coordinate 6,256 downwards.
CGCGAGCTGGTCAGGCGCCTGCTGGAAGGTCACGGACTCTGAGCCCGAACCAATCCCGCCTTTCCCTGTCTGTTTAACCCGGTAAGCCAAAGAGGTCCCCGTCGTGTCGCTGCGCGTAAAGCTGATTGCCCTGTTATTATTCTTTGCCTCTGCCTCGCCGCTTGCCGCCGAACCGGCGCGGCTGACACTCAATGTCGGGGACCAGGAACTCGAGCTGCGCCATTATCCCGCCGAGGGCGAGGTGCTGGCCCTCTGGTTTGCTTCGGATAACGGTTTTGACCAGCGCCACGATCGGGTCGCCCGGGGCCTGCAACAGCAGGGTGTCGAATCCTGGCAGGTGGATCTGCTGGAGAATCTGTTCTTGCCCCGCGGCTCGGCCAGTATCCGCCAGGTCGATCCCGTGCTGCTCGGCAACCTGATCGAACAGGTCCGGCGCCGAAGCGGCAAACCGGTGGTACTGATCAGTGATTCCTACGGGGCGATTCTGGCCCTGCGCGGCCTGCGTGCCTGGCAGCAGAAAAACCTGAACGACCAGACACTGCTCGGCGCCATCCTGTTCTCACCCAACGCCTATCAGGGCATTCCAGCCCTGGGCCTGCCGCCCCAGTATGTGCCTGAAACCTACGCCAGCAACATGCCGCTGATGATTCTGCAAAGCACGCGCAACGGTAATCGTAGCCAGCTGGAAGACCTGCTTGGCGCCTTGCGTTCCGGCGGCAGTCAGGTGTTCGTGCAAATGATGCCGGGCGCCACCTCGCTGTTTTATGAAGAAGACCAGGCCGAGGCGACCCTCGATCATTTGCAGCGGGCGCCGGCGCGAATCCTTCGCGCCATTGGTCTGCTGGACAGGGTGCCCAAACCCGACCTTGTCGCCGCCCTGCCCGAAGAAACGCCGGCGCCCGCCGATCAACTCGGTCTGGATATTGATCTCAGGCCGTTTCGCGGCGACTGGTCCCCGCCGGTGCTGGATCTGCAAGACGCCAACGGCCGGCAGCATGTCATCGACGATTACACCGGCAAGGTCCGGGTGATTAATTTCTGGGCGACCTGGTGCCCCCCTTGCGTCGAGGAGATTCCCTCATTGAACCGGTTGCGTGCCGCATTGGCAGACGAACCGTTTGAACTGATATCGGTCAACTACGCCCAGCAGGCCGATGAGGTCAAAGAATTTCTGCAGGAGGTGGAAGTCAACTTCCCGGTGCTGATCGACCACGACGGCGCCGAGGCCGCCCGCTGGCGGGTGATCGCCTTCCCGTCGACCTATGTGATCGATGCCGAGGGACGGATTCGTTACGGGGTTAATGCGGCAATTGAATGGGACGACCCACAGATTATTGAAGCTCTACGGCAACTAATCAGGGAAACACGGTAATTGCGTCAATCAGCAGGACAAAGAAAGGGACTCCGCCAATGCACACAAATGTTAACCGACAAATAATTCGCGTTTATTTGCGTGCATTGGCGGACTAATAATTAACCGTCTATTGCGACAAGCAATCCTCAGTCGAAAATTTCCCCGAAAAATTCAAGCATCGACTGCCAGGATTTTTTGTCCGCCTCTTTGTTATAGGCAAGCGGCAGTTCGAACTTCTTGCCGTTTTCATCCGCGCCGGGATTGGTAAAGCTGTGCTTGGCGTCGGGATAATTGATAAACCGGTAGTCCGCGTCCGCGGCATCCATCTCCTGTTTGAAGCTCTCGATGGCTTCGGGTTTGACAAAGGGATCCGCCGCGCCGTTATAGACCCGGATACGGGCCTTCACATCGCCCGGTTTGGCCGGGCTGTCGGTTTCCAGGCTGCCATGGAAGCTGGCAACGCCGTCGATGTCGACCCCGCGACGCGCCATTTCGAGTACCACACCGCCGCCGAAACAGTAACCGATCGCGGCAATATCATCGGCATCGGTCAGGGGATGTTTTTTCAGTTGCTTTAATGCGGCGCGGAAACGGGACTCGGCCACCTCCATGTTCTTGCGTACCTCACCGGCGAATTTGCCGGCCGTGTCGGGGTGATCGGCGGTCTTGCCGTCGCCGTACATATCCAGGGCAAAAGCCACATAACCTTCTTCAGCCAGCATGCGGGCGCGCTCGCGGGGGTATTCATTATGACCCCACCATTCATGAACGACCAGCACGCCGGGACGTTCGCCTTCCATACTATCATCGTAGGCGATATAGCCTTTCATTTCGGTGTTGTTATCGCGGTAGGTCAGCGTTTCAGTTTTAATCGCTGCCGAGGCATACGAACTGACCAGCAGCAGCCCCATCACTAAAGAGATCATCCGCTTCATTATTCACTCCTTGTACTTTTTGTCGGGATTTACCCGGGCCGACCGTCGACCCGGGGCCTGATAAGTATAGGAGCATACTCAATTACAAACAGAACGAATGCAACCAGCCAGAGTGTGGCCGATAACACAATACTCTCACTATAGCTGCTGCCGGCAAAGATCCCTCCGGCTACCCGAACGACCGCTGCCAGCAATAAGCAGCTGAAGGCCACAATGGTCAGGCGCGATGCGCTGATAGAGCGACCGCTGTGCCCCAGGCTGACCCGAGCCATCATCCCCAGGGTCATCATCCCCAGCGTACCCACGGTAAAGGCATGAACCTCGACCACGGCCGGAATCCAGTCCAGCCGCGCCAGCAGAGCAAATAACAAACTCAATACCAGCCACGCATAAGCCAGATGCAATACCCACAGCATCGGCACCCGCCACAATCCGGGATGCTGCCAGCTCAGCCAGCGCGCGCCATGACTCAGGCAGGCCAGGGCCACCAGCACCATGGCGAATTGTTCACCGAGGCTGAACAGTTCCACCAGGGCATAACCCAGCAAGGCAAGAATGGCCAGTTGATCCAGCCAGGGATAGCGCTTCAGCTTGATTCCGCCCAGACCGTTTTCGGTAAAAAACGGCACCACCCGGCCCGCGATAATGGCGATCAGTAACATGATCAGAAAAATCATCAGCTGAATCCCGGAGCCGGCCAGCGGCCGAATGACACTGTGATCCAGGTGGGTTAACAGATTGGCCAGAGTCATCAGTCCGAGTAACCCGGCAAAGATCAGCAGATTGGGATATTGCCGCGCCCTGAGCAGGGGAACGGCAATCGCCAGCAGCAACAAGGGCAGAAAAGCGACATCGATCACCAGCACCAGCATGGGCGGCAAAACGTCTCCCGCCGCAATCGCCACACGCCCGGCCAGCCAGAGCAGTGCCAGCAGCATCAGGGGTAACTGTGTCAGGGTGTTCAAACCGGTCCAGTTCTTGACCGCTGTCAGCAAAAAGCCGGCAATCACCGCCACGGTATATCCGAACAGCAGCTCGTGGCTGTGCCAGAAAGCGGGATTGGCAAAATAGGGGGTACTCACCGGCCCGAGATAAATCAACAGCCAGTGAGCCATCAGAATAACGGCCGCCAGACCGCCAAGCAGAAAAAACGGCCGAAACCCGAGCTGCCACAATGCGAAGCCACCCGGCTGCCCGTGAGGATTATCAATATTCAATGACATCGCGTTCTCCTGTCTCCTCTTGCATCCAAGAATCCGCACTGCCGGAAAAGCACGTTGGAATTCAGCCGCTCAATTGTGCCCGGGCCACTTGCGCATGGCTTTGATACGCATCAAGGCCGGTTGTGTAGCGGCTCAGATATCCAGCCATAATCCCAGACCCAGATAGCGCTCATCATCCTGGAAGAACTCGCCGAGCTGGGCCTTGCCGTCGTAGGCTTCCAGACCAACCCGCCAGACCCGGTTATCGGTCGATATCTGCCAACCAACCTGCAGACTGATATCGCTCTGCCAGTCGCGCTCTTGCGTGGCACCGATATCCAATCCTCCATACCACTGCGGCTGGCGTGAGTCACCCGGCCGGAACTGTACGCCGCTCTGCACACGCCATGGCTTCTGTGCCTGTATGTTGCGTTGATCATAGGCCCGTCCGCCCTCAACATACCATTGCAAATTGTCAGTCAGCGACAGATTCATACCGGCCTGCAGTTCTTCCCGCGTGTAGTTAATGCGGGCCCGACCGGTACGCTCTATATATTCATCCCCGATATGGCTGGAGATGTGATAAGCACCAAACTTGAAAGCAACACGGGGATCAGGCCGGTAGGAGAGCATCAGGGCATAGATGCCATCCCAACCAATATTGTCCTGGCTGGCCCTGGTATCAAACTGGCCATGAAAACCGGCATCCAGACTCAGCAACCAGCCCAGCCGGTCATTCCTGTCACGTGGTATATGCAACAGACCGAGGCGCCCGCCCAGTTTGAGATCGAAACGACGCTCACTGGTTTGTTCAATGGTGGTGTGATCAAAATAGAGTGTTTTGGCAGAGAACTGGATGCGCCGCGGATCAGCCACATTCACCGGATAGATCTGTTGTTCCGGAAAAAGCGTTACCTCTGCCGCCAGCGCCGGAGGCACCCATACAAAACTCAGTAACAAGACGCCCAGGGAAACCGGGGGAACGTGTGACAACCTGCGGGACATGCAATGCACGGTTTAGTAACCGAACTCTCCCAGCCATTGTCCATGTCGATAATCAATATGCAGCCAGTGCGGAGTAAAGGCCGCCGGTTTCTCGATGGGAAAATCGGTCAGCGGGGGTTCCTCACCCTCATAATCATTACCACAGCTGGCCGTCATTACCGGGCGAAAGTGCAGTTTCAATTTGTCATTGACTGCGACGCCGGTGCTGCCCGCCTGTTCATAAAACCGAACCTTGTAACGGATCAGACAACTGAAATAGAGTTCCATCTCCGCAAGCAGGGGCTGGTGACGCGCCGCCAGGGCCTGCCGGGCCGGCCCGGACAGACGCACTTCCACCGGCTTGCCATTCAGTTCTACATGAGATTTTCTCACGCCCGGCTGGCCCGACACTAGGCGGATGGAACAACATTGGTCGCGTGCAGCCCCTTGGGACCTCGCTCGGCATCGAAGGAGACCGGTTGCCCCTCCTTGAGAGTCTTGTAGCCTTCGGCACTGATGGCCGAATAATGGACAAAGACATCTTCCCCGCCTTCTTCTGCCTGAATAAAGCCGTAGCCTTTGGAATTGTTAAACCATTTAACTGTACCGTTCACCATTTTCCTCCAACCTCTGTTTCTTGTGTACTGCCGTTTTTATCCGTCATGCGGGAAAATGCAGCGTCAACAGGCTTGCCCTTCCCCCTCGGACAAAGCTTGTCATAAAGTATAGACCAAGTATTTTATGAATAAATATACTGATACAATTTTTCTGTCCATGGGGCAAAAGCGCTGGATTATTAACAAACCGTAATATATAAAATTATCTAACGAGAAATAAAAACAGAGACTTATCCTCGCATGGCCGCAAAGCCCGCAAAAAAGACCCGGAAAATCGACGCCTTCAATCTGGCTCCCGGACGGGTACTGGCTCGCAAATACGAGGTCATCCGCCAGCTGGGCGCCGGCTGGGAGGGCGAGGTCTACCTGATCCGCGAGCTGGCCACCGGTATCGAGCGCACCGCCAAACTGTTTTTCCCGCAGCGCAATCTGCGTGACAAGAACACCCACTTCTACGCCACCAAATTGCACAAGCTGCGCCACTGTCCGATTGTCATCCAGTACAGTCACCAGGACACCATCACCGTCCAGGGCGAGCCGGTGACCCTGCTGATCTCGGAATATGTCGAGGGCGAGCTGCTCAGTCAGTTCATCCAGCGCCATGCCGGCAAACGTCTGCCCCCGTTCGAGGCGGTCCACCTGCTGCATGCCCTGGCGGCGGGGATGGAGTGCATCCATGCGATGGGCGAATACCACGGCGATCTGCACTCGGAAAACATTATCGTGCAGGGCTTCGGGCTGCGCTTTGATCTCAAGCTGGTGGATCTGTTCCACCTTGGCGCCCCCACCCGGGAGCATATCCGCATGGACACCGTCGACATGATTCATGTGTTTTACGAAGCACTCGGCGGCCAGAAGCACTATGCCCGCCAGCCGCCCGAAATCAAGTACATCGTCAACGGCCTCAAGCGCAGTCTGATTTTGAAAAAATTCAAATCGGCCGGCCAACTGCGCCAGTACCTTGAAACTATGCGCTGGAGCTGAACATGCCCCTCAATAACCTGCGTAACAAAGGAGCCAGGCTCTGACGACGACACAACTTTTCAGCAAACAGGACTTCGAGACCCCGCAACGTATCGAACTGGGCAGCGGACAGGCGGTGTTCTACACCCATCGCTCACCGGACAAGGAGACGGTCAACGAAGACAGCCTGGCGCTGGTGGA
>JBKGZJ010000044.1:0-15144 GCA_046545635.1 Thiohalophilus sp. | reverse complement strand
GCGTCAATGCGCCAAAGAACATCTCGGTTCATCGCGAGGAAATCTATCAGCGTATTGAGCAGGAAGCACAGGAAGCCGGCAGCAAGACAGGTGAAAGTACAACCAAGAAATAATTCAGCTCCAATGCCCCTCAGAGGTGCAGGTGTGATAAACGCCGGGCGAGCAAAAACTCGTTGCAAATAAATCGTTTGTCACCGGACCCTTTTATCCTCGCCATGACTCTTTCTGAGTCGTTTTTCGTATGCGTCATCATCACTCCTGGCCGATATCCGGCTCGCCGGAAAAACGCACGATATGCTCCCGGGCCGCCTTGCGCAGTTTCAGTGCGGCCTGCCATGTCTCGCCCTCGTCCATTGCCGGTGTCACCCCGGGTTCGATGCACGGGCCGATGTGAATGCTGATCTGTCCACGGCGGGGGAACCAGGAACCGGCCCGCAGCATGGAACGGGTACCGCGAACGGCAATCGGCACGACGGGGATATTGGCCTGCGCGGCGGTGACAAACGCGCCAAGATGAAAATCCTGAATGCCCGGTATGCGGGAAAATGTGCCTTCGGGGAAAAACAACAGCGAGCGGCTTTGTTGCGCCGCCCGGGCGATGCGCTGTGCATCCCCGAGTACCTGCTGCCTTTCAAAACGTTGTACGTACTCCACGCGCATCCGTCTCAACAGAAAGTCCAGCCATCGCTTCGCTCCCAGCTCGGCCTTGGCCACGAAACTGAAGGCCCGGGGTAGCGCGGCGACCAGCACATAACCGTCCAGGTAACTGGCATGGTTGGCGACGAACACACCGGGCTGGCCGGCAGGCGGCAGGTGTTCGGTGCCTGAAACGATCAGCCGGGTGCCGGTGAGCCGGGCGAACAGCCTGGCCAGGCCATGCAGTATTTTCCAGCGCCGCTGAAAACCGGGGATCCCCAGCACCGCCAGTCCGGCAAGTGCCGCCAGCGGGAAATACAGGGCCCAGGCATAAGCGGCAAACAGGTTCTCGACGCCGCGCCGCCGCATGCGTCGCCAGGCGGGCGCCAGGGCTCCCGGGACTGCCTGCAGCAGTTGACGCCACACGGCGCGGCGAGGCTTATCAAGTTCGCCGCGTTCATATAACTCCCGGCAGGCCGAGCGCCGGATCTTGCCACTGGAAGTCTTCAACACTGTATGCGGCGGCACCAGCACTACCTCGTCCGGCGGCAGATCCACCAGATCACTGCTTGCCGTGACGGCCTCGCGTTGCAGCGACTCCCGGGCAGCGGGATCCGTCTCCGCGGTTTCGGCCAGGATGATCAGCCGCTCACTGCCTGTCCGCGGATCGTTTGCGCCGAACGCCGCCACGCAGCCCTTGCGGATACCCGTTATATTACCCACCGCCTCCTCAAGTTCATGCGGATACAGGTTTCTGCCACCGCGAATAATGATGTCCTTGCGCCGCCCCGTGATAAATACCTCGCCTTCAGCTATATAGGCCAGATCCCCCGAGTCCAGCCAATCGCCGTGAAACAAATTGGCGTTCGCCTCGGGGTTGCGGTAATACCCGCCGGTCACCGACGGACCGCGAAACTGCAAGGCCCCGATCCGGCGTTCCGGTAACTCCCGATCCCGTTTATCGGTGACCCGTATTTCGTGTCCGCGCAGGGGCCGCCCGCAGGAGACAAAACAGAGTGCATTGTCATCAGCCTGCGGTGCAAAAATGGCCCGTTCTTCCCGGCCAAATGCCTCGCGCTCGACACAATCGATACGCGGTTCCTGTTCCAGTGGCGGAAATGCCAGCCCGACACAGGATTCGGCCAGACCATAGACCGGCGACATGGCCTGCGGACGAAAGCCGGCCGGGGCAAAACGTTCCGAGAAGCGCTGAATGGTCGTCGGATTGATCTGTTCCGCACCGTTGAACGCCAGTCGCCAGGAACTCAGATCCAGTCCTTCACTATCCTCGTCCCCGATACGCTTCAGACATAACTCGTAACCGAAGTTCGGCGCGGCCGAGAGAGTCGCCCGGTAATGATGCACGGCCCATAACCAGCGCTGCGGCCGGCTGATGAAATCCAGCGGCGACATCACGACCAGCACCATGGCGAAATAGAGACTGCCCAGCCAGGCACCGATCAGGCCCATGTCGTGATACAGCGGCAGCCAGCTGACAAAGACGTCCCGGGAGCCGGCCTCCACCGCCTCGCCCATCACGCGAATATTGGCCAGCAGGTTGGCATGGGTGAGTACCACCCCCTTGGGATGGCCGGTGCTCCCCGACGTGTACTGCAGAAAGGCAATGTCATCCGTGCCGATAGCGGGGGCCAGATAGCTGCCACGACGCGCCAGCAGTTCAGAATGCGTGGTAATCTCGCGCAGGCTGTCGACCTGCGATTTGAGCAGCTGCGCGACAGCCCTGGCTTCCGCCATGGTGATCAACACGGTGGCCTGACAGTTACGCAAAATGCCGCTGTAGCGCTGGAGGTGCTCGCCAATCCGGCTGCGCCGCAGCGGCGGATAGATGGGCACGGGCACAGCCCCCGCCATCAGGATGCCGTAAAAGCAGTAAAAGTAATCCACCCCGGTGGCCAGCATAATGGCCACACAGTCACCCGGCTGCGCCCCTGCCTGTTGCAGGCCGGCGGCCACCTTCTTTGCGCCCTGCCAGAGTTCCGCGTAGGTCAAAGTGGCCAGTTCCTGCTCACCATCGATCACCCGCAAATGCAGGCGATTCGGATGTTCCTGGACATGCCAGTGTAAAACGTCAACCAGGGTTTGCGCCTGGAACGGCAGCGCTTCGACATCGGCTTCACGCGGGGCGACCTGCCAGCTGTGCCCGATCACCGTCTTGCGTCCCCGGGCGGCGGTAACCGCCTTTAACAGATCCCGCGGTGACTCGCTATCGGCAACGATCTGCTGTGGCAAACCGACATTGAAATGCTGTTCCAGACGGGTGATAAGCTCCACCCGTGCCAGGCTGTCGAGGCGAAGATCCGTCTCCAGGGAACTGTCCAGCTGCACTTGCAAGGTTCTGGCCGTGCGGGGATGAAGCTCGGCCACCAGCCCACTGACCACCTCCAGTAATTCGGTGGCGAGCTGTTCCGTCTCCTGTTGCACGCTGTCACTTTGCATAAACGCTCCCTGTAACCGGTAGAAGGTTGCGTTGATCTCGAACCCGGAAAGTGCTGCAAGTAGAATCTCGGCCCTGTTTGCCGGTCTGAAGCGGGCACGCGGATCCGGTCATCGCGCTGCGGCTAATCGGCACCAGCAATTGCCGGAGAATCTTGCCGTTGTCGACACAAACCCGTGGATAGAATGTCAGGGCAATAATCACCTCCACCAGCCAGAGTTTGATACGCAGCCTGTTTCCAGTGTAGACCATGTACGGCAAGTGCCAATCATGACCCACACCGGGTGTCTCCGCACCAGCCACGAATCATTTCCATCGTGCCCCAAACCCGCAATAACGAATGAATTGAACCGCGACGCGCGTGCGGCAGGTCTTTTTGTGAACGCCTTCAAAACAGACGAATAACAACAGACCACTCAGAGCACCGCAGGTCAATAATCAATCCTCTTGTGCAGAAAAGGCGGCACTATTTCTCATGGTATAAAGCGACGCTTGTGCGATACCCCTTGCCGGCGCTGCATAAGCCCCCGGTAATTTGCTACGCTTGGCTTATTACTTCAGGAGAACGCGTCATGTATCAGCACATCCTGGTCGCCATCGACGGTAGCGAAACAGCGCAACATGCCCTCAAAGCCGCCATCCGTCTCGCCAAAGTGCAGCAATCGGAATTGCTGATTGTGCATGTCATCAATGAAATCAGCATGAGCTTGCCGGAAGGCGGTTATGTCCCCGATGCACAGGAAGCGTTCCGCGAATCCGGGCGCGAGATTCTGAGAGAGGCCGAGGCAGAAGCCCGCAAGGCCGGCGTGACTGTACAGACACAACTGCTCGAGGTCGAGACATTCGGCCAGAATGCCGCCGATATGATCGTGGCCGAAGCAGAGAACCGGGGAGCCGACCTCATTGTGATCGGCAGCCACGGACGACGCGGCATACGCCGCCTGTTACTGGGCAGCATAGCCGAGAGTGTGATGCGCCTTGCATCCAGGCCGGTACTGCTGATCCGGGGCGAATAAAACCAACAGGCTTTTTCACTTGTCGAAAGGCCACACCTTTTGCAAATGGAAGGGCCAGATGGGAACTTCAGGCAGGGAGTCATGTCCGGAAAAATAAATCTGCCCCGGCTTTCCTGCTGGCCCGACGTTTGGAGTCGATGGTGAAACAGACCGCGCACAGGTCCCGCTTTAATCCCATGCAGTCACCGCTGCTCGGTATTACGGTCAGTATTTTGTTTGTCGCTGCGGTACTCGCTGTCCTGGTCTACTCCGATGTCCATGAACAGATTTTAAACCTGCTGGCATTGATTGATGAACAGGGTGCATGGGCGCCGCTACTCTTTATCCTGATCATGATGGCCGTGGTGGTGCTTCTGCTGCCCGGTATACTGTTCACTGCTGGCGCCGGCTTCGTATTCGGCCTTGTAGAAGGTTCGATCTATGTTGTACTGGGGACGACAATCGGGGCCACCATTTCATTCCTTCTGGCACGCTACCTGTTCGGAAGCCGGGCGAGGCGGTTCGTTATAAATCACGCCCGGCTTCGGCTGGTGAGCGAGGAGCTGACACCCAATGGCTGGAAAATCGTTCTGTTGACGCGCCTGATACCCTTTTTCCCCGGCAAGATATCCAATTATTTCTTCGGGCTGACCCAGTTTTCCCTGCGGGGTTATGTTGGCGGTTCGCTAGTGGGCTTCATCCCCTTCTCGGTTCACAATGTTTATCTTGGTTCCATTGCGGCCGATATTACCGCCCTGGCCGTGCACGATCTGGATCGCAGTCCGCTGCAGTGGGCGCTTTATGGTGCGGGTTTCCTTGCCACCGTGGCCACGGTACTTTATCTCAACCACCTTGCGCGGCGCGCACTGGCTCGCTATACCGAAAAAGGTGTCATAGAAGAGGAGGTATCGTGAGCTGGATGAAGTGGCTCCCCTGGCGTTTTATAGTGCGTTACCTGGCGCGCAAGCACGGCTTTCTTGATCCCATTGCATTACTCGGCAGACTGCATAATTTTGCCCAGCCTTCCGAAGTCGGGGAGCCCATCGAACTGTTGCGGGCGGGGGTGGTATTTCATGCCCGCGGGCTGGTCAACAGCCGGGTCATTCAGCATAACATGGACTGGGTGTGGCCCTACTGGATCGAGCGCCAGTTCGATCCTCTCGACGAGTCATTCGTTCCACGCGCTTTTTCGATCACCCATATCAATCTAACCCAGCGCAACTGGACCGCCATCGGCTATCCGGACTTCGAGGAACTGCCGATTGTCGATCCCAGGGGACTGCTCACCCCTTTCATGGACGGCTGGTCACTCGATGCCTGGCTGCTTGCGGAAGACGGGCGATGCCTGCTGCCTTCGTGCGCGAAGATCTGCCGGCAACGACAGGAGCTGGAGTCGGGGGTATGCATTAATACAGAGACCCGGCTCGATGATCTTGTCCTGTCATGCAACGCCTCGGTCCGGATGGAATCAGGCATCCCGGTTTGCGAGCTGCGGATGCGGGCCCATGCCGACACCCGTACCTGGCTGGTCCTGGCGCTGCGGCCGTATAATCCGGAAGGCATCAGCTTTATCCACGAGGTCCGGCTGGCGGAGAATCGACAGGCCTGGATCATAGACAATGCCCGGCGGGTCGAATTCAGTCGTGCCGCGCAACGGCATCATGTCTCAGATTACCGCACTGGTGATGTCTATATTCACCTCCGGGGGACGGATGATCAGGATAAAGCAGTGTGTGACGTGGGTATGGCCACGGCGGCGGCACTGTTCCCGGTCGAGGCTGGCGTGGAGGGCGAAGTTACCGCGACAATACCTCTGGCGGCGGCGGATACCGGGACGCTTCGCCCGGATGCCTGGATGCAGGCACGCAACAACGGCTGCCAGCTTGAATGTCCTGATCCCGATTACCAGTTTCTCTATGATGCCGCGGTCACCTCCCTGATTCTGCACTCGCCGGATGATGTCTACCCGGGTCCCTTTACCTACAAGCGGTTCTGGTTTCGTGACGCCGCCTTCATTATTCACGCGCTGCTTTGTGCGGGAATGACGGATCGCGCCGAGCGCGCGCTGGCAAGATTTCCGGAGCGGCAGACCGTGCTCGGCTACTTCCGCTCCCAGGAAGGCGAATGGGACTCCAATGGCGAAGTTCTGTGGATTTTGCACCGCTTCTTCGCCCTCACCGGCCGCACGCCCGGGGCGGAATGGCTGGGCCCGGTCAAGCGAGGGGCCCGCTGGATCATGCGCAAGCGACTGGAGAACAATACAGGCCTGCCCCATGCCGGCCTGTTGCCGGCCGGTTTCAGTGCCGAACATCTGGGTCCCAATGATTATTATTACTGGGATGACTTTTGGGGAGTCGCGGGACTGCGGGCGGCGGCAGCGATGATGGCGGAACAGGACGCTGATTGCGCGGCGGAATTCGCGCAGGCGGCGGATGACTTTGCAAAGGCGATCGATCACAGCCTGGAAAGCTGTGCGCAACGCCTGGCTCGTCCGGCCATGCCCGCGTCACCTTACCGCCGCCTGGACGCCGGCGCCATAGGTTCACTGGCATCCGGCTATCCCTTGCAGCTGTTCGCGCCGGACGATCCCCGGCTTCTGGACAATGTGGAATTTCTGCTGGATCGATGTTTCGTCAAGGGCACGTTTTACCAGGATATGATCCATTCCGGCCTCAATGCCTACCTGACCCTGCATGTCGCCCAGGTGCTGTTGCGGGCCGGCGATCCGCGCCACCTGGATCTGATGGACAAGGTTGCCGCCCTGGCTTCACCGACAGGGCAATGGCCGGAAGCCATTCATCCGCGTACCGGCGGTGGCTGCATGGGAGACGGGCATCATGTATGGGCCTCTGCCGAGTGGGTCATGATGATACGCAACTGTTTCGTACGCGAGGAGGCAGATCGGCTCATTCTGTGCGCAGGCATACCGGCACGCTGGCTTGACCAGGCCGAGCCCATTCGATTCGGCCCCGCGCCGACATCCTTTGGGGTAATACGTATACGTATTACGCCGGGCACGAATGGCGATCCGCGCATTGACTGGGAGGCAGAGTGGCACCATGACGCTCCCGTGATCGAGATCCGCCTGCCCGGATTCGAGCGGGTAACAGCCAGTCCGGGCACGACTTGCGTCAGGCTAGCCAACAAGCAGCCTTAAGTCATGAATATTCTCATCCTCACCAATACCTTTACACCGCATGTTGGTGGTGTGGCGCGCTCGGTGGCGGCCTTCGTCGACGAATATCGAAAGCGCGGTCACCAGGTCCTGATCATCGCCCCGCAATTTCCGGATATGCCGCAGGATGAAGTCGACGTGGTGCGCGCCCCGGCAATCCAGAAGTTCAACGCCAGCGATTTTTCAGTCGCCTTGCCGCCCATTGCCGGGCTGCGGGAAAAGCTTGATGCCTTCCAGCCGGAAATCGTGCATTCCCATCATCCCTTCCTGCTTGGCATGACTGCCTTGCGGATCGCGCGATTCCGGGGTTTGCCGCTGGTGTTCACCCACCACACACTCTATGAACAGTATACCCACTACGTCCCCGGTGATTCGGCCGCCATGAAACACTTCGTGATAGAGCTGGCCACGCGATACGCCAATCTGTGCGATCAGGTATTCGCTCCCAGTGAGAGTATCGCCAGCCTGCTGCGGGAAAGGGGTGTCACCAGGCCTGTTTCCGTCGTGCCTACCGGTGTTCGCCTGGCGGATTTCAAACAGGGCGACGGCAAGGCCGTGCGCCGGGCGCTGGGTATCCCGGAAGAGGCTTTTGTGGTCGGCCACCTGGGACGGCTGGCGCCGGAAAAAAACCTGGAATTTATGACCCGGGCCATCGCCGACTTCGTACAGGGTCACCCGGATGCGCATTTTCTCGTAGTGGGAAAAGGCCCCTCCGAGGAGGCCATGCGCGCGATATTCGCGCGCGCGGGGATTGAAGACCGACTGCATATGGTGGGCATTCTTCAACAACCACAACTTGCCGACACGTTGCATGCCATGAACCTGTTCGCGTTTGCCTCCCTGAGTGAAACCCAGGGAATGGTGCTGACCGAAGCCATGGCCGCCGGTCTGCCGGTCATTGCCCTGGATGCCCCCGGGGCACGGGAAGTGGTCAAGGATGGGCGTAACGGGCGCCTGCTGCAGGATCACACGCCCGCAGCATTCAGCGCCGCATTGCAATGGCTGGCGGCCCTGCCGCCCGCGACCAGACAGGCCATGAAACAGGCAGCGCTGGACACCGCCGGGGCCTTTTCCATGCCCCGTACCGCGGAGAAAGCCCTCTCCTGCTATGAAGCGGTCAGATCCCGGAATACCGCGCGTACCAGTCACGGTGAACGGGACTGGGAGAATGTCCTTGCCTGGATCAGAGCCGAATGGGAGATATTGAAAAGCGTGGCCGGCGCGGGCGATGCGGCCATCGGCACCAGTCGCTCCTCTGACAAGGAGAAGTGATGCCGCTCGTGTCCCGCTTGATCGATTTACGGCCTGATCCATGATCGGTCGCATCGAAGTCTTTTTCAGGCGTATACGCCGCAAGCTCAGCCGTAGCGCCTGGCTGGCGCGCCTGCTGCAATTACCCGTTTCCGAAGGATCGCCAACCCGCCCCGGGTTGATCCTGATCCAGATCGACGGTCTCTCGCAATCGCAATTCGAGCACGCCCTCAAGCGCAGGGAGCTGCCGTTTCTCAGGCGCTTGATCCGGCGGGAACACTACCGGGAACACGCCCATTATTCCGGCTTGCCGGCAACGACACCGGCCGTTCAGGGCGAGCTGTTCTACGGTATAAAAGGGGGCGTGCCCGCGTTTTCCTTCAAGGATCATGAAACGGATCGAGTCATCCGCATGTACGAGCCTGAAGCCGCCATGCACTTCGAAGCCTTATGCGCACGCGACGGCGAGGAGGCGCTGCTCAAGGGGGGCAGCGCCTATTCGGATAATATCACCGGGGGTGCGGAAGAATCCCATTTTTGTCCTTCCGCCATGGGCTGGGGACCGGCGTTGCGTAGTGCCAATCCGCTGGTGGTGATCACCTTCTTCATCCTCAATATCTACAGTTTTGTGCGCATCGGGGGCTTGCTGGTGCTGGAGGTCGGCCTGGCGCTGGTCGATTTTGTACGCGGCCTTGTCCGTGGTCAGAACTTGTTGAAGGAACTGAAATTCATACCGACCCGGGTCGCTATTTCCATATTGCTGCGAGAACTCTGTGTGATCGGCGGCAAGATCGACATCAGCCGTGGGCTGCCCATCATCCATATCAATTTTCTTGGCTACGACGAACAGTCGCACCGCCGTGGTCCGCGCTCTTTGTTCGCGCACTGGACATTGCAGGGCATCGACGACGCCATAGCCCGACTGTGGCGGGCCGCAAATCGATCCCAATGGCGACATTATGATCTCTGGATCTATTCAGATCACGGACAGGCCCGTGTCAAAACCTATCACCGGATGCAAGGCTACGACCTGCTAGAGGCGATCAGCAGCACATTTGAACAGGTAAAAACGAATCAAGCCACCCGGGGTGACCAGGCCGGGAGTGAACAGACACAGCGGGTCAGACTGCTGGGCGGGATCAGAATCCAGCGCCTGTTCGCGGTGCTGGGCCTCGAGGATGAGATATCGTCCGCCCGGCAGGTGGTGAGCGCGCTCGGCCCCCTGGCGCATGTGTATTCACCATGGAAGCTGGAGGAAGAAGAGCGTGCCTTTGTGGCGTTCGAGCTGGCGCACACCCATAAGATCCCGGTGGTACTCAGCGTGGCAGGCCCGGGCGAGCTATGCGCCCGTACCCTGACCGGAGAATTCCGTTTGCCGCGGGATTGTGCCCTGCTGTTCGGTGCGCAGCATCCGTTTCTTGATTCCCTTGGCGAAGACCTGGTCCGCCTCTGTGAACATGCGGACGCCGGCGATTTCGTTCTCCTGGGCTGGCGAGAGGGGGTGGAGCCTTTGACTTTCGCCGAGGAGAACGGCGCCCACGGCGGACTCGCCCCCGCCGAGACCAACGGTTTTGCCTTGCTTCCCCCCGACGTGCAACTGCCGGCGAACGAGCGCGACTACTTGCGTCCCCTGGACCTGCGCCAGGCCGCCTTACGACACCTGGGACGCACCGACCAGCACTCTGCCGCAGTCCGCAAACGGGCCACGGCGACCGACATCCTGCGGATCATGACCTATAACGTGCATAGTTGTATCGGCATGGATGGCAAGATCGATACCGAACGCATCGCACGCGTGATTGCCCGCGCCAGGCCCGATGTAGTGGCGCTGCAGGAGCTCGATGTGGGGCGTGAGCGCAGTCTTGGCGTGGACCAGGCGCAGCAGATTGCCCGTTATCTGGAAATGGAATTTCATTTCCATCCGGCCATGCATCTGGAGGAAGAGCGCTACGGGGACGCGATCCTGACCCACCTGCCCCAGCGTGTGGTAAAGGCAGGCTCGCTGCCGGGACTGGCCGACAAGCCGGCGCTGGAGCCGCGCGGTGCCCTCTGGGTTGCCATCGATCTGCATGGCCGGGAGGTACAGGTCATCAATACTCACCTGGGATTGTCCCCGCGCGAACGCCTGGCGCAGATCGACGCGTTGCTGGGGCCTGACTGGCTGGGCCATGAAGCGTGCCGCGCCCCGGTGGTGTTCTGTGGCGATCTCAATGCCGCGCCCTCCTCGCCCGTGTATCGCCGCCTTGCTGGGTGTCTCAAGGATGTGCAGGCCATGGCGCCAGGCCATCGCCCCCGGAGTACATTCTCCAGCCGGTTTCCCTCCCTGCGCCTCGATCATGTATTCGTCACCACGGATATCCGGGTAAACGGCATCGATATCCCCGGCTCGGAACTGACACGGGTTGCCTCCGACCATCTGCCCCTGCTTGTAGAGCTGCGGATTCCGCCTGATGGCGACAGGCGCGCCAGCCCCGCACGGCCAGGCGGATAACGGCATCAGGCTTGCTTTTGAGAAAGCTGAAACCAGGCCGCAATACCGCTTCAAGCGAGTCTGCCCTGGCTTGAATTTTCGGGATTCGGTCAGGCTCGCGGGGAACTGCCCTTTAGTCTGTTTTATCTGAAGACATCTTTATCTGAAAACATCGTTGATGTGCATCACCTCGCGACTGGCCCTCAGGGCCGGTTGTTTCCAATCCCGGCTGGCTTCACCCTCGATCTCGATCCGCAGCGCCTCGACAATCTGTTGAAACTTCTCCAACAGCGCCCCGGTATCGCTCGCGCCGATATAGATATTTGCCAGATCAAAACTGTAACTGTCCTGCTCTATCAAATCGGACAGCTGCGCGCCTTCTTCAACATTGATATCAATATCGACTCCCTGCATGGAGGAACGAATCCTGTCAACCTCCTCCGTGCCGGGAACACGGCTGACTTTTCCGTCATTGAAGTGGCGCAAATAAAACTTGGCCGCGCAATCAAACCGGCCGGCACGGGCCCTGAAATTCGGTTTTTCGCCCAGGGCCAGGTCAACCATAATCCGGTGATTGGAGGTCCCGTCGACGAACTGAAACATTTCACTATGGGACTGGGAAATTCGCGGATTGATCTCAAGTAATTTATATTGACCTGTGCCCGGATCGTAAAAATACTCGATATTGAAAGCCCCATTGTCAAAGCCAATGTGCGACATAATCTGCCGCGAAGTCTCGACCATGGCGTCCTTGATCTTCTGAGAGAGTTGCGAAGGATACTCATAGCGAAAAAACGATGAGACACCGGGATAATTAAAAGAATCGATCACACCATGGGCAACAACCTCACCCTTGTAGGCATGGCCTTCCACGGTGCATTGATGTCCGACGATCATCTCCTCGATGATACAGTGATGCCCTTCTATCGGCTGGATATGGTCGGGAAGAAAAGCATGGGCCAGTAATTCATTGAAGGGTGTGCCGATATAGTCGATCTTCTCGCGGATTTTTTTCAGCGCCTCCTCCAGATCCTGCTGATTACCGACACGAAATGCCAGGAATGAATCTGTCGATTTCACCGGCTTGATCCAAAAGGGAAAGGCCATATGAATATTCTCCACTGCCTCTTGATCGAAAGGATCCAGGGATTCGAAGGCCGGAGTATGTTCGGGTATGACGGCCTGTTGTTCACAGCGACTCCAGAACTTGTGATCACACTTGAGTTCACTCTCGAGTGATGGTGAGACCAGCTGGTATTTCTCACACAGGATGGGCACCATCGAATTGACCGGGAAATCCCAGTAACCGACGATAGCGTCTATGCCACCCTTGAAATAGCCAAGGACCGATTCGGCTTGCTTGATAAGGCCATCAAAGGAGGGGTATTTATCAATCCCCTTGACCTCATCAAAGGTCAGCAGACTGTGAAATTCATAACCACGATCGGGACGAATGTCATTGAGCAGCTTGCAATTGAAATCGTCTGCACCGACGACAAATACGTTTTGTACCATACCCAATTCTCTCCCTGCTGGTTCAGGGGACAGAAAAGGAAAGGCAGGACAGTATTGAGAGCTGGTCTTACCACCCTGGCCAGTTCGTCGGCTCTGCTCCTTTTGACTGCCCCGGTGTGACAAGTTGCTCGTGCGGTACCGGTTAACTCGTGACAAACCAGGCACTTGTGTCACGGTCCGGCCAGCGGTCTGAATCGAGTGGTTTCACCACATCACCGCAAGAGACACTGGTTTCCAGACTAAAGATAGCAAGTGAACAGCGGTTTGTCAGAGATTTGAGCTCCGTAAATGTGACAGCGCGGGAAATGCTCTACCAGTTTATGCTATAGCCTAGCGGCTGCCTCACTTTTTAAAGGGTCAAAGCCGTTTCGATCGTCCACGACGCGCGTGTCCACATTGGACTTCAACTTACGCTCGACCTTTTCCTTGAAATAGTCATTGCCCAGCGGCGTCCCTGTCTGACAGGCGGCACGAATATCCTTGAGCGTGTCATCATCGATATGCACCCGGAACAATGTTTTGTACGCATCGAGTCGACTGGCTGTGGTTGTCTCCAGGCGAAAATATAACAAATGGGGCGTGATCAGGGTGTCATCCTTGCCCTGGGCATTTGTCCGATAGCTGCTCCAGTGGTACTGCCGCGGCGCGTTGACCATACTGGCCCGCACCGGATTCAGCTCGATATAGCGCATGCAGGTCAACAGATACTCCTCGTCATGGACCAGCGAGGCCTTGAAGCGACCTTCCCAGATACTCCCGCTGGTGCCATACGAGTAATTGATATAGGGCACATAATGCCGCCCGACGTACTGCACCATCCGGCTTACTCCGGTCTTGTCCTGTGGTGTAACGAGAATATGCACATGGTTGGTCATCAGCACATAGGTATGGACAGCACGATCATATCGCCGGGCCGCCTCAATCAGCCAATGACAATAGGCCAGATAATCACCATCCTTAAAAAAGACCGGCTCACGACTGTGGCCGCGCTGCACAACATGGACGGGAACATCGGGTAGGAAAAATCGAGCTTTGCGGGGCATCCTTGCCTCCTTGAATTGTAATGAATAAAAAATTAGCCCGTCGAGGCTGCTCTGTAAAGGGTTTTACCCCCTTTAATCAATAAATTATGAGCACCGCCAATACCTTTAATTAAATTGCACGTATTCAATATAAAAAATTGGTCTCTGATATCTGACATTCAATCTGGCGCGCTTTTCATACTATGCCCTTCCAGTGGCCGCATTAATAATCCGCTGACAAAAGAAAAGATCAGCAGGTACACGCACAGTATGATGGTATAATCCAGGCCGAAGTAATGGATCATAAATGGCAACAATGGCAATTTGATGGCCCGGCTATAGAGAAACACCGCCGCCAGCGGCGCATACATCCCTTTTACCCGAAGTTCATGCAACAGGGCGTACCACGGGTAGATCGGTCCGGCTGCCAGCACTCCACTGAAAGCAGCAATCACCCAGCCTTTAATGCCCGCTTCCCTGCCAAGTTGGCGTTTAATCCATTCCGGTTTCAACAGCAGATCGATTACCAGAAGCAGGATAAACACCATCACCAGCACTGGTAACACCTGCCCCATCACTTTCTCGAAGTGGCCGACTGCCCTGCCAGCCGTATCGATATCGAACAACGCGACAGCACCATAGGCAGCCACTACCAGCAACAGAAACAACCAGCCCCCCAAACCCCGCTTTTTATTCGCACGTTTCATCGACCGGCCTAACTAATAACTTGTAACGTGTAGACACACAGAAACGCAATCGCGATGGCACTGAAAAAGCAAACAATATTACGGTAAAGGGCAAAACGTGTTCCCAACATCAGCGCTTCGGCGGGTAGCTGCACCACACCGACCGTCACCCAGCTGACGATAAACGCGGTGACAGCGATCAGGCTCACCCCGGCGTGGCGTAGTTCCCCACCCAGCACATAACTGGCGGTCGGATGTCCCGCCGCTATACCGCCGACCGACGCGCCGACCGTGGCGTCCAGAACTGCATTGCCTCCGAACAGATCGGCCGCCAACTGTTGGGGAAACAGGCTCATCGCCAGGCTGGTCAGTAGCAGCATGCCGATGATGACGGGCAGAAGATTGACAAATACCCTGATTGTCTTCTTGAGACTGTGGCTAAAATGGCGTTCCGGCATCTGTATTGCCTGCGTTATGCCTCTCATCAGTCTACAATTAGACTTGGTATATTCAAATGACAGCCCGATGTTGATTGCTTCGGGCACTGTTACGTCCGCACAGAGTAAACCGACAGGAAATTGACCACTATAATAGCCCCTTATTCCAATAGCGGCCATGCATGGATCAATTCCCGGAGCCAGACAGGATGACATCAATACTGGAAAAGGGCGGCAGCACGTTCGAGGGCATCAAGCTGCTGCTGTGCGAGAACCCCTTGCCGCCGCTGGACGAGGCGATTGCCCGCGCCCAGACCGAGGTGCCACGCGGCAATTACTATACCGAGCCTTATTCGGCGCCTCTACGCCGTTTTATCGCCGACAGTATCGGCGTGCCCGAGCGGCTGGTGCACATCAATGCCGGTTCGGAGCTGATTCTGCGTCAGATATTCGAACGGCTGGGTCAACAGGTACATCTGCTGACGCCGACCTATCCGCTGTT
>JBKGZJ010000043.1:0-15354 GCA_046545635.1 Thiohalophilus sp. | reverse complement strand
GCGTCCTGGCGAGAGATCAGCATGAATATAAAGCGGGCAAAAAAATGCCCCGAACGAAGTGGGGATAAAGCGCCGTCCGGGGCCTTCAAAATAACCCGGCTTGGGGAAACCGGGCTTTTTTATTCCCACTACAGGGAGGGTTGCGGGAATAAGCGCATTGCTGCGCTCATAAACTGTGACATGCCGGGAGGGGGAAAGTTCCTGAACAGGTCACAAAACCGCAAGCCTGACGGCGCACGGGGCATCAGCGGGTCAGGTGCAGAAAGTGCATGTGCTTCTCGTACTGGCCCAGCACATCCCCGATCACCTGCTCCTCGACATAACCCCAGATATCGTAATGCTGGCTGCCCTCGGCCAGGTAGACCTCGGCCCGGTAGTAGCGCTTGCTCGCATCCGGCCCGGCGGCATCGAACTCGGGAAAGGCAAACGTGGGCAGCAGATGGCCGGCGGCATAGACCCCGTAGATAAACTCGGGCTCCTCGCCGTGTTTGACCCGCAACTCCACGCTCTTTTCTCCCTGCTGGACCTCGACATCCACCTCGGCATCCACCTTGCGGATCTCGTCGGCAACCTTCTCCAGCGCCGGCTTGACGGTGCCGGTCAGAAAGTTCAGGACCTCGGCCTTTTTCGGATGGCTGATCAGTTTTTTCAGCCGCTGCTGCCACTGCACCTTGCTCGAGGAGACCATCGGTGTCGCCGGCACCGTCTCAAAGGCCAGACGCTTCATCCCCTCCATGCGCAACCCTTTCCACAGGCCGTAACAGATAAACAGCATGATGACGCTGAACGGCAACGCCCCGGCGATGGAGGCGGTCTGCAGCGCGGTCAGGCCACCGGCCAGCAGCAATACGGCAGCCACCACCCCTTCACTGACCGCCCAGAAGATGCGCTGGCGCACCGGCGGATCGGTATGACCGCCGGAGGTGATAATATCGATAACCAGCGATCCCGAGTCCGAGGAGGTAACGAAGAAGGTCACCACCAGCAAGGTCGCGATACCCGAGGCCAGCATCGACCAGGGTAGCTGCTCGAACATGGCGAAAACCGCAATTGACGCATCCTCGGACACCGCATCCGAGATCACACCGGTCAGCTCGCCCAGTTCCATGCTGATCGCCGTGCCCCCGAAGAAGGTCATCCACATAAAGGTAAAGCCGACCGGCACGAACAGCACGCCGAGAATAAATTCGCGAATCGTCCGGCCACGCGAGACCCGCGCGATGAACATGCCGACAAACGGCGACCAGGCAATCCACCAGCCCCAGTAGAAGAGGGTCCAGCCGCCGACCCAGTCAGTGGGATCATAGGCGTACAGATTAAAGGTCATGCTCACCACCTCACTGAGATAGCCCCCCGTGTTCTGTACCAGGGCATGTAACAGGAACAGGGTCGGCCCGACGATCAGCACAAACAACAACAGCAGGATCGCCAGCGCGAGGTTCAGTTCCGACAACCGCTTGATCCCGGCATCCAGCCCCGCCACCACCGAGGCGGTGGCAAAGACGGTAATCACCGCGATAAGCCCGATCTGTACCGGTACCGACTGCTGGATGTCGAACAGATAATTGAGCCCGGCATTGACCTGTAGCACACCCAGTCCCAGCGAGGTGGCGACACCGAACATGGTGCCAAGTACGGCAAAGATATCGACCACGTGACCGATCGGCCCGTAAATGCGTTCGCCAATCAGCGGATAGAGCGCCGAGCGGATCGTCAGCGGCAGATTATGCCGGTAACCGAAATAGGCCAGTGACAAACCCACCACGGCATAAATCGCCCAGGCATGCAGCCCCCAGTGGAAGAAAGTGATCGACATGGCCTGACGCGCCGCCGCAGCATCGCCGCCCTCGCCCGCCGGCGGACTGGTGAAATGCATCACCGGTTCGGCCACCCCGAAAAACAGTATCCCGATCCCCATACCGGCGCTGAACAACATGGCAAACCACGAGAGGTAACTGTAATCCGGATCGGAGTGATCCGGGCCGAGTTTGATCTGTCCATAGGAACTGATAGCCAACGCAATGCTGAATACCAGAAACACTGCCACCGCCAGCAGGTAATACCAGCCAAAGGTAGCAATAATCCACTGCTGGACATCATTGAACACCTCACCGGCGAACTCCGGCACCGAGGCACCGAAGATTACGAATGCCAGGATTAATGCGGCGGAACCATAAAAAACCGGGGGATTGATTTGTGATTTTTTCTTTTCAGCGCCGGAATCGGCACTTTGATTATTATTCACATTGGCCTCCTTCATGGGTGATCACGCCGAACGCCTGATCGCGATGTCGTCCGAGTATAACGCGCACGAGCAGAACAACAACCCGGCCAGGAATGATGCTGATCGCCGGTTAATCCTGCACGCCTGTCGCTGGTAGCTTAAGACGCGTAATCCTGTAGCAGTTGTTCAAGACGCCGGGTGATCCCTCGCCAGCGTCCCGAATCCATCGACAGGCCTAGCAGTACGGCAGTGAAATGGCTGGAATAGGGGGTTTCGTCCACCGGTGTGCCGGCAATGACTTCCAGCCGTTCGCGGCTGGCATGGTAATGCTCCACCAGAAAATCGATCATCGAGTCACTCAGCGGCACCCGATACAATCGCGTGATGCGCAACGCCAGATGCTCGGCACTCTTGCCCAGCTCCTCGCGCACCTCTCTGACCGCGGCGGCTCCGAGGCCGGCCTTGGCATCGGCGCTGAAACCGGTTTCCAGCCCCCCGAGATAGGCCGCACGACTGCTATCGATCGCCCGCTGGACGCTGGCATCGGCAAGCTGCACGTATGGCTGCAAAATAAGCGCCAACCGAATCGCCAGTCGCTTGAGATCATCACTTTGCAACGGCCGCCCGCCGCGCTGCAGGTCGGCCTCGCTATGCTGATAACCGAGATCCCGCATATACTGGCAAAATTGACGGGCCACCTCGATCTTCTGCGCATCATCCAGGGCAATCGACTCCTCGCGAATGCGCAACCCCCGCCCGCGCCGGCGCGGCAATTTGAGCCGCTTTTCATCCGTCGAATAACGCCGGCGCAACTCCTCCCAACGCTTCAGGTCGCGTACATAACGCTCCCGCGATTTGTGCAGCTGCTCACCGGCGCGCCGGCTCTGGCGCACCAGTTCCAGAATTGTTTTCAGATGCTGCCAGGTGCGGGCATCCGGCCGGTCCTGCGATACCAGCCGTTCCAGTCCTTCGGTCAACCGCTCCACCAGCTCTTCCGGCGGCAGCCTGTTAACCGACTCATCAAACCCCAGCTCAGGATGGTCTGTCAGCAGGGCGGCCAGAGAGTGCAAACGACTCAGGGCCATCGCCTGACTGACACTGTAACGGCTGCGCGCCGCCTCTGCCTGGTCCAGACTGCGCTCCAGTTGCCAACTGCCTTCATAGTCGATCACCAGCCGGGTGATCTCGCGGCCGCTGAGTAACTCGAACACCAGGACCAGCAGCTCCTGGACATCTTCCTGCGCCATCAAATCCAGGCTGTGCTCATCGGCGGCGGAGAATATGGCGCCCAGAAAGTTTTCCCGCCGGGGCACACCATGTTCAAAGGAGGGCGCGACGCCCGTGAGACGATCGCGTAACAGATCCGCCTCATCCGGCGCCGTGGCATGGGCCTTTTCCAGCGCCGCCGCGCGGGCATCGGCACTGGCGTCGATCAGATCCTGTACCCGGCTGCGCAATCCCAGGCGACGATAAATCTCGATCTGTTCGGTGATCTCGGCCAGGCTGGTATCCCCGGTCAACTCACGCACCGCCAGCGCCACACTGTCGGGACTCAGATCCAGTTCGTGCAGCAGCGCCCCGGCCGCGCGTAGCCGTCGCGCCTCCGGCGCCAGTCCGGCCAGTACCATATCGCGGCTTTCAAACAACAGATCCGGCAGCAGATCGAGCGTCTTGCTCAACACCGCACGGGCATCGTTCTGACGCCGGCCACGCAATATCAGCGCCACAAACCGGGCCAGCAGACCGATCACACCCAGGATGAGCGTATAGGCGGCAAAAAACACAAAGTTCTCTAGCGGGGCAGCATGCCCGAAACCCAGATAATAGCCGCCCTCCATGGCCAGAAAGGTCACCGGCCCCGCCGTCCACAGCAACTGCAACAGGGTCAGGCTCCAGGGCGTCTTGCGTACACTCGAGACCGCCTCGTCGATGCGGCTGTGGCCGACCCGTTCGAGACTGACCCGCTCCTGATCCAGCCCGATCCGTTCTTCGTCGCCGGTGTTGTGTTTACGCCAGGGGAGTTTCACAGGAGTCCTTGAGTGACGGGTAGTAAAGAAGTTAAGCGGATTATTTCAACTTGTGCCACATCACCACAACAACAAAAGTATGCCAGCGCACAAACAACGCCACTAACGTGCCGGCACCAGCCAGCGCTGTACAGTAGTCAGGGGAACCCGGCGAAGCACTTGCGCGCGAAACGCCTGCGCCGTTTCATTGGTCAAAATGCCCGCATCAACCACCGAGGCGATATCTTCTTCGCTATACATTCAACAAACACCCGTAAACCACAGCCCTGTGCTGCTTCAGATCTGAACACACCGTAACGTTTTGTTTGAGATGAGGATTAACTTGATCCCTGTCAATGACCGGGCCCGGCGGTTCGCTATGCTTGCCCGTCAACTGTTATTTGCCTTCGAACCGGTACCAGCGAGGCTTCTTATTATGTCCCGTCCACAACAACTGCTCGATCCTGCCTCCAGCCCCTTTCATCCGGATAATACCGATCACTATCAGCGCTGGCGCGATCAAAAGCTGCAGGACTATCCCGCGAGTCTGGGTGACCTGCTGGTGGAAATCAACGATCCCCGCACGCTGAGCGACAGCGAACATGCCGCCCTGTTGCAGCGCTGCCGCAAGGCCAACATGGCGTTGTACGCGAGCAATACCGGCGACGATCCCGATCCGGCCATTCCCCTGTCGCTGGGCCAGCGCTTCGGCCTGCAGGGTCTGAACCGCAACTGGCTGGCCGATGAAACCGGCCTCACCTCCCTCACCGTGCGCGACACCGGGGTGCGCCAGAACTACATCCCCTACACCAACCGGGCGATCAACTGGCATACCGACGGTTACTACAACGCCCTCGATCGCCAGATCTGCGCCCTGAATCTGCATGTAGTGCAACAGGCCGCCAGCGGTGGCGAGAACGCCCTGCTGGATCACGAGATCGCCTATATCCTGCTGCGTGAAAAAGATCCGGACCATATCCGGGCACTGATGGCCCCCGGGGTGATGACCATTCCCGCCCGCATCGATGAGGGCGGCACCGTCGCCCGTCCGCAAGTCAGCGGGCCGGTCTTCAGCATTCTGCCCTCGGGCGATCTGCACATGCGCTATACCATCCGGGTCAACAACGTGATGTGGGCCGACGATCCCTCAAGCCGCGCGGCGCTGGACGGGCTGCAGTCGATTCTCGAGGGCGACTCCCCCTGGATCTTCCGCGGACGGCTGGAGTCGGGCATGGGCCTGGTGAGTAACAACGTGCTGCATGATCGCGCCGCCTTCACCGACGATGAACAGCACAAACGCCACTATTACCGCGCCCGCTACTTTGATCGTCTGGCCGGCACTTCCCTCACGGACACGTATACGTTGTAACGAAACGCCCCCAGGCTCAACAGATTGAATTATCGCTTCGCCTGCCAGGGCCAGCGGCCGGTCAGTTCCACTTCCAGGGTAAAACTCAGGAAGGTCCGCACCAGCACCACCACGGCCAGCACGCCCACCGAATAGAAGGTCAGGTCGACCGCCACGGTATGAATAATGTCCGCCGCGATCAGAAACTCCAGCCCGAGCAGAATGCCGCTACCCACCCGCTGGCGCAATTGCTGGAAGATCGGTTCGCGTTCCGTCTCCTTCACCAGACGGCGCACGGCCTGAAACAGCGCGTACAGCGCCACCAGGGTAATAATCGCGATCCCCAGCGCCTCGATCAGCAACACGCTCCATTCGGCAAACAACTTGACCATATCGGACATGATTCACTCTCCTTCACCCTGCGCCATCAACCCCGGTCTCTTGCCGGGCATCGATTAAAAAACCGGATTGAGTCATTGTGACAAAGCGTCCGGATTTGTCATTCGTTATAAAAATCAGATACTACTCGCTTTGCGGAGAGCATGCTGAAAGCCCCACAGTGGGTTATGTCAGGTGTTGGGTGCGTTCTACGCACCGCTACCCTCGCATCACGAATGCGGTGCGCAGGACGCACCCTGACCGGTTTTGCCTTTCTCTACCTGACCGCTTCCTTAATGCCGGTGCCGGGGATCCGCTTCGCTTGATCTGCCCTGCCTGGGGTGATTCGGGTATTGGGAACTTTTTATTTAAGGCACCTCTGATCAAGGCATTCCGGCGCTTGTACCCGTCAGGGTAAAAGCCGGAATCCAGTAACTCGCTGATTTATCTGGACCCCGGTTTTCACCGGGGTGACGAACCAGAGCTTATTCAGAACTTCCTCAACACTCGGTCAGACTGACCGCCAGGCCACCCAGCGCGGTCTCTTTATACTTGTCCGACATTTCCAGCCCGGTCTGTTTCATGGCCGCGATGCAGTTGTCCAGCGGCATGAAGTGCGTACCGCTTTCGCGAATGGCCAGCGAGGCCGCGGCATGGGCCTTGATCGCGCCGAAGGCGTTGCGTTCGATGCACGGCACCTGCACCAGCCCGTTGACCGGATCGCAGGTCATGCCCAGATGATGCTCCAGGGCGATCTCCGCCGCATTCTCGATCTGTTGCGCCGTGCCGCCGCGCACCGCGCACAACCCGGCCGCGGCCATCGCCGCGGCGGAGCCGACCTCGCCCTGGCAACCGACTTCCGCGCCGGAAATGGAACTGCGGTGTTTGATAATCCCGCCGATTGCCCCGGCGGTGAGCAGATAGTCCCGGATCTGTTGCCCGGTCGCGCCGTGCTGTATGGCCTGATAATAGAGTACAGCGGGGATCACCCCGGCCGCGCCGTTGGTCGGCGCGGTCACCACCATGTGCCCGGCGGCGTTTTCCTCGTTCACCGCGATGGCGTAGGCCGACAGCCAGTCATTCAGGCTGGCATTGTCCGGTTCGGCTTCAAGTTGCCGGTACAGATGCCGGGCACGCCGCCGGATATTCAGACCACCGGGCAAGTGCCCCTCGCCCGCCAGCCCGGTTTCGACACAGGTGCGCATGGCCTGCCAGATCGCATCGAGCCCGGCATCGAGTGCCTCCTCGTCCAGATAGACAAGTTCATTGGCCCGTTTCATCTGCGCGATCGACAACCCGCTGTCGGCGGCCATGGCCAGCATCGAGCGCGCCGAATCAAACGGGTAGGGACAGGTTGCGGCCGACGCCATTTTCAACGGGGCCTCCACTTGATCGATCTCGGCCAGCGTACTGATA
Organism: Thiohalophilus sp.; assembly: GCA_046545635.1. Classification (GTDB taxonomy): domain Bacteria; phylum Pseudomonadota; class Gammaproteobacteria; order UBA6429; family Thiohalophilaceae; genus Thiohalophilus. The sequence continues at coordinate 7,982 of JBKGZJ010000043.1, read as the reverse complement.
AACCCGCCGCCGATGGAAAAATAGGTTTCGCACAGGACCACCGTATCCTGCGCATCGCGCAGCTCGAAGATCAGCCCGTTGGGATGCTGGGGCAACGGCGCGCCCCGATCGAAAACAATATCCGTGGCGGGTGAAAAACGAATGGGTGGCAGGTCTTGCGACTCGATCGTCGCCTGTTGCCAGAGCTCACTCACCAGCCGGTCCACATCCTGTGCAGCCAGCGCTTTGGGCGTATAGCCCTGCAACCCCAGCGTCACCGCCCGATCCGTGCCATGGCCCCTGCCGGTAAACGCCAGCGATCCCCGCAGCGTGCAGCGCAGGCCGATCCCCGTCGATTGGTCGGCGGAGGACAAATAGCGCCGCGCCCGGGCAATAAAATCATTCGCCGCCACCATCGGCCCCATGGTGTGGGAGCTGGAAGGGCCGATGCCGATTTTGAACAGATCCAGAACACTGATAAACATTGACGCCACCTCTGAACGCGCAACAACTTACAATGAGGATCAATTGTCCACACCACTGGCGGTAAGTACCCGATCAGTGCCTGACTCGGACTTTAGTGCGCCTCATCCCAGTTGTCACCGACGCCGATATCCACTTCCAGCGGCACCGACAGCTCGGCGGCCTTGATCATGTTGTCGCGGATCACCTTTGTCGCGTCGTCGACAGCCTCGTCGCGGACTTCGAAGACCAGCTCGTCATGGACCTGCATGATCATCCAGATCGGCAGCTGCTCTTTTTCGATCACCGTATCCAGCGTGATCATGGCGCGCTTGATGATGTCGGCGGCGGTGCCCTGCATGGGGGCGTTGATGGCGGTGCGCTCGGCGTACTGGCGGCGGGTGTGGTTGCTGGTATTGATCTCCGGCAGATAGAGCCGGCGGCCGTAGACCGTCTCCACATAGCCCTGCCGGCGGGCCGTTTCGCGAATGTCGTCCATGTACTGTTTGACGCCGGGGTAACGCGCAAAGTAGAGATTGACGTATTCCTGCGCCTGGCCACGATCGATGCCCAGCTGGCGGCCCAGGCCGAAGGCGGACATGCCGTAGATCAGGCCGAAGTTGATCGCCTTGGCGGAGCGGCGCTGTTCGCTGCTCACCTTGTCCAGTTCGACACCGAATACTTCCGAGGCGGTGGCGCGATGGATGTCCTCGCCATTCTTGAACGCATCGAGCAGGCCTTTGTCGCCGGAGAGGTGGGCCATGATGCGCAGTTCGATCTGCGAATAGTCGGCGGCCAGCATGCGATAACCGGCCTCGGGCACAAAGGCTTTGCGAATGCGCCGGCCTTCCTCGCTGCGGATGGGAATATTCTGCAGGTTGGGCTCGGTGGAGGAGAGCCGGCCGGTGGCCGCCACCGCCTGCTGATAGGAGGTATGCACCCGACCGGTGTCCGGGTTGATCATCTCCGGCAGCTTGTCGGTGTAGGTGGATTTGAGTTTGCTCAGGCCACGCCATTGGAGCACCCGTTGCGGCAGCTCGTAGCCCTGATCGGCCAGCTCCTGCAGCACCGACTCGGCGGTGGAGGGCTGGCCCTTGGCGGTCTTGCTCACCACCGGCAGACCCTGTTTTTCGAACAGGATCGCCTGCAGCTGTTTGGGCGAACCGAGATTGAACGGCTCACCGGCCGACTCGTGCGCGGCCTGTTCCAGCTCCTTGAGCCGTTTGGCCAGCTGCTTGCTCTGTTTATTGAGCATGGCCACATCCAGCTTCACGCCGCGGCGCTCCATGCGCGAGAGCACCGGCATCAGCGGCATCTCGATCTCGCGGAACACTTTGGCCAGACTGGGAATGGCTTCGAGCCGGGGCCACAGGGTCCGGTGCAGGCGCAGGGTAATATCCGCATCCTCGGCGGCATACTCACCGGCCGCCTCGATGGGCACCTGATCGAAAGTCACCTGTTTGGCGCCCTTGCCGGCGACATCTTCGTAGTGGATGGTCTTGTGGCCCAGGTACTTGAGCGCCAGGGTGTCCATGTCATGGCGGCTGGCGGTGCTCTCCAGCACGTAGGACTCGAGCATGCTGTCGTAGGCCACGCCGTCCAGCTCAATGTCGTAGCGGGCCAGCACGTTCATGTCGTATTTGATGTGCTGACCGAGCTTGGGGTATCGGGAATCTTCGAGCAGGGGTTTTAGCTGTGCCAGCACCGTGTCGCGATCCAGTTGCTGTGGCGCGCCCTCATACGCATGCGCCAGCGGCACATAGGCGGCCTTGCCGGGCTCAATGGCAAACGAGCAGCCGACGATCTCCGCCTGCATGTAATTGAGGCTGGTGGTTTCCAGATCGAAGGCGAACAGTTCGGCCGCCTTGAGTCGTTTGAGCCATCCCTCAAAGGCACCTTGATCCAGGAGGGTTTCGTAGGCTGGCTTGTCGCCCGCGTTCTCCTGCCCGTTGTCATCGTCGCCGGCCTGTGCCTGTTCGCCGAGCAGATCGCTGAGCCAGCTTTTGAACTCGTAACGCTGATAGAATTCCCTGAGTTTCTCGTTGTCCGGCTCGCTGCGGTTGAGGGTGTCGGGGCTGACATCGAGATCGACGTCACACTTGATGGTCACCAGTTCGCGCGACAGCGGCAACTGCTCCAGCGAGTCGCGCAGGTATTCGCCCACTTTGCCCTTGAACTGGTCGGCGTTTTCCATGATGGCCTCCAGCGAGCCGTATTCCTGCAGCCATTTGGCCGCCGTTTTCGGCCCCACCTTGGGTACCCCGGGCACGTTGTCCACGGTGTCGCCGATCAGCGCCAGGTAATCGATGATCTGCTCCGGCGTGACACCGAATTTGTCCTGCACCCCCTGCACATCGCTGACCGAGCCGGACATGGTATTGACCAGCGTGACGTGTTTATCCACCAGCTGCGCCATGTCCTTGTCGCCGGTGGAGATGACGGTGTCGATACCTTCTGCCTCGGCCTGGCGGGCCAGGGTGCCGATCACGTCGTCGGCTTCCACGCCGGGCACACACAGCAGCGGCAGCCCCATGGCCTGGATAATCTGATGGATGGGCTCGATCTGCTCGGCCAGTTCATCCGGCATCGGTGGGCGGTTGGCCTTGTACTCGGCGTACAGATCGTCGCGAAAGGTCTTGCCTTTGGCGTCGAACACCACGGCGATATGCTCGGGATGGTAATCCTTGAGCAGGCGGCGGATCATGTTGATCACCCCGTAAATCGCCCCGGTCTGCTCGCCCCGGGAATTACTCAACCTGGGCATGGCGTGATAGGCACGGAACAGGTAGGAGGACCCGTCGACCAGGATAAAAGGCTTGTTTTTCTTGTCTGACATGGTTGGTGGCTAACCTTGCTTGAGAATAGTGGCCGAATCTGTCGAACTCGCTCGACGGGATGCATTATACTTGGCCGGCCACAATCTTGTGGCCGCCGCACAACCGCCGCCAACAATGAGACAGGGCCGGATAGACAAAATGGACGACAAGCACAAACACCCCGGGATGCTGCCGGTCAACGATACCATGCTGACCCGGGAATCCTGGAAGATTTTCCAGATCATGGCGGAATTTGTCGAAGGTTTCGAACGGCTGGCGCAAATCCGCCCCTCGGTCAGTATCTTCGGCTCGGCCAGGACCAACCCCGATCACCCTTATTACCAGAAAACCATCGAGATCACCCGCGTCCTCTCCAATGCCGGCTTCTCGGTGGTCAGCGGTGGCGGCCCCGGCATCATGGAGGCGGCCAACAAGGGCGCCTACGAGGGCAAGTCGCCCAGTATCGGACTCAACATCCAGCTGCCGCACGAGCAGTCCGGCAATCCCTACCAGGACATTTCACTTTCCTTCCGGCATTTTTTCTCGCGCAAAGTAATGTTCGTCAAATACGCGGCCGCCTATATCGTGCTCCCCGGAGGCTTCGGCACCCTGGATGAACTGGCCGAGATCCTGACCCTGGTGCAGACCAAAAAGTCGCGCCGCATTCCGATCATTCTGGTCCATGAACCGTTCTGGGCCGGACTGCTCGACTGGTTCCGCACCACCCTGGTCGACGAGGGCACCATCAATACCGAGGATCTCGATCTGATCCAGATTCTCGACGAGCCCGAGGCGATCCTGGATGCTATCTTTAAACATTATGAATACAGCGGTTTCGAGCCCTCGGCCGAAGAAGCCGAGATCATGCTGGACCTGTAAGGCGGTTAACCCGATGATGCAACGCATTTCGTTATTCTTTATATTGGCCCTGCTGAGCGGCACCCTGTCTGCCGACGACGATGCCCCGCCACCGCCCCCCCTGCCGGAGGAGCTGGAAGGTTATGAGGACGTGCCTCAGCCGGAAGTCACCATCATTCGTCGCGAGGATCGGGTGATCGAGGAAGTGCGTATCCACGGCCAGTTGCGCTATATCAAAGTGACGCCCGACAAAGGCGAGCCGTATTATTTTATTGATACCGATGGTGACGGCACGGTGGATACCCGGAAACACGAACTGGATAATCCGACCATAAACCAATGGATCCTCAAACGCTGGTAACAGGGCGACCACTTACACACACGAGTCTGGCTGAATCCCGATATGTCGGTTTATACAAAGGTCGAGCACCACGAGCTTGAAGCATTCCTGCGTCATTACTCACTGGGCCAACTGGTGGAGTATCGCGGGATCAGTGCCGGCATCGAAAACACCAATTATTTCGTCACCACCACCGGCGGCCGCTATGTCCTGACCCTGTTCGAGGCGCTGTCGATGGAGGAGCTGCCCTATTTTCTGGATCTGATGGCGCACCTGGCCGAACACGGCGTGCCCTGCGCCCACCCCGAGGCGGACGATGAAGGTCACTATCTGCGCACGCTCAACGGCAAACCGGCGGCACTGGTCATCCGTCTGGAAGGCAGGAGCGTGGACAACCCCAACCAGACCCAGTGCGCCGCGCTGGGCCAGGCACTCGGCCACCTGCACGTGGTCGGCCAGTTGTTTACCGGCTACCGGGAGAACCAGCGCGGCCCCCACTGGTGGGTGGAGACGGCCGAGCAGGTACTGACCCGGCTGACCGGCGAGGATGCCGAGCTGCTGGACAACGAGATCGCCTTTCAAAAGCAGCACCGCCACGACAACCTGCCTCGCGGGGTCATTCATGCCGATCTGTTCCGCGACAACGCCCTGTTTACGGGCAACAAGCTGACCGGCATTATCGATTTCTATTACGCCTGTAATGACGTGCTGCTCTACGACGTAGCGGTCACGGTCAACGACTGGTGCTGCGACGAAAACGGCCACTTCGACCCGCCGCGCCTGGAGGCCTTCCTCGACGCCTATCGCCGGGAACGGGAATTTACCGCCGCCGAACACGACGCCTGGCCGGTGATGCTGCGCGCCGCCGCCCTGCGCTTCTGGCTCTCCCGGCTGTACGATATGCACTTCCCGCGCGCCGGAGAGATCACCCACACCAAAGACCCGCTGGTGTTTCGACGCATTCTGGCGCGGCGCATCGCGTCCCGGGATTCGCTCTCGCTGACAAAAGAAGAGGGGCTAGGGGCCAGGGGCTAGCCCCTGGCAAGACCTGTGGATAACTTTGTGGACGAAACGGCGGGATTTTTCTGATTTGTTGCATTTTTCGGCGCTGTTTGTATTTAAATATATTAGCAAAAACTATTCTTTCATTAATAACAACAAGTTATATTGTTTTTATGCGTTCTGTTTCAGCCGGGAAAATTTTTTCACAAATGTGTCATGCACTTAGCCAACTGTGTATAAGTTATCTCAGGGTAAACCCTGAGGGGGTTTGCCAGTCCCTTGCGCAATACCCTTACCGCATGCAGGATCACAGGCCGGAACAGGCCCGATAGCGCGTTACTCATGGAAAAATTCAGCCATTATCTGCAAGGACTCAGCGAATGGAGCGGACGCGCCATCGCCTGGCTGACCGGCGCGATGGTCGGCATCACCTTTATCGTGGTGGTGCTGCGCTACGGATTCGACCTGGGCTGGATTGGCCTGCAGGAAGCGATTACTTACCTGCATGCCTCCGTCTTTATGCTGGGGGCCGCCTATACCCTGCGCCATGACGGGCACGTGCGGGTGGACATTTTCTACCAGCGCTTTGGCCCGCGCGGCAAGGCCTGGGTAAACCTGCTGGGGACCCTGTTGCTGCTGTGGCCCATGTGCCTGTTCATCGCCTTTATCAGCTGGGATTACGTGGCGGTCAGCTGGGAACGGCTGGAAACCTCCAACGAACCCGGTGGCCTGCCCTTCGTCTACCTGCTCAAGAGCCTGTTGATCCTGATGCCGCTGTTGTTGCTGCTGCAGGGGCTGGCCGCGGCCCTGCAGAGCTGGCAGGTGCTGCGCGGACGCCGATCTGACGAGCGCGACGAGCCCCGGCAGGAGGTGCTTTGACCATGGCCGAATGGATGCCGTTGCTGATGTTTCTGGTCGTCGGTCTGGTCCTGCTCAGCGGTTATCCGGTGGCCTTTTCGCTCGGCGGGACGGCGCTGGCCTTTGCCCTGCTCGGCCACCTGACCGGCACCTTTGACGAAGGCTTTATGGATGCCGTGCCCAACCGGCTGTACGGCATCATGACCAACGGCACCCTGATCGCCGTGCCGCTGTTCGTGTTCATGGGGGTCATGCTGGAACGCTCGAAGGTGGCCGACCAGTTGCTCGATACCATGTCCCTGCTGTTCGGCCCCCTGCGCGGCGGGCTGGGCATCTCGGTCATTCTGGTCGGCATGCTGCTGGCCGCCAGCACCGGCATCGTCGGTGCCACCGTCGTCACCATGGGCCTGCTCTCCCTGCCCACCATGCTCAAACGGGGCTACGACCCGGGCCTGGCCGGCGGCGCCATCTGTGCCTCGGGCACCCTGGGGCAGATCATTCCTCCCTCGATCATTCTGGTGCTGCTGGGGGACGTGCTCTCCTCGGCCTATCAGCAGGCCCAGCTCGACATGGGCATGTTCGCCCCGGAGACGGTCTCGGTCGGGGATCTGTTCGCCGGCGCCCTGTTCCCCGGCCTGTTACTGGTGGGGCTGTATGTGCTCTATATGCTGGGGGTGGCCTGGCTGCAACCGGCAAAAGTGCCGGCCATGCCCCGTGCTGAACGCCAGCTCAGCAACCGGGAACTCGCCGGGCGGGTGGTCAGGGTACTGATTCCCCCGCTGCTGCTGATCGTGGCCGTGCTCGGCTCCATCATGGCTGGCGCCGCCACGCCCACCGAAGCAGCCTCGGTGGGGGCCATCGGGGCCATGCTGCTGGCCGGGTTACAGCGCCAGCTCGATCTCGGCCAACTGCGCGAGGTGATGCGCACCACCGTCCAGGTCACCAGCATGGTGTTTCTGATCTTCATCGGCGCTTCGCTGTTCTCGCTGGTGTTCCGCGGCTTCGGCGGCGACGAGGTGGTGCGCGAGATTCTGACCAGCCTGCCCGGCGGCGTGGTCGGTGCCATGCTGATCGTCATGCTGGTGATGTTCCTGCTCGGGTTCATCCTCGACTTTATCGAAATCACCTTCGTGATCGTGCCCATCGTCGCGCCCATTCTGCTGATGATGGGCCTCGATCCCATCTGGCTCGGGGTGATGATCGCCATCAACCTGCAAACCTCGTTCCTGACCCCGCCGTTTGGCTTCGCCCTGTTCTATCTACGCGGCGTCGCCCCCCGGGGGATGAGCACCGGCCAGCTCTATCGCGGCGTCATGCCGTTTATCGCCATCCAGCTGCTGGCCCTGGCGCTGCTCGCCCTCTGGCCCGGCCTGGCCACCTGGCTACCGGGCATCATCTACGGCAGCGGCTAAGCCACTTTTCAGGCTCTCTGGGAAATAACGCGGAGGACGCGGAGGCGCAAAGGCGCGGAGAAAACAATAATTATGTCCCGATATACTTTTTAACTCCTCTGCGGCTCCGCGACTCTGCGCCCTCTGCGTTATAAATCCGTGATCTGAACAGTCGCGTAGATCACATTGACGATAGCCTATGTGACACCCCAGGGCATGAACCACTTTTCAGGCTCTCTGGGAAATAACGCGGAGGACGCGGAGGCGCAAAGGCGC
>JBKGZJ010000042.1:0-15528 GCA_046545635.1 Thiohalophilus sp. | reverse complement strand
ACCGCGCGCTCGCCTCTGCCCTGCAAAGCCAGAATGAGGCAGCAGCTTAAAAACCCCGGTACTTCAATACAAATCGATAATATCGACGTTTCTGATAGATGATATTCTATGAATAAAGGTGTGATATGAGTCTGGGGGATGGCTGGCACAAATGACTATATTAAGCATGTAGCAAGGAAGGCTTATTGCGCGGGCCCACACAGATTGCTTCTGTCACGTTGTTCCTCGCAATGACCTCAGAATTTTCAGTCATTGCGAGCAAAGCGAAGCAATCTGTTTGGAATTGTACCGATATTTCGTCACGCGTCATCAGTCAGCGTAGTAACGGGAATAGCTGGCCGGGTCCATATCGATCACCTCGGCAGTGATAGTCGCCACTCCCAGTTCCAGCTCACGCAGTGCCGCAACCACGGTCTCAGACAGCTGCTTTTTATGCGCATCGGTACGCCCGGCATGGATCCGGCACTGCACACAGACAAAACCCTTGCCTTCGACGCCCAACCGATATGCCATAACCGGGATCGCCCGGGATTTGATATTGGCTGTTTCAAACAGACCCGATGCCTTCGCGGCATCGAATACCACATCCACCATTGCCTCCGCCTGGTGTTCCTCCAGACAGTCCGCGCTGTATTCAATGATCAGATGGGGCATGATCGTCTCTGATATACCATTTATTCAGCCGTTAAATTTCCGCTTCAATACAAAGATCACTGTAGCGCCTAAATACGTGATCAGAATACCAGTACACTTGTGGGGACCCTGCGCCCCCCGGGACCGTCGGCCACAGGGAGGTGGCCGTCGAGCATACAGGGAGGTACTCGCTACGTGTCCCGGGAGGCGCAGGGTCCTCGCAACATCATGGCGATCTGGTATTCGGAACTTCTATTTAGCAAAGAATAATGAAAACTCAGACTGTAGACACAGTCCACGTCACCAGAAGAATACCTGAACCCGGCCGATGCCTTCACCCATTTAAATAACCCCGGGATCGTCGGCAATCGAAAAACGCTTGCGAAACTCGCTGGGCGACAAATGCGTGGTCCGGCGAAAGACCCGACGCAGACTGCTCGGATCACGATAACCCACCCGCTCGGCAACCGCTTCGAGCGGCAGGTTGGTCCGCTCAAGGAGCCGCTTGGCCTCATCGATTCGCAACCGGGTCAAATATTCGGCCGGGTTGTAGCCGGTCGTCTGCCTGAAGCGGCGGATCAGAGTACGCGGGCTGACCGCAAGCACTTCCGCGAGCTGTTCAAAGGTAAACGCCTCGCGCAAATGCGTTTGCATCCAGGCCTGTGCCCGGGTGACCAGCGGATCGCGCACCCGGAGACCACTTTCAAGATAGCTGTAGGGCGCCTGGGAATGGCGATTGGTATCGACCAGCAATACTTTGGCACAGAACAGGGCCAGCTCATCGCCGGCAAAACGGCGTATCAGATTGAGCATCACGCTCATGTACGCGGTGGACGCGCCGCCGGTCACAATGCCCCGATCCTCGACCACCATATCCTCCGCCAGCAGCCGCACCCGCGGATAGCGATAGGCGAAGGCCTCCTGGATCCACCAGCTGGTCGTGGCGCGGCGACCGTCCAGCAGGCCCGCCTCGGCCAGCAACACCGTGGCCGTGCAGCTGGCTGCAAGCAGACACCCCGCATCACGGATCGCCGCAAGCGGGCGAAGAGTGGGTGCCGCATCGTGCGCCGCGGCCAGCAATTGATCGGCATCGTAAAAATGAATACTGCCGATGAGCATGGCATCCGGCCTGTCGATCTCAGCCAGGCTGGCATCCGCAGAAAGGTGGAACCCGGTGGCGGTGCTGACCGGTCCGCCGTCGGGCGTCACCAGGGACCACTCAAACAGGGGCCGGGCCGTCTTTCCCGCCTGCTGTCGCCAGACCGTGTTGGCCGCATTGAGGAGGTCGATCGCGCCGGTGACGCAGCCCCCCTCGCAACCTTCCAGGGCAAGGACCGAGATGTGATGCATTCTAAAAGTGTCAGCTGAAGCCCGATAATTGTCAATCTGGCCACTGTCGCCAGACGCCGCCGCACTCTAGTCTGATACCCAATCAGCAGCCTCGCCTGTAAACCCATCAGATCAAGGAGGAAAAGCCCATGACAATGTCACAATCCAGGACAGACTTTATTTCCCTCTCATCCCCCGGGGGACGCATCGCGGTTTTTGTCTATAGCCTGATCGCCTACGCAGTCGGCATGGCCGCTATTGCCTGGCTGGTGATCGCGCTGACGGGTTGGATTCCGCTTGGCGCACCGCCTGTCGAAGCCCGCTCCGCCACAACAGCCGTCCTGATCAATCTCGGGCTGTTGCTGCTGTTCGCCCTGCAGCACAGCATCATGGCCCGGCCCGGCTTCAAGGCCTGGTGGACCCGCTGGATCGTCCCGGCAGCCGAACGCAGCACCTTCGTGCTCACCTCGGGCGTCGCCCTCGCCCTGCTGGTATGGCTGTGGCAACCTCTCGAAGGCGTTGTCTGGTCAGTCTCGCAGCCGCTGGCCAGCAGTGCATTGTGGACCCTGTTCGCCATCGGCTGGCTGTACCTGGTAGCCGCCACCTATGTTACCAATCACTACGACCTGTTCGGACTGCGCCAGGGCTGGCTCTATCTGCGTGGCAAGCCGTACACCCCGATACCGTTTGTCCGTGCCTGGATGTATCGTTACAGTCGTCACCCGATGATGGCCGGCATTCTGATTGGTATCTGGTCGACCCCGCACATGACGCTCACTCACCTGATGCTGGCAGCAGGATTCAGCGTCTACATCGCGGTCGGCATCGCACTCGAAGAGCGTGAACTGCTCGCCCGGTTCGGCGAGAAATACCTGCACTATCGCAAGGAGGTCGGCGCGGTATTACCACGAATCCGGGGAGAATAATCAAAACCGGGGACAGAAGCGGGTAATTTATCGGGATGAACGGGTTACCGGCTTCTGTCCCACAATACTCAACTGACCCGGGCAAAACAGGCGCATCACCGTCACGACGGTCATCCCGAAACGGGCATCTTGCCGAACTTTGCGGCTCTCTCGTGTACTAACCCTTAACCAATACTCCATTTATCAGGAGGTCACCCGATGCGCGCAATAAGTCTATTTACAATGCGTGTTCCATCTTTCTGGATCGTTATGACCTTGCTTGCCGTCGGCACATGGCTACTCCCGTCTTCACAGGCACAGGCCGGGGAAAAGAAAGTGGTCTATCATGCCGATTTTTCCGACCCGCGTCGCTTCAGTGCCATGCTCACCAGCATCAACAATATGATCACGACTTACAAGAGCGATCTGGTAGAGTACGATATTCGCATCGTCTTCGTCGCCCACGGGATCCGTTTTGTGACCGATAATGATCTGCAAGACACGCCCTTTGAAGCCGGCGATGCATTGCGCGAACGCCGTGATGATCTGTCGGGCCGCCTGCAAAGTCTGGTTGACGTGCACGATGTCAAACTCGAGCTGTGTAATATCACGCGCTCCGAGATCGGTCTGGAGGAAGACGAACTTTACGAGGGTGTCGAGATGGTCCAGTCAGGTGTCGTGCGAATTGCTGAATTGCAAGAGGATGATTTCGCCTATCTCAAGATCGAATAAACGATAAAGACGGAGCCAGGTGCCGGTCGACCAGACAGGCGTTTTGAATACCGGAATATTTTGAATTAACCGGTACTCGTAACGTTTTTAGTCCCTGTCACCCCAGATCGCTTCCAGGCGACTATCGCGCCCGCAGCTGAGCCGATAGAACTTGTAACGCAGGGGGGATTTCTTGTAATAGTCCTGATGATAGCTCTCCTTGCCTTTGATCGGCCAGAACGTATCGGCTTCCAGGATCGGTGTAACCACCTTTTTATCGGGGAACTGTTCAACCACTTTCTGGCGCGACGCCTCGGCCAGACGCCGCTGTTTGTTATTCGCAACAAAGATGGCACTTAAATAGGAATGCCCCTTGTCACAGAATTGCCCCTGATCATCGAACGGATCGATGTTCACCCAGTAATGATCCAGCAGATCCTGATAGCTCACAATCTCGGGATCGTAGATCACCCGCACTGCTTCATAATGGCCTTCGTGATTGCCGTTATAGGTCGGGTTCTCGATCTCACCGCCGGTAAAGCCCGAGATAACTTCGGAAACCCCGTCGAGCTTTTCAAAATCGGCCTCCATGCACCAGAAACAGCCCCCGGCAAAAACAGCCTCATCGGCCAGCGCCGGGGAAAACGGAAATAACGTCACGATCAGAAATGCCAGGACTTTGTAGTGCATGGGTATCACCTCTTGCAGGGACAGGTTCCGGGTCAATCACTCCCGGGCTCTGTGGGAGGGCCTTTCAGGCGCGATTCTCAAATCAGGCCGGTCGCCGCTACAAGCGCCTCCCACAACCCTTCGGAGGGGTATAAATCCTCGTACCTCGTCACTCGTCCCTGTCCGAGAAGGGCCTTCACTGCTGTTTGATAAAACTCTCCAGCTCTTGCCCGAAGGCTTCCACTTCCTTTAACAGACCGGCTTTACCCGCATCCAGCCCCTGATCGTTGCGTAATGCCTCGATCTCGGCATAAAAGCCTTTGAAGCTTAAAAAGCCATCTTCTCCTTCGACCAGCCGGGCCCGGCAATGTTCCAGCCACTGGGCCTGCTCGTCGGCCGTCAATGTCTCGGGATAATTGCGCGCCCGGTAGCGGAACAGCATTTCCGCCAGGCGCTGATCACCAAAGCTCCAGGTCTGTGCGCCCAGTTCCTCGGGGGCCGTTTCGTGTATGCGTTGCATCAGGGCCTTGTCCTTGTCATCGAAAAACCCGCCGGCGTAGATCATCAGATCGGGATCGTCCACCGGCTCGAAGGGACGTGGCTCGAAGATCTTCGCCAGTTTCTGCTGGATCGTCTTGCGCTGGTTGAGCAGGGTCTGTCGGTGCTGCTTGCACTTCATGATATCGATGTTGAGGCGTTTGGCGGCCGCCCCGTCCAGTGTCGAGGTCGGGGCAATCACCGGACACTTGTTGAGCAATAGCTGCTTCAGGGCCGGACGCTCGACCCCGTCGGGCAGATCATCATTGGCGGTATAGAGCCGTTCAACCAGGGTCCTGGCACTGTGATCCAGTAACAACGACGGATCCTGGCCCAGGTCAAAGACGATGATACTGTTCTTGTTGGTCGGATGCGCGGCAATCGGCACGACCATGCGGGTATTGCCGTGGTCACTGCCGTACATACCGGAGGTATGCAGGATGGGCGTCATCTCCTTGAGATCGATATACTTGAGCACTTCCTGCTTGCGTCGCAGCTGATAAAAGAAATCAAACAGATTCGGCTGATTCTGTTTGATCAGTTTTGCGATGCCCAGCGTGGCATAGACATCGGCCAGGGCATCATGCGCCTGGCCATGCTCGATGCCGTTGGCCACGCTCAGCTCATCGAGCTTGTAGCTGGGCCGATCGGCATCCTCGCGCTGCGGCCAGTTGATTCCCTCCGGGCGCAGATCGTGACAGGCACGCACCACATCGATCAGATCCCAGCGGGAGTTGCTGTTCTGCCATTCCCGGCCGTAAGGATCATACAGATTACGATACAGGGTGTTACGCGTGACTTCATCATCAAAACGGATCGAGTTATAGCCCACACCGCAAGTCCCCGGTTGCGACAATTCCGCCAGGATGCGGCTGATAAACTCGGTCTCGGGCAGCCCCTGTTCCAGTGCCTGCTGCGGGGTGATACCGGTGATCAATGTTGACATGGGATGGGGCAGATTGTCCGGTGCGGGCCGGGCCATGATATTGAGCGGCTCGCCGATGATGTTGAGATCCTCATCGGTGCGCACCCCGGCGAACTGCACCGGCCGATCCCGGCGGGGATCCGTGCCAAAGGTCTCATAATCGTGCCAGTAGAGGGTGTTTTGCGTCATGGAACTACCTTATATATATGCTGAACGCACCCTACCATATAGCCCCCTCCAGGACGACTCCGGGGATAAACCGCCGGGGATTTGACAAAACCGGGCCGGCTAACAAGCCTGATTCAGACTGCTCCCGCTTCCCGTTTCCCGGGATCAGCAACCCGACTGACAATGGCCGTTGGGATCAAACGTCAGGGTGCGACCACTGAGCGGCAGGTGCACCGGCATCCGCGCGGCCCGCGTGAATATCGCGGTACGCGTGTCGGCGATCAGTTTGCCCTCCCGGGTGGCCGCCTCGTTGGCATGGGAGGCGATCACGGCGCGGGGTTTGACCAGCTGATTCACCACATAGGCCGCCTCGGTCGGACCCGTGGTAAAGGTATCCCCGATGTTCATGACCACCAGCTTCGCCCCGTAGTGGCGGCGCATCACTGATTCCTGATCGGCGGTAATGCCGGTATCGCCGGAAAGATAAACTGTCAGACCGCTGGAGAAGGTCAGCACATAACCGGTCGGCGGTCCGGCATAGGCCGTCAGACCCGCCGCATCGAGCATCTGCCCCAGCTCACCGCCGATCATCGCCCCGCTGATCCCGTTGGAGTGCACCGCCGGGACAGTGGTGATCGTCACCCCGCCCACCTTGAGCGATCCGCCAAAGCGCACCAGTTTCGATGCGCCGGGATCCCCGCCCAGGGCCTTGAGCTTGGCGGCAAAGAACTTCGGCATCTCGCTGCCTGTAATAATGTCAGCCTCTTTGGCCAGGGCGATGTTCACGCTGTTGGTGTCGGGCAACACGTTGACCGGCGTGTCGGGTTCGGCGCAGCTGCCGGCATTGCGCTGGCGGATATGCCGGTCACCCACATGATCCCCGTGCAAATGCGACACCAGCACCACATCGATCTCGCCCAGGCGCTCGTCCTGCGGCCCCGCCACCGTGCGCCCGGCGTCATACAGGATCCGCGTGCCGTCCGGATCCTCGAAAATCAATGCCCGGTCCCGGCTGCAAAACTCGCCGTCGTGGCTGCCCAGCGGGGTGACCTTGACCAGCTTCTCGGCGGCGAAGACCCCCGGGGCAAGAAAAACGCCGACCCCGGCGATGAGCAGGGGCAAAAGCGATCGAAGACAATGGCGCATAATGGCGAACTCCGGGATGGGGTGAACAGACTTCCATTCTAACCGGATACAACGCAACATCAATCAATACCGGCCGGGCCCGACTGGCCAATCCCGGGCGCACCTGTTATTGTTTCCAGGTCTTTTTTGCCCGGCGGAGCCGTTTTCCCATGCACCGATTTACCCGCACCATTGTCGTCGTCATGCTGCCGATGCTGCTGCTTTTCGCGCAAGCTGCACCGGCCGCCGAAACCCTCAATGCCGATCAGGTCAAGGCGCTGTTCAGCGACAAGACTGTCGAATACCGGCATGAAAGACTGGGCTTTAAATTTGTCGTCTACCATGGTCCCGACGGCAGCCTGCGGGGCACCCGCGACGGCGAGCCTATGAGCGAGCTGCGGTGGTCGGTCAATGAACAGGGTGAGCTGTGCATCGCCTATGGCGGAAAAAATCGCTGTCAGCCGATCATGAAGGATAACGGAATTTATAAAAAATATGTCGCCGGCAAAGACGGGAAAAAGAAAACCGTGGTGACCTACCAGCGGTTTATCGACGGCAACCCGAATGACTTCTAGCTTACTTTTTCGTAACGGCGCCCTTAATCCTTTTGCCCGGTATTGTCAGCGTGTTGCTTTTTCCTCGTCACTGCTTTAGCCGATACCCGGTTTTGAACATCCACCAGACAATCCCCAGACAGACGATTAAAAACCCCAGGATCATCCCAATACTCAACCCCACACTGACATCGGCGATCTCGAAAAAGCTCCAGCGAAAACCACTGATCAAATAGACCACCGGATTAAACAGGGTCACGGTCTGCCAGGCGGGCGGCAGCATGTCGATGGAATAGAAGGTACCGCCGAGAAACACCAGCGGAGTCACTACCAGCAGCGGGATCAACTGCAGCTTTTCAAAGTCGGTGGCCCACAGCCCGATAATAAACCCGAACAGACTGAACGAGATGCAGGTAAGGATCAAAAACGCCAGCATCCAGAACGGATGAGCAATATGAATTTCGACAAAAAACCCCGCGGTGGCCAGAATAACCAGGCCGATGATCAGTGATTTGGTTGCCGCCGCACCGACATAACCGATCAGGATCTCCATAAATGATACCGGCGCGGAGAGCAGTTCATAGATGGCGCCGGTAAACTTGGGGAAGAAGATCCCGAACGAGGCATTGGCCAGGCTCTGGGTCAGGATCGCCAGCATCATCAGCCCGGGCACGATAAACGAGCCGTAGCCTATTCCACCCACCGATTCGATGCGTGAGCCAATGGCCGAGCCGAAGACGACAAAATAGAGCACCGTGGTCAGTACCGGCGAGGCGAAACTCTGCGCCACGGTCTCAAAAGCCCGGCGCATTTCGTGTTTGTAGATCACCCGTATGGCGTAATAATTCATCAGTTTATCTCACGGTTGTTATTGCAACCGGTCATTCATACAAAGATTGCTTCGTCATTTTATTCCTCGCAATGACATCACTGTTTGCTGTCATTGCGAGCGAGCAACGCGAGCGCGGCAATCTTTTCACCAATCGCACGCCAGTCTGGTTCACCCCTATTCCACTCTACCTGATCCGGCCTTCCTCTTGAGACTGCCATCTGCCAACTGCCAACTATCTCTTCCCATCTTTACCCTTAACCAGGTTGACGAAGATCTCCTCCAGCGAGGTCTGGGTGGTCTGCACGTCCTTGATCACCAGTCCATTATCGGCGATGGCCTGCAGCAACTCGTGGATCCCGGTATGCGATTTATGCGGATCATACGTATAGGCCAGTTTATCCCCGCTTTCCGACAACTCCAGTGACCAGCCCGCCAGCGCCCCGGGCAGTGCCGACAGGGGCGTCTCCAGTTCGATCACCAGCTGACGCTTGCCCAGCTTGTGCATCAGCGCATCCTTGTCATCCACCAGCAATAACTCGCCATTGTGAATCACCCCGACCCGGTCGGCGATCGCCTCGGCCTCTTCGATATAGTGGGTCGTGAGAATGATGGTCACCCCCGAGGCACGCAGCCGCCGCACCAGCGCCCACATCTCCTGGCGCAGTTCCACGTCTACCCCGGCAGTCGGCTCATCCAGAAACAGAACCATCGGCTCGTGGGCCAGTGCCTTGCCGATCAGCACCCGGCGTTTCATCCCGCCGGAGAGCATCATCAGCATGTTGTTGCGCTTGTCCCACAGGGTCAGATCCCGGAGGACCTGCTCGATATAGTCCGGGTTGGGCGGCTTGCCGAACAGGCCGCGGCTGAAACAGAGCGTGTGCCAGACTTTCTCGAACGCGCCCAGGCTCAGCTCCTGCGGTACCAGCCCGATGCGGCTGCGGGTCTGGCGATAATCGCGCTGGATATCGTATCCGTCCACCGTCACCTTCCCGCCGCCGGGGTTGACGATACCGCAGATGATCGAGATCAGCGTGGTCTTGCCCGCCCCGTTGGGCCCCAGCAGCGCCAGAATCTCGCCCGGCTGGATGTCCAGGTTGACGTTCTTCAGCGCCTTGAAGCCGCTGCCGTAGGTCTTGGACAGGTTGTTGATAGAGACGATCGGTTGCATGGCGCGTCCAGATAAACAGACAGTCTATAGTAAAAGTAAAAATCCGTTATGGCGAGGCCCCTGTCTGGTAAATAAAGCAAGGCAATAACCGGTTTGCACAAAATCACCATTTCATTCGAGGTAGTTTCTGGCCCATGCGGGGGAGACTTGCTACGCTGCTCCGGTCACCCCAACCGCATACTGGCCGGATTCATTATGCCAAGAGCCCTGTCCCTGTTTGCGCTGTTTATAAGCGGTTGTGTATGGTCGGCCTCGACAGGAGCACAGGCACGCTCCGAACTCGATACCATCGAGATCACCGCGCCGTTGATCGAAACCCGTTGGCAGCAGGCCCCCAGCGGGGTCACGTTGATCGATGACGAGGACATCGGCGAAGGCCGCGCCCCTCTGCAACCGACCGATGCCCTGAGCCTGGCGCCGGGGGTGCTGGTCCAGAATCGCGACAACTTCGCCCAGAACCCGCGGGTGTCGATCCGCGGTTTCGGGTCCCGTGCACCGTTCGGGATTCGCGGCGTGCGGGTGCGCCTGGACGGCATCCCGCTGACCACAGTGGACGGCCAGGCGCAGATCGACGCCATCGACTCCAGCTCCATCGACAGCATCGAGGTACTGCGCGGGGCCAACGCCGTATTGCACGGCAACGGCAGCGGCGGGCTGCTCGATTACCGTTCGGTCTCCCCCCGCCAGGCGCCCTTCGCCCGGGCCGACGCCCAGGCCGGCGGCTTCGGCCTGCGCCGGGGGCATGCCGCCCTGGCTGACCAATCCGATCAGCTGGCTTTTCGTGTGGCCGCCACCCGGTTGCACCAGGACGGCTACCGCGACCAGAGCGCCGTGGAACGGCGCAACGCCAGCCTGCAGCTGGATTATCAACAGGGCAGCCGCGAATGGTTTGCGATCCTCAATCACCTGGACAACCCGCGGGCCGAGGATCCCGGCGGACTGACCCGGGAGCAATGGCAAAGCGATCCCGAACAGGCCGCGCCGCTGGCGGCGGGTATGGATGCCGGCCAGCGGGTGGATCAGAACATTGCCTCACTGGGCGTGGTGCAGCGCTTTGACGATCCCGACCATCAGCTGCGCGTGCAGGGCTGGCTCACCGAACGCGACTTTCAGCAGCAACTGCCCTTCCCCGGCGACAGCCTGGTCAGTTACCAGCGCCAGATCGTCGGCACGGCGTTGCACTACCAGCGTCCGCTGGGCGAACTCACGCTGCACAGCCAGTTGAATATTGAAGCCCAGCGCGATGATCGCCAGCGCCACTGCCGCACCATTGACCTTGAACCGGACTGCGAGGACCCTGCTTTCAGCACCGACCTGGCGCTGGATCAAACCGAACGGGCGCGCAATACCGGCCTGGGCTTACAACTGGCCGGGCCCGTATTGCATGATCAGGGCCGCTGGGTGATCGGGGCGCGCCATGATCGCCTGGATCTCGCCATCGACGATCACCTGCAACCGGGCGGCATCGACAACTCCGGCGAACGGCTGTATCGCGAAACCCACTACAGCCTGGGCTACACGCACACGCTAAACGATCACTGGTCGGCCTTCACCCAGTTCGCCACCAGCTTCGAGGCGCCCACCTTCACCGAGTTCGCCAATCCCGACGGCAGCGGCTTTCGGCCGGGACTGGCACCGCAATACAGCGAAAGCTTCGAGATCGGCCTGCGCGCACGCCGGTATCATTATCAGCTCGAGGCCAGCCTGTTCGGCGTGCGGGTCAGGGACGAGATTATCGTTGATGACGATCCCGGTGCGGCAGCCAGTGATGAACGCACCTTTTACCGTAATGCCGATCGTACCCGCCGCAACGGCCTGGAGCTGGGCGCACGCTGGTGGCCCGACGCCGTGCCGCGCCTGCAGTTATCCGGCGCCCTGACGTATATGGATGCGCGCTTTGCCGATAGCGACAACCACCTGCCGGGCCTGCCCCAATGGTCGGCCTTCCTCGATGCCGAATACGATTTGCGCGACGGCTGGTTCGCCGGCCTCTCGGCACAGCATATCGGCAACCGCTATGCCGATGACGCGAACCGGGAGAAAGTGGATTCGCAAACTGTTACCGACCTGCGCCTGGGCCGTGAACTGCGCGGCGCGCAACACGATCTGCGCCTGGTACTGGGCATCGAAAACCTGTTCGACGTCGAACACCTGGGCAACCTGCGCATCAATGCCAGCAACGACCGCTACTACGAGCCCGGTGCGGAGCGGCGCGTTTACGCCGGCCTTGAAATCAGCTGGCCCTGAGTCGTATTAATGCAATCAATGAAACCAGCCAGGATATACGCGGTCACAGTGGTCAGGACGTTTGCAATGATCAACCTGTATCCTGATTCTCAGTCTGGATTCCGGGTCGCGCCGCTGGCTTGCCCGGAATGACGATAAAGAGTTTTTAGCGTTGACTTTATATAAGCCCTGCCCAGGCCGGTAATGGAATAGATTTTCATTGATATATTCAAGAACACCCGTCATGCCGGCGCAGGCCGGCATCCAGTGTCAAACAATGGACGCTAATATGCCTCAGAGCAATATCAACGGTGACAACCTGTCGAACTATAGAGAGAACACCATGATCCGATACCTGCTGCTCACCAGCCTGAGCCTGTTATTCCTCAATGCCTGCAACGCCGCCACCGGTACCGATGAAAACCGCGCCTACCAGGTGGAGGTGCTGACCGACGAACTCAGCCATCCCTGGTCCATGGCCTTCTTGCCCGACGGCGAGGTGTTGATTACCGAACGCGCCGGGCGCCTGCGGATCTTTCGCGACGGCAAACTGCTGTCCGAACCGGTCAGCGGCCTGCCCGACATTCATCCCACCGGCCAGGGCGGCCTGCTGGATCTGGCGTTGCATCCGGAATTTGAAGACAACCGCTGGCTCTATATGAGCTACGTGGCAAAGCATAACGGCAAGGCGACGACCCATGTGGCCCGCGGCCGTTACCGGGACGGCGCGCTGGATGACGTGGAAGTGCTGTTCATTGCCGAGCCCGCCGGGAACACCGGCCGGCATTTCGGATCGCGCCTGGTCTTCGATGAGGACGGCTACCTGTATCTCACCGTCGGCGACCGCGGTGACCAGCCCCGCGCCCAGGACCTGGGCGATCATGCCGGCGGTACCCACCGCCTGCACGACGACGGCCGCGTGCCCGACGACAACCCGTTCGTCGATCGCGAGGATGCCAGATCCTCGTTCTACACTTACGGCAACCGCAACGCCCAGGGCATGACCGTGCACCCCGACACCGGCGTCATCTGGCAGGTGGAACACGGCCCGCGCGGCGGCGACGAGCTGAACATCATCAAACCCGGGGTCAATTACGGCTGGCCGGTCATCAGCTACGGCGTCAACTACAGCGGCACCCCGGTCGGCGAAGGCATCACTGAAAAAGAAGGCATGGAACAACCGATCCATTACTGGGATCCCTCCATCGCCCCCTCCGGCATGGCCTTCTACACCGGCGACGCCTTCCCCGACTGGCAGGGCAACCTGTTCGTCGGCGCCCTGGCCCACGAACACCTGGCCCGGCTGGTCATCGAGGATAACGAGGTGGTCAAGGAAGAAAAGCTGCTGGAGGAGCGCGGCGAGCGCATCCGCGACGTACGCATGGGCCCTGACGGCTTGCTGTGGATCCTCACCGACGAATCCACAGGATCATTGCTACGGCTCAAACCCGCTAAATAACCCCTTTCCCCATCAAGGGGCAGGTTCTGGCCCTCTGCCGACTGCCAACTGCCATCTGCCATCTGCCATCTGCTATCCGCCAACTATCTCCTGTGGCCTGGTTCACAAACTCCGGCAATGGCTTCAGCCGTTGCCGGCAACCATGTTATAAATCAGACTGATAATAACAATCAGAGAAAATCCACCATGGGACGACTGATACTCATCACCCTGGTCCTGTTCTCGGCCACCGCGCTCTACAGCGAGACACAGGCGGCCGAGTACCGGGTACTCAGCCAGGAAAATGATGCAGACATTGCCTACCAGGCCAATGATTTCTATTCGATCTATTATCTCTACTTCAATCTCATCCAGGCGCTGGACGTGGAGCGGCATCTGCCCGGCGAAGCTGTTCGCGAGATCATCTTCGATACCCTCGACAATCTGAAACGCCGGCGCTTCAGCCAGCTGCAGATCCGCGACGCCTACCCGGGGCCGGAACCCCTGCGCGTGACCCTGCGTACCGATGTCATCGCCCGGGAAGACAAACCGGTCCTCTGGCTGATCTCCAACTACAATCCCCGGGAGAAGGCCGTGGTCACCGGCAAAGCGGCCCGGCACGCCTATGGCACCTATTTTTATCTGATCGGCGACAAACTGGTGAAATACCAGCGGCTCAAGGAGCCCAAAACCGCCGAACAGCTGGCCGCCATGTCGGCCAACGCCCGTGCCGACTATTACCTGCTGGATGAAAAAACCGACAACGATCAGGCCGGCAAACAGCTTCTGCTCAACGCCCTGGACAAACCCGCCAACCAGGGTGAACGGGTGATCCTGAACCTCACCCTCTCTCAATATCACCTGCTGGGCGACAATCTCAAAGGCGCCAACGCCCGGCTCGATCAAGCCCGGGATATCCTGCGCGAGATGTCACACACCGAGCGCCGCAAACTGCGCGTGCTGTTCCATCACGCCAAAGAACTGGTGGGGTTATACAGCGAATATCAGGCACGATAGGCCCCATCGTCTGACACCCGTTGTAATTCATCTATTCCACTGCCCCGAACCGCCAGGGAACCAATGTACCAGGGCGTCTGTCTATACGATCATGTTTCAAATAATAGCGGTATGACAACATAACCCCCGGCCTGTACCGTTGAGGGACGGGCCAGACGGAAGGTCCGGAACATGAACAGACGTCGCTTCATTCTCCAGCTGGCGGGCGTTACCTCGGCGGCCCTGCTCGCCCCCCGGATCCTGTTCAGTAAAGAGGAGCGCAAGGCGGCGATCGAGAAAATCACCAGAAGTGAGGCCGAGTGGAAGCGGATCCTGACGCCGGAACAGTTCCACATCCTGCGCGAGGACGGCACCGAACCGGCCTTCTCCAGTCCACTGGACAGGGAAAAGCGCAAGGGCACCTACGTCTGTGCCGGCTGCGCCCTGCCCCTGTTCACCTCCGAAATGAAATATGACAGCGGCACCGGCTGGCCCAGTTTCACCACCACCCTGCCCGACGCCGTGGAAACCCGTCTCGATTTCAAACTGGTCTGGCCGCGCACCGAATATCATTGCGCACGCTGCGAAGGCCATCAGGGCCACGTGTTTGATGACGGCCCGCCCCCCACCGGCAAGCGCTGGTGCAACAACGGCCTCGCCCTCAAATTCATACCGGATGGACAATCGTAATCACTGGATCCACAAGTCCAGCACAAGACACATACCCAGAGGCTTCTGCTTCTTTATCTAATCTGTTAATTCACCAAACCGGGCCCGGATTTTCTCCACCCGCTGGCGGTTGGCGCCCAGATCGGAATGCCCGACCCGCGACGCCGAGCGCACATGAATCACCGCCTGATCAGTATTCAGCCGGAACTCCACATCATCCACAAACCGCAATAACGGGGTTTGATAAACCGCGCGCAGGTAATCAGACTTTTCTGCAATCACTTTCCCGCCGGTGTCGCTTATCACACGTTTTAACCTGGACCATGCCTCATCCGACGTACCGCTATAGCCCAGCGGGCCGACATGGAAATTTTTCGAGGGAAATTCACTGCAGACACAATTCGGCGTTGCCGGACAGGGTTGTAACTGGCCATTCACCATCTCCAGCTCGGGTTGCTTGCGCGAAGTGATTGACAATCCGACCAGCCATACAACAACAATAACAACCAGTGTCACAAGTAAACAGGCCAGCACCTTCATACCTGCCTCATGGTGTTGATAAAGTTATCATGCAATTTAATCCCCCTGGTTCTCGCTGAAATAGATATTACCGAAAAAGGACTCGGCGGACTGCCCGGTGTTG
>JBKGZJ010000041.1:0-15716 GCA_046545635.1 Thiohalophilus sp. | reverse complement strand
TATGCGTTTTGAAACCCTTTCGGAATGGCTCCGTTGGCAGGAAAGTCTGCATCCCGAGGAGATTGAGCTCGGGCTGGCGCGGGTCGGGGAGGTGTTCTTTCGGCTTTGTCCCGGGCCGTTGCCGTTTACCGTGGTCACGGTGGCCGGGACCAACGGCAAGGGCTCGAGCATCGCGGCGCTGGAGGCCATGCTGCGGGCCGGGGGCTACCGGGTCGGGGCCTATACCTCGCCGCATCTGCTGCGCTACAACGAGCGGATCCGTCTCGATGGCGAGGAGGTGAGCGATACGGCACTGGTCGAGGCCTTCGAGCGGGTGGATCAGGCCCGCGGCGACACCTCGCTGACCTATTTCGAGTTCGGCACCCTGGCGGCGCTGCGCATCTTCGTCGATGCCGCGCCGGAGATCGTCCTGCTCGAGGTGGGGCTTGGCGGGCGGCTCGATGCGGTCAATATCGTCGATCCCGATGTGGCGCTGATTACCGCCATCGGCATCGATCACAGCGCCTGGCTGGGGGAGGACCGGGAAACGATCGCGGGCGAAAAGGCCGGGATCATGCGCCCCGGCGGACCGGTCGTGTGCAGCGATCCGCGCCCGCCGGCGTCTATCGTCGATCGGGCCGAAAAGCTGGGCGCGCCGCTCTATCAGCTGGGCCGCGAGTTTGATTATCAGCTGAACGGGGGATCCTGGCGCTGGCACTGCCGGGCTCCGACGACCTCCGAGCTGGCGGATCTGCCCCGGCCGCTGCTCGGGGGTGAGCATCAATATCGCAATATCGCCGGCGCGCTGATGGTGCTGGCGCTGTTGCAGGGGGATTTTCCGCTCGAGCGGCGCCAGATCGACGCCGGACTGGCCCGTCTGCAGTTGCCCGGCCGCTTGCAGTTGATCCCCGGCGAAGTGCCGCTGTTGCTGGATGTGGCGCATAACCCCGACGGGGTGGTCCAGCTGGCTGCGGCGCTGCGGGCCGAGCCGGTGGCCGGGCGCAACCGGGCGATTGTGGGAATGATGGGGGACAAGGACCTGCGCGGCGCGCTGACGCCCCTGCTGCCGCTCATCGACGGCTGGTTTGCCGTGGATCTGCCCGGGGTTCCGCGGGCCGCGTCCGCTGCCCGGCTGGCTGATGTCCTGAATGAACTGGGTGCGGTCGACGTGATTCCCTGTACCGATGTCTCGCAGGCCCTGCAGCAGGCGCGCGCCGCCGCCCGGCAGGGGGATCGTATTGTGGTGTTTGGATCGTTTTATACGGTGGCGGAGGCCCTCGCTCAGCCCCTATAATACGCTCCTGTTTCCAGTGCCCTGTTCGGGAGTATCGTGGACGAGAACCAGCTTAAGCAACGTATCGTGGGCGCCATTGTGCTGGTTGCCCTGGCGGTGATTTTCATCCCCATGTTGCTCAGCAGCGATCGGGACGGGGAGATGACGATCATCGAATCCAATATCCCGCCCAGGCCGGATAATGTGGCCCGGGTCAAAACCCTGGATATCAAACCGGATAGTCCGGCCCCGCAGCCGGTCGAGCCCCCCGACACCCGCACGCCTGTCGACGAGCACACTCCGGAAGCGGAGGACTCGCCGGCCTCTGACGATACGACCGACCCGGCGGCCGGCGATGAACCCGAAACAACTCAAGCTGTTACGCCCGCGGACGATATCGATACCAAAGCCTGGGCGGTGCAGGTTGGCAGCTTCAGCAAACAGAATAATGCTCTCGGGCTGCGCGACAAGCTGCGCGACAAAGGTTACTCCGTTTTTGTCGAAAAAGTCGGGACGGACAAAGGCGAGATTTATCGCGTGCGGGTCGGTCCGGAAGTGCGTCGCAGCGAGGCCGAAGAGCTGCAAAACGAACTGCAGAAGAAGCTCGACCTCGGGGGAATGGTGGTCGCTCACCCATGACAGTCTCTGAGCACGCGGCACGCTGATGCTGGGAGTCGATTACGCGATCCTGGGAATCCTGGTGATTTCCACGTTCATCAGCCTGTTGCGCGGCTTTGTTCGTGAGGCCCTGTCGCTGGCCGGCTGGATACTGGCGTTCTGGGTCTCTCTGACATTCGCCACCGGACTGGCCGGCCTGCTGACCAATACGATGGAAGATCCGACTTTTCGCTTGATCGCGGCGTTCGTTGGGCTCTTTGTCTTGTCGCTGATTGTCTCGGGTGTGGTGAATTTTTTCGCGGTCAAGCTGGTGTACCGGACCGGGTTGACCAAGATGGATCGCTTCATGGGGCTGCTGTTCGGTTTTATGCGCGGCGTCATGATTATCGCGATTCTGGTATTGCTGGCGGGATTGACGACCCTGCCACAGGAGCCCTGGTGGGACGAATCGTTCTTCCTGTTTCGCTTTCAGGTCATTGCCGAATGGCTGCAGGCGCATTTGCCGGATGGCGTTGCGGAAAGTTTCGACTATTGAACACCGGCGGCGGAACTATACTTTGACTGTGTAAAACCCTGTTCGGGTTGGACAAAACATGAAAGGGTAATCTGGAATGTGCGGAATTATTGGCATGGTGGCAAAGCAGACGGTCAACCAGTCGCTGTATGACGGTCTGACGGTACTGCAACATCGCGGTCAGGATGCGGCGGGGATTATGACCTGCGAAGGCGACCGGATGTACATGCGCAAGGACAACGGCCTGGTGCGGGATGTTTTCCACACCCGGCATATGCTGCGCCTGCCGGGCAAGATGGGCATCGGCCATGTACGCTATCCGACTGCCGGCTGTTTCAGCTCGGCGGAAGCACAGCCCTTTTATGTCAACTCTCCGTTTGGTATCGCACTGGCGCATAACGGCAATCTGACCAATGCGGCGGATCTGAAACGGGATCTGTTTTTGTCGGATCGTCGTCATATCAATACCAATTCGGATTCGGAAATTCTGCTCAATGTCTTTGCCCATGAGTTACAGGATCAGAGTACGCTGGATCTGACTCCCGACGATATCTTTGCCGCGGTCAGCGCGGTGCATCGCCGGTGTCAGGGTGCTTATGCGGTAGTGGGGATGATTACCGGGCGGGGGATTTTCGCCTTCCGCGATCCCTATGGCATCCGCCCGGTGGCTTTCGGTAAACGGCATACCGACAAGGGTACCGAATACATGATTGCGTCGGAGAGCGTGGCGATCGACGTGCTCGGTTTTGAGCTGGTGCGGGATCTTGAGCCGGGCGAGGCAATATATATCGATGTCGACGGTAATCCGCACACCCGCCAGTGTGCCGACAAGACAGTATTGTCGCCCTGTATTTTCGAGCACGTCTATTTTGCCCGGCCCGATTCAATCATCGACGGTGTTTCGGTCTACAAGGCGCGCCTGCGTATGGGGGACTACCTGGCGCGCAAGATCATGCGTGACTGGCCGGACCATGATATCGATGTGGTGTTGCCGATTCCCGATACCAGCCGCACCTCGGCGTTGCAGCTCTCCTATACTCTGGGGGTCAAATACAGCGAAGGGTTTATCAAAAATCGCTACATCGGCCGCACCTTTATCATGCCGGGGCAGAAGCAACGCAAGAAATCGGTACGCCAGAAACTCAACGCCATTGAACTGGAGTTTCGCGGCAAGAATGTGTTGCTGGTGGACGATTCCATCGTCCGTGGTACCACCTCACAGCAGATCATCCAGATGGCCCGCGAAGCGGGCGCCAACAAGGTTTATTTTGCCTCGGCGGCGCCGCCGGTGCGCTATCCCAATGTCTACGGTATCGACATGCCGGCGGCTAACGAATTGATCGGACACGGCCGGGACGAGGCACAAATTGCCAGTGAAATCGGCGCGGATAAACTGATTTATCAGGACCTCTCCGATCTGATCGAGGCGGTCAAGAAAAAAGTTCCGAGTATCAAACAGTTCGATACCTCCGTATTTGACGGCAAATATGTGACCGGTGACGTGAGCGAAGCCTATCTGCAACACATCGAATCGTTGCGTAATGACAAGGCGCGCAAGCAGGATTTCAATAATGACGGCGAAGTTGTGGAAATGCGTAATAATGTCTAGGTGCTTGACGCTGTCAAAAACCTGACCTATGATTAAATTCACTGCGCCGATTTAACTCAACTTGCGGGCGCGTTATAAATCCGGCTAAAGCGAGCGCGGACCCGCTTTGGCTTGGAACAGCCTGGCGGGTTTTTTGTTACTGGCGGAGTGAAAATAATCTCTCGCCGAGGCGCGAAGGAAGCCCGCCAGGGAAAATTTATGTTCTTTGCGTCTCTGCGCCCTGGCGAGAGACAGAATGTTTATCGAACAATGCTGAGGAACAACGATGACGGACTTTGATGACGAGTGGGCGCTGGAGACGCTGGCGGTACGCGCCGGGCAGGTACGCACGGCAGAAAACGAGCATTCGGAACCGATCTTTACCACCTCCAGTTATGTGTTCAGCAGCGCAGCCGAGGCGGCGGCGCGCTTCAAGGGTGAATCACCGGGGAATATCTATTCACGCTTCACCAACCCGACGGTGCGGACTTTTGAACAACGTCTGGCCGCCATGGAAGGCGGCGAGAGTTGTGTGGCGACGGCGTCGGGCATGTCGGCGATTCTCAGCACCTGTATGGGGCTGTTGCAACAGGGTGACCATATCGTTTCCTCGCGATCGATTTTCGGTACCACGGTGGTGCTGTTCGACAAGTACCTGAGCAAGGCCGGCATCGAGACCAGTTATGTCCCGCTGACCGATCTCGAGGCGTGGCAACAGGCGATCCGGCCCAACACCAGACTGCTGTTTCTCGAAACCCCGTCCAACCCGTTGACCGACGTGGCCGATATCCAGGCGCTGGCCGATCTGGCGCATGCCAACGATTGCCTGCTGGTGGTGGATAACTGTTTTTGCACACCGGTGCTGCAGCAACCCTTCAGGCTGGGCGCGGATATCGTGATCCATTCGGCGACCAAATATATCGACGGACAGGGCCGTTGCATCGGCGGTGCGGTGGTGGGCGACAGTAAGCTGGTCGGGGAAGAAGTGTTCGGTTTTCTGCGCAGCGGCGGGCCGAGCCTCAGTCCGTTCAACGCCTGGGTCTTTCTCAAGGGCCTGGAAACCCTGAACGTGCGCATGAAGGCGCACAGTGACAACGCCCAGGAACTGGCCGAATACCTGCAACAGCATGCCGGCGTCACACAGGTGTTTTACCCCGGTCTGGCGGACCATCCGCAGCACGAACTGGCTTCGCGTCAACAGAGCGGCTACGGCGGCGTGCTGGCCTTTGAGGTGAAAGGCGGCCAGAAAGCGGCCTGGGCGCTGATCGACCGCACCCGCTTGCTGTCTATCACCGCCAACCTCGGCGATGCCAAAAGCACCATCACCCACCCGGCCACCACCACCCACGGCCGGCTCAGTGATGAACAGCGCGCCGAGTCGGGCATTACCCCGGGGCTGGTACGGATCGCCGTGGGGCTGGAAAACGTGGGCGACATCATCGCCGATCTTGAACGGGGACTGGGCTAGACCTGAGCCATTTTTGGGATGAGTGGAAGCAACGCGGAGGACGCAGAGGCGCAAAGACGCAGAGGTAAAAATTGATTGGGCACATACAATCCGCAACTGGCAATTTTCTCTGGTGAACTACCCTGTCAGGAGCTGTTTGTGATAAACAAACTCGCTGAGAAACAGCATATCTCTAAGTGTTTCAAGACATTAAGGATTTTCTCTGCGGCTCTGCGGCTCTGCGTCCTCCGCGTTATTTCCCAGATCATCGAAAAAGGTGTCTTGCCACTACACATCGCGCTTCCTGTTTGTTTGTAGGCATTGTCCTACAGGGGTTTCAGAAAAGGCTGACATTCCGTTGGCAAACGCCGCTGCTAGAATGCGTTTATCCATCAGGATAATACTGAATGGACTCGAAACCAGAGGGATGTTGCAGTATGAAACCTTACGTTTTTGCGGAAAGCCGGCCATGGATGATCAATGAAGATCATCCGGCATCGTCATCAGATGCCGATGCCGGGGAGGAGGAGGATCCGGAAGTCAGTTATCCGCGCGAGTTGAACAAGCGGGGGCTGCTGGTGTCACTGGGCGTGTCGCTCGGGGTCGTGGCCCTGCTGGTTATCGCTATCGTCTGAAGCAGGTCCGGCTGGAAGCCGGGCCAGAAGCTGGCGGGTGGTAGTGTTGACGTCCAGGTTCGCCAGGGCCTGAGGCTCCACCCAGGCGGCATCGAGCGCATCGTCGTCGGCCTGCGGTTCGCCGTCGAGATACTCGGCGAGCAGATCCACGATCACATAGTGATAGCGGAGCTCGCCCCGGGTGTCCCATTCGATCATATCAAAACAGCATAGCGGCTCCCCGGCGCGGATGACGACGCCGGTTTCCTCTTTAATTTCCCGTTCCGCGGCCTGTTGCAGGGTTTCGCCGGGTTGGACCCTGCCGCCGGGAATGGCCCATTGACCGGCATCGGGCGCGGTGGCACGTTGTACCAGTAATACGGCGGTGCCGCGCCGGACGATGGCGCCGACCGCCAGTTGGGGAAAGGACATAAAAAACTCTCCGCAGCGGCTGCTGCGAAGAGCTTATCAGATTGTCACCAGAGGGTGGGGTTGCCTACTCGGCCTGCCATTCCTGTTCCTGAAACAGTCGTGAAGATTGGCGATGGCTACGTCGTAGCCACAACACCAGCATGCCGGTCATGCTCATCAGCAGACCGGACACGAAGGACATGACGCCCTCCAGCAACAACATGGCGGCGAAGCCGACGCCGAGGTAGAAATAGGGCAGAAGTTCGTAAAGGGGTTTGGGAATCATCGACTATGCCTCGCTGGTTTCATTCCTTGAAGGGCCTGGTGTTAACCGGACGTATTGCCGTATCGGCACTCATTTCAGCGTAGCACTGTTTCCCGGCAACGCCAGAGCACGCCGGCTTTATTGACCCCGGCAATAAAACGGGTATGGTGTCAGCCCATGCAACCCGCCGATACCAATGCCGAATCACTGCTGCTGGCGCTTTATCACGCCGGCCTGGAGGCGGTTGCCGGCGAGTCGGTGACCGCGCGTTATCTGCGCCGGCGGCCCTGGCAGCCGGAGAAGCCGGTGGCGCTGCTGGCCTGTGGCAAGGCGGCCCCGGCGATGGCCCGGGGCGCGGCGACGACCCTCGGCCAGCGGGTTGAACGCGCCCTGCTGGTGACCAAACACGGTCACCGCGAGTCCGGCTTGCCCGCGCACTGGCAGTGCCTGGAAGCCGGCCATCCGCTGCCGGATGAGGCCAGTCTGCACGCCGGTCAGCAGTTACTCGAATTTATTGCAGTGTTGCCGGCCGGTATGCCGTTACTGGCGCTGATCTCCGGGGGCAGCTCGGCCCTGCTGGAAGTGCTGCCACCGGGGGTCAGCCTGGCCGATCTGCGCCGGGTCAATGACTGGCTGCTGGGCAGCGGTGCCGGGATTGCCGATATGAACCGGGTGCGCAAGATGCTCTCCTGCATCAAGGGGGGCAGGCTGGCCGGCTATCTGGGCGAGAGGCCGGTACTCAATCTGATGATTTCCGATGTCGCCGGGGATGATCCGGCGGTGATCGGCTCGGGATTGCTGACCCCCGGGCCGGCGAATGAATTGCCGCTGATTGACTTACCCGAGTGGCTGTCGGCATTGCTGGGCAAGCGGGCCGATTGCCCGCCTGCGGCCGTCTCGACGCCGCTGATCGAGCAGCAGATCATCGCCTGCAATCGGGATGCCTGTGAGGCGGTCGCCGATGCGGCCCGGGCCCGGTCGCTGGCGGTGGAAGTCCATGATCCGCTGTATGGCCCAATCCCCGGGGTGACGGCGCAGCTGGCCGGGTTTTTACGTACGGCAGCGCCCGGCGTGCATGTCTGGGGCGGGGAGCCGACCCTGGTATTGCCCCGATCGCCGGGCCGTGGAGGGCGTAACCAGCACCTGGCCCTGAGCCTGGCCCGGGCGCTGGCCGGCGAGCGGGGAATCAGTATCCTGTGCGGCGCTACCGACGGCAGCGACGGCCCCGGCCACGATGCCGGGGCCCTGATCGACGGCACCACGGTGCTGCAGGAGGTTGATTACCCGGGCGGCGCCGGGCGGGCACTGACACGTGCCGACAGCGGCACGTTTCTGGCCGAAGCGGGCGCGCTGATCGACACCGGGCCGACCGGGACCAATGTTATGGATCTGGTTATCGCGATCAAAACAGGGCCGAGGGACGAGTGACGAGGGACGAGGTGATTTTGTCGCGGTCTGCTCTGGCTTGTTTCCCCTGACACTGTTCTTCATTGTTGAAAAGAGACTGTTACAATAATCGTCATGAACCAATCCGATACGCCTCGTCCCTCGTCCCTCGTCACTCGGCCCTCTGTTTTTGACGAGGCCGAGGCCTGTCTGCGGGCCTGTGATCCCGATGCCAAACTGCAGCAGACGCGGGCGGTTGCCGCGGCCTGGCAGGCGGGGCAGTTGGGCTGCACGGCAGGTGACCAGGGTGCATTGCTGTCGGAGCCGGGGCGTCCTGCCCGACCGGAACTGGTGGCGCCGCGGGAGCTGCCGGCGCGCAGTACGGCCACCGGGGCGGGCCGGGCGGCGCTGATCCACTCCATTTGCCATATCGAATTTAACGCCATTAACCTGGCCTGGGATGCGGTGTACCGGTTTCGCCAACTGCCGCAGGCCTATTACACTGACTGGATCAAGGTGGCGCGCGAGGAGGCCTACCATTTCAGCCTGTTGCGCGATCATCTGCGTCACCTGGGCTATGACTATGGCGATTTTCCGGCACACAACGGCTTATGGGAGATGTGTCTGCAGACCGCCCATGATCCGCTGGTGCGCATGGCGCTGGTGCCGCGGGTACTGGAAGCGCGCGGGCTGGATGTCACGCCGGGGATTATGCGCAAGCTGCAACAAAGCGGCGATGACAACGCCGTGGATCTGTTGCGCATCATCCAGCGCGATGAAGTGGGGCATGTGGCTATTGGTTCGCGCTGGTTCCGTTATCTGTGCGAACAGCGCGCCCTGGAGCCGGAAGCCACATTCCGGGAATTATTCAATCAATACATGCCGGGTGGTGGCCGGGGGCCACTGGACAGGGCTTCGCGCCTTGAAGCCGGCTTTTCCGAAGCAGAACTCGATTACATCGAAGGGGTAGGATGATGTTGCAGTACAAAGCAGTAATAACCGGTCTGGCCGCACTGGCAGTGCTGGGCGGTTGTAACAACGCGGAACAGACCTCGTCGCAAGAACCGACGTCGGCCAAGATTGATTTTGTCGAATATGAAAAACATGTTGAACCCTATCCGACCCGGTTGATTGTGACCGACAAGTTTATGCGCTTCGATGACGGTGAAGATTCGACCAGCTATATCCTGTTTAATCGCGACAGCAATACGATCTACAGCGTGAGTGATGATGATCGTACGGTTATGTCAATGAAGAGCCAGGATGTTGAACTGGAACCGCCGATGGAACTTGAGCTGGAGGAGCGCAATCTGGGGACTTTGGAGGATGCGCCGTCGATACAGGGTAAGGAACCATTGCACTATGAGTTCAGTGCCAACGGCGATGTCTGTTACAACGTGGTGGCGGTCAAAGGTCTGATGCCGGATGTGGTCGACGCCATGCAGGCCTTTACCGCCATTCTGGCCGATGACAGCAAGGTGACCTTCAACAATACCCCCGCCGATTTGCATGATGCTTGTGATATGTCAATGAGTACCTTTGCCGCCGGCCGGCATCTGAAACACGGCTTTCCGATCCAGGAGTGGAGTGTCGACGGCGATGGCCGCACGCTGGTCGATTATACTGAAGACTACGAAGCGGATCCGGCGTTGTTTGAGTTGCCGGAGGATTACCGGCGTTTTTCAGTTCAGGATATGCGCGAAGGCAAGGTCACCGGCGGCGGGCATTGAGGTATCTCAATAAGTCCGCGAATAAACGCAAATCAGTAATGGAATAATACGCAAGGTGGTATAAACACAGCGGTAGCATTGTATCCCGGAAGATGGTCGGATCTATGGGCTTTTGCCCGAAAGGCGCGTGAATGGGTGCAAATCTTCCCTGCCACAAAATTTTGCGTTTATTTGCGGATTTTTTATTCTGCCAATGGCAGCCCTTCCAGAGCGCAGCCGCTTTCATCGCACACCAGCACGCTGCCCTGTTCATACCAGTCACCCAGCACGATACGTCGTGCCGGGTAGCCGTCCAGGTCGAACTCATGGATAGCCGGGCGATGTGTGTGGCCATGGATCATCTGTAACAGGTTGTGATCGCGCAGGGTCTGCGCCACGGTTTCGGGGTTGACATCCATGATTGCCTCATCCTTGCTGCCGGTCTCGAGCTGGCTGGTTTCGCGGTATTGCTTCGCCAGCGCCAGGCGCTCTTCGGGGGATTTGGCCAGCAGGGCTTGCTGCCACTGCGGGTCGCGCACCATGCGCCGAAACGCCTGATAGGGGAGATCGTCGGTGCAGAGAATGTCGCCGTGTAGCAGCAACGTTGGCGTGCCATAGAGGTCGACGGTGGCCGGTTCGGGCAGCAGTGTCGCGCCGCTCTGACGACAGAATTCCTCGCCCATGAGAAAATCCCGATTGCCGTACATGACGTACACCGGTACCTGCCGGGAGAGCTGCTGCATGGCTTGCAGAGCCTCCCGGTACTCGGGCAGGATCATGTCGTCCCCGAGCCAGACCTCGAACAGATCGCCGAGAATGTACAGCGCTTCGGCCCGAGGTGCGCGGGTCCGCAGAAACTCGATGAACAGCCGGGTGATCGCCGGACGTTCACCGCTGAGATGCAGATCCGAGATGAACAGGGTGGCCATGCCGTTCTTATTCGACTTCCACCCGCTCGATCACGATGTCCTCTTTGGGTACATCCTGGTGATGTCCGAAAGAGCCTGTATCGACCTTGCGGATTTCATCAACGACATCCATGCCTTCGGTCACTTTGCCGAAAACACAATAGCCCCAGCCGTCCGGAGTTTCCGAACGAAAGTTCAGAAAATCGTTGTTGGAGACATTGATGAAGAACTGGGATGAAGCGGAATGGGGATCCGGCGTACGCGCCATGGCAACGGTGCCGCGTTCGTTGGTCAGACCGTTGTTGGCTTCGTTCTGAATGGGAGCGTGACTTTTTTTCTCACGCATGCCCGGCTCCATGCCGCCGCCCTGGATCATGAAACCGTCAATCACGCGGTGGAAAATCGTCCCGTCATAAAAGCCTTCCCGGGCATAGTTGAGGAAATTTTCCACGGTTCCGGGGGCCTTCTCGGCATCGAGTTCCAGCACAATCGTGCCTTTGTTGGTATACAGCTTGACCATAATCGGGTTCCTTTAGTCGGAAGAAGTGGATTGCGCCGAGTTGAGCAGCGTAACCTGTTTGATGATGACAGGTGTGCGCGGGACATCCCTGGGGAACGGACCGCCGGGTCCGGTGGATGTGGCTTTAATCTTGTTTACCACGTCCATGCCCTCGACCACCTCGCCGAATACGGCGTAGCCCCAGCCGCGTGGCGTCTTGGCGCTGTGGTCGAGAAACTCGTTATCGGCCACATTAATAAAGAACTGGGCGGTGGCGGAATGCGGGTCGGCCGTACGCGCCATGGCGACGGTGCCGGTCTTGTTTTTCAGTCCGTTATCCGCTTCGTTGATAATGGGGGGCTGGGTTTCCTTGCGTTCGTAGCCGGGGGTGAATCCGCCGCCCTGGATCATGAAGTCATCGATAACACGGTGAAAAAGGGTGTTGTCGTAAAATCCCTCTTCCACATACTGGAGAAAATTGTCAACAGTTTTGGGGGCTTTTTCCGCGTTCAGTTCCAGGACGATGGTGCCCATGCTGGTTTGCATTTCAACCCGGGGAGCGGAATCCTGACCAAAGGCACTGACCGGGATCAGCAGTAATGACAGTTTGAGCCAGAGCAGGAGATGTTTCATAGACAGCAATCCTTGGTTGTTGCAGAAGCGCCCATGATAATCGGTTTGCCGGGCGGGTAAAAGGCCGAAAACGGCCGTCGAATTTTGTCTGCACCGCTGAATTCCGGTACCCTACGCGCTGGCCGGGCGCATGAGGCCGGCGCCAGTGGGACGAGTGAGTCAAATGCTGCAAATTCATAACAATCTGAGCAAGCGCAAGGAACCCTTTAAACCGATCGATCCGGCCAATGTCCGGATGTACGTCTGCGGGATGACTGTGTATGACATGTGTCACATCGGTCATGCCCGGGTGCTGGTGGTGTTCGATGTGGTTTATCGTTATCTGTGCGAAGTGTTCGGGGCCGAACACGTGACCTATGTACGGAATATTACCGATATCGACGATAAGATTATCCAGCGTGCCAGGGACAATCATGAAGACATCGATAGTCTGACCGGCCGGTATATCGATGAGATGAACCGCGATGCCGGGGCGCTGGGTGTGCTGCATCCCAATCAGGAGCCGCGCGCTACCGGGCATATGCAGCAGATTATCGACATGATTGCCACCCTGGTGGACAAGGGGTATGCCTATGCCGCCGATAACGGCGATGTCTATTACGATGTGAGCCGGTTCGAGCATTACGGTCGCCTTTCGGGCAAGCACATCGAGGATCTGCGTGCCGGCGAGCGCATTGCCGTGGATGAGGCCAAACAGGACCCGCTCGATTTTGTACTCTGGAAGGCGGCCAAGCCGGAGGAGCCGGCCTGGGATTCGCCCTGGGGCAAAGGACGTCCCGGCTGGCATATCGAATGTTCGGCCATGTCCACCCATTGCCTCGGTCACCATTTCGATATTCACGGCGGTGGACTGGATCTGCAGTTTCCCCATCATGAAAATGAAATTGCCCAGTCGGAAGCGGCCACCGGCGAGACCTTCGTCAATGTCTGGATGCACAACGGCTTTGTGCGGGTGGATGAAGAGAAAATGTCCAAGTCGCTGGGTAACTTTTTTACCATTCGCGATGTGTTGCAACAGTACGCGCCGGAAGTGCTGCGCTATTTTATTCTCTCCAGCCATTATCGCAGTCCGCTCAATTATTCGGATCAGCATCTGGATAACGCCAAGGCGGCGCTGACCACCCTGTACACGGCTTTGCGGGGTTTTGACGATGTAGCGCCGGCGATCAGCGAAGATACGAGCTATGTGGAACGCTTTCGCGCGGCAATGGATGATGACTTCAATACACCCGAGGCGCAGGTCATCCTGTTTGAACTGGCCCACGAAATCAATAAACAGGCCGATCCGGCCGCCGCTCGACAGGCGGCTGCCACCCTCAAATATCTCGGCGCCCTGCTGGGCCTTCTGCAGCAGTCGCCGGAAGCCTTTTTGCAGGGCGAGAGTGGCGGCGAAGGCCCGGATAGCGAGGCCATCGAGGCACTGATCCGGCAGCGTACCAAGGCGCGGGCCAACAAGGACTGGGCGGAGAGTGATCGGATCCGGGATCTGTTGCGTGAACAGGGCGTGATCCTGGAAGATGGCCCCGGTGGCACCACCTGGCGACGCGTGTAAGTTTACGGCGCCAGCTTCGACAAATATGTCGAATCCGCGGCAAGGAGCTGACCGTGTATCAAAAAAAGATTGCTGCTGTTTACCGGACTGATACTGTTATACAGCAATGCGGCTTTCAGTCAGTCACTCGGGGAAGACGCGACGCATATCCAGACATGGAACCGCTTTGCTGATCAGACGCTGGAACTTCACAACAAGCTGATCAATGAGTTGCCGGTAAAACGGAAAACCGACCGCGTAGGTGGATGCTGAACTTCGACAGACCCGGGAATACCGGCACTGTTTCGACGGCCTGCCGCGGAAGCCGGGCAAGTATCTGATCCCGACAGGCCCTGCGGACAGGGCCGGGTGACGGGGCGATAACATGCGTACGACAATTTCCCGGGTTAATTGTCACCACGAAGACACGAAGTAATGTGCGTTGTTCTGAACCCGTAATGACGCCGACTTCATATTGACAAATACTCTTCGTGACTTCGAGCCTTCGTGGTTTGGGTTTTATACCCCGGTCTTGTCGCTAAAATGTCAGATGGCACGATGCGCAGCCTGACCTGCGCCTGTGTGTACATTATGTAGGAACAGTTGTTCAGGCGTCGTGGAAGTTGTTACAGGCGTCCACGGTATTTTGCAACAGCATGGCCACGGTCATGGGCCCGACGCCGCCGGGCACCGGGGTGATCCAGGCGGCGTTTTTGCTGGCGCTGGCAAATTCCACGTCACCGATCAGGGTGCCGGTTTCGGTCCGGTTGATCCCGACATCAATGACCGTGGCGCCGGGCTTGATCCATTCCCCGTGAACGACCCCCGGCTTGCCGACCGCCACCACCACGATTTCGGCTTCACGCACCTTTTGCTCCAGGTCTTTGGTAAAGCGGTGACAGACCGTCACCGTGGCGCCGGCTAACAGCAACTCCAGGGCCATCGGGCGGCCGACATGGTTGGAGGCCCCGACCACCAGGGTGTCCTGGCCCTTGACCGGCTGGCCGGTACTTTCCAGCAAGGCGATGACCCCGCGCGGGGTACAGGGGCGCAATACCGGCATGCGTACCGCCAGACGGCCGATGTTGTAGGGGTGAAAGCCGTCCACATCCTTGTCCGGCTTGATCCGCTCGATCACGGTTTCCTGATCGATATGCGGGGGCAGGGGCATCTGCACCAGAATCCCGTCCACCACCGGATTGGCATTGAGCTCATCGATCAGGGTCAGGAGCCGGTCCTGTTCCGTGTCCTCCGGCAGGTCATAGGCGTACGAGTTGATGCCGGCCTCATCACAGCCCTTGCGCTTGTTGCGCACATAGACCTCCGAGGCGGGATTGTTCCCCACCAGAATCACCGCCAGCCCCGGCGCCCGCTTATCGGCCGCGAGCCGCTCGTCCACCTGTTGTTTCACGAGTTGGCGGCGGGCGGCGGCAATCGCCTTGCCATCGATAGTCTGGGCTGTCATAGGAATCGGTCCGATTTCAAGTTAGCGTGGGATGAAAACCCTGTTATGATCGCATGATAGCGGCGTCAGGCCAAGCATTCGGCGAAAATGACAGCAATTTCATTGACCTGCATCGTCCGGGTGCGTATTATCGCCGCCCTTACACGGGGAATAGCGCAGCCTGGTAGCGCGCCTGCTTTGGGAGCAGGATGTCGGGGGTTCAAATCCCTCTTCCCCGACCAGAATCAAGCTTTGCGCCCGTAGCTCATCCGGATAGAGCATCGGCCTTTAAGCCTCGTCAGAAATGACGAACCAGGAGCCTTTGCAGGGAAACCGAACCTGCAAAGTGGATCGCACTGTATCGGGGGAACCTTAACAGGTCAGGCTGATGGCAATCCCGAGGAAACCGGTGGTTCGCCCTCAGGGCAATGTGGTAAAATTGCCGGGATCCGTAGAGGCCATACGTGCGGCACCTGAGACGGTGAAGAGATGGTCCAGACCCCAAACGGAAGCACTTCCGGCAGCGAAAGCTGTAGCGGGTAAGCTAAGCCGAGGGTAGCAGGTTCGAGTCCTGCCGGGCGCGCCAAATACCTGAAGCAATCGGATAGAAGTCGTATATAACTCCATTGTGAGTTTGAGGCAGGACGAGAACCTGCGTATAAATCAGGCAGGTTCGACAAATCGGCAGGGATAGCCGATTTGGACGTCGCGGAGCGACGCCCGCAGGGCGAGGGGCAGGAGCCCCGAGTCAGTCCTGCCGGGCGCGCCAATACCCAGGTTCTAGCAGCTAGTAACTAGAATCTAGATACTGTTGTTCTATGGTGGCTGTAGCTCAGTTGGTAGAGTGCAGGATTGTGGCTCCTGTTGTCGTGGGTTCGATTCCCATCAGCCACCCCA
>JBKGZJ010000040.1:0-15719 GCA_046545635.1 Thiohalophilus sp. | reverse complement strand
GAATTTCGTCATGGCCGACATTCGGATTGATGGAGGCGGGCAGATCGGTCAGGCGGATATGCCCCAGGCTGACGCTCTCCAGCCGGGTGGCATAGCCCCGGGCCCGGCCATTGGCGGTCTCAAACATGACCTGGCGACCGCGCTCCAGCCCCAGGCGGCTGGCGACATTTTCGGGGATGGCGATGTCGGTGGCCCCGGTATCGAGCAAAAAGGTCACGTCCTGACCGTTAATCTTGCCGTTGGCAACGTAATGGCCCTGGCGATTCTGCTGGAGCACCACTTCCTGACTGCCATCGGCCGCCTGGCGCTGCACCACCTGCTGGTTGGGATTGTGCTGATCGCCCAGGTACTTGTCGAAAAACAGCGTCAGCAGGGCGAGGATCACCAGCCACATGGCGAACACCATGCTTTTGCCGATTTTCTGTTGCTGTTGTTCGGATGAGTTCATCTCACTATCCTGTTGTGGCGTCCTGGCCGCCTGTCCTTTCGAGTATATACAGCACGAACACACCGACCACAGACCCGGCTCTCGCAGAGGCGCAGAGTACACTGGGGATGATCCCTAGCAGATTACTTTGCGCCGTGGCGTCTGTGCGAGAGATAAGCTTTTCCTTACTATTTACTGCAACCAGTCCGGACCACAAAAACCCGCGCTGTGACGAGCATTTCTGATTATTTGTGGTCGCGATAGCGCAATAACAAGTCGTCGTAGGCGTCGATGCGCCGATCGCGCAGATAGGGCCACAGGCGCCGGACGCTGTCGCTGCGGGCCAGCTCGAGTTCGGCGATCAGCAGCTGCTCAGCCTCGGCCGGGGCACTGGCCAGGATCTCGCCCTGGGGCC
This sequence comes from Thiohalophilus sp., assembly GCA_046545635.1. Classification (GTDB taxonomy): domain Bacteria; phylum Pseudomonadota; class Gammaproteobacteria; order UBA6429; family Thiohalophilaceae; genus Thiohalophilus. The sequence continues at coordinate 14,877 of JBKGZJ010000040.1, read as the reverse complement.
CGGCGACGAAACTGTTGCCCCAGAAGCGGATTTGATCGCCCGTGACCGGGTCGGTCTCTACCCCGGTACGGTTGCAGGCCAGCACCGGCAGGCCGTTGGCCACCGCATGGGCTCGCTGGCTGAGCTGCCACGCCTCGAGCTGGCGCTGCTGTTCGGCGTCGCTGTCGTTCTCGTCCCAGCCGATGGCGGTGGGATAGAGCAGCAGCTCGGCCCCGGCCAGGGCCATCAGCCGGGCCGCCTCGGGATACCACTGATCCCAGCAGACCAGCACCCCGAGCCGGCCGACCGAGGTGTCGATGGGTGTAAAGCCGAGATCGCCGGGGGTGAAATAGAATTTCTCGTAATAGCCGGGATCGTCGGGAATGTGCATCTTGCGGTAGATCCCGGCAATGCGACCGTCGGCCTCCAGCACCACGGCGGTATTGTGGTACAGGCCGGCGGCCCGTTTTTCGAACAGCGAGGCGACGATGACCACCCCCAGCTCGCGGGCCAGCGCCCCCAGCTGGTCGGTGGCCGGGCCGGGAATCGGCTCGGCCAGATCGAACAGGGCCGGATCTTCACGCTGGCAAAAATAGAGCCCGGTGTGCAGCTCCTGCAGCAGCACCAGCTGCGCACCCTCGGCTGCCGCCTGGCGGATGCGCGTTTCGCTGGTCTGCAGATTGGCCGCCCGATCGGCGCTGCAACGCTGCTGGACCAGGGCCACTTTCAAAGTTCGGTTCATCCGTACGCTTCCCGGTAGTTATGCCTTCAAGTGTAACAATGCCCTGACAGGCGATGATATACGCATTTGCCAAATCTGTTTATACTGATAAATTCGCGTGAATTCACTGTCAGGGGGATGGATGAGAACGTTGTGGGTTATTGGTCTGGCGTTGCTACTGGGCAGCTGCAGCACCACGCCGAGTGAAGTCGATGCACTGGACAAGGTCTTGCGTGCGTACGAACACAGCATGCGCTGGTCGCGCCTGGAACTGGCCGGCCAATACTATAAAGAGCCGCCGGAATTGAGCAAACGCGATAAACAGCGTCTCAAGAATATCAAGGTAACCAGCTACAAGGTCCTGGATCTCACGGCTTCCAGAACCGAGGCGGTGCAACGGGTCGAGATGCATTACTTCAATACCAACAATGCTGTCGAAAAGGAGTTCACCGACATCCAGAAATGGGAGTATGACAAGGAAGCCGAGCACTGGCAGTTGACCTCGGAATTTCCCGAATTCAGGTAAAGACGGTTCCTGCAGGGAATACGCAAGTGGAAAACAGCCCTGTTCTTCGCGGCCGCGCGGTGTACCGACCATGAGGGTTGTCACTCCCCGGCGGTGAAACGGCAGCATCAATCCTGGAGGACGCCGGCGGGGAATTGCATGGTCAGGCAGTGCAGGCTGCCGGATTGTTCGATCAATGGCCGGCAGTTGATCCCGATGACTTCTCTGTCCGGGAAGCAGTGTTGCAGCTGTAACCGGGCCTGCGAATCCTTTTCATCGCCGTACTGCGGCACCAGCACCGCATCGTTAATGACCAGAAAATTGGCGTAGCTGGCGGGCAGGCGTTTGCCTTGCGCATTGAAGACTGGCGCGGGCCAGGGCAGGGGCATCAGCCGGAAGGGCCGACCCTCGCGGGTGCGCATTTGGGCCAGTTCGTTCTGCATCGCCTGTAATTCACTGTAGTGTTCATCATCGGGATCATCGCACTGCACATGGGCGATCGTGTTGCCAGGGCAAAACCGTGCCAGCATATCGATGTGACTGTCGGTGTCATCCCCGGCCAGATAACCGTGACTCAGCCAGAGGACACGATCGACGCCGAGCAGTGTGCCCAGCCGGGCTTCAATCTCTGATTGATTCAGTCCGGGGTTGCGGCCCGGATTCAGCAGGCAGTTGCGGGTTGTCAGCAGGGTGCCTTCACCATCGGTGTCGATACTGCCGCCTTCCAGAACAAAATCAAGCGATTCCAGCGGTATCTCGCCAAAGCTGCCCTGACGTTGCAGTTCCCGGTTGATGGCGTTGTCCCGATCGGCCGGGTGCTTGTTGCCCCAGCCGTTGAAAATAAAATCGAGCAGGTGGGGTTGCCCGTTGACCAGTACGGTCACGGGGCCGTGATCCCGGGCCCAGGTGTCGTTACTCGGCGCGATGGCAAACCGGACCTGGGTGAGCAGGCAGGAGTGGCGAACGAGTTGTTGTTCGACGTGCTGGCGATGGGAGGTGCCGGTGACCACGATGAGGACGGTCTCCCGGCGGGCAATCTGGCTGGCGATTTCGGCAAAGACAGGTTCGACTTCGTCAAGTCGTGCGCCCCAGTCGCTGTCGGCATGCGGCCAGGTGAGCATTACGGCGCTTTGTGCAGCCCACTCGGCGGGAAACCGGCGTGTGCTCATACAGTTCCCGGTTTGCGCAAGTGCGTGAGTGGGCGGTTATTGTTCAGTCGGTTTGCCAGCATCATCGTGGGCGACGGCATTGATGACATACTGGTGTTCAAAATAGACGGTGAAGTCGGGATAGACCCAGCGGGTAATGGGCGGGTCGCCCACTTCATTGTGTTTTGTACGGGGCGCCCCAAAACGTTCTTCCACGGCGCTCATGCTCATGCCGCGGCCGGGCAGGGTGACACTGTGCTCCGCTGCGGGTTGATCCTGCAGTGCCGGCGGGCCGGACGGCATCTCCAGCGTGTCGGCGCGGGCCGGTAGCAGCGTAATGACGCCCAAAAGCGCGGTGAAAGTGGCGGTTTTCCACAGCCTGGTCATGTTCGGGCTCCTCTGGCACAGTATTCGACCGAATATGCGGTAAAATATACTCTATCAATGGCTTACACGCAAAAGTTTAAGCAGTTTTTCCAGAATCCGGCCTGACAGGTTGCCCAAATTGTGAATTTTGATCCCCCTTTGATTCCCGCCACGCTGCTGCGGCGTTACAAGCGGTTTCTGGCCGACGTCCGTCTGGACAATGGCGAGGAATTGACCGTCCACACACCCAATACCGGCTCCATGCTGGGCTGCGCCGAACCGGGCACCCGGATCTGGCTGCGCGACAGCGCCAATCCGGCGCGCAAATACCGCTATTCCTGGGAACTGGCTTCCACCGCGGACGGCATTCCCGTGGGGGTCAACACCCATCTGGCCAATCAGCTGGTGCAGGAGGCCATTGAACAGGGCGTGATCACCGGGTTACAGGGGTATACGCAAATTCGCCGCGAAGTGAAATACGGGGCGGGCAGCCGGATCGATCTGCTGTTGTCGGCGCCCGGGCGGGCGGATTGCTATGTGGAGGTCAAAAACGTGACGGCGCTGGGGGAGGGGCAATGCGCGATCTTCCCCGATGCGCCGACCGAACGGGGCCGTAAACATTTGCAGGCGTTGCGGGACATGGTCCGGGACGGCTACCGGGCCGTTCTGTTATTGCATGTGGCCCGTGATGATGCCCGGGCGTTTCGTCCGGCGACGGAGATCGATCCGGCCTATGCCCGACTCTTGGCCGAAGTGCATACGCAAGGCGTGGAAGTACTGGCCTGGGTGTCCCGAGTCTCCTCGCAGGCGATCGGATTGTATCGTTCGGTTCCTGTGCGCCTGACGTGATGTGTTTTCACTTCAAGCATGTATAATGCCGTCCCATGTTCAGACCATTCGCCCTTTATGTCGGCCTGCGTTATACCCGCGCCAAGCGCCGCAATCATTTTATCTCCTTCATTTCGCTGACCTCCCTGCTGGGCATCGCGCTGGGCGTGATGGCCTTGATCACCGTGTTGTCGGTAATGAACGGTTTTGAGAAGGAAGTGCGCGAGCGGATTCTCGATATGGTTTCGCATCTGACGGTCACCGATTACCGGCGCGGGATCGCCGACTGGCCGGAGGTGGCCCGTGCCACCGAATCCAATCCGAAGGTGATCGCCACCGCCCCCTATGTGGAAGGCGAGGGCATGTTGATCCGGGGCAAGGGGGTCAACGGGGCGCGGATTCGGGGTGTGCTCCCCGACCAGGAGCCGGAGGTGTCCGCAGTCGCCACCAAGATGGAAACAGGGGAGTTGTCGGATCTCAAGCCCGGCGCCTTCAGTGTGATTCTGGGCCGCGATCTGGCCCGGATTCTGGGGGTGGACGTGGGTGACAAGATCACCATGGTCACGCCCAGCCTCAATGTCACGCCGGCCGGCATGGCGCCGCGGATGAAGCGCTTCGACGTGGTCGGGCTGTTTCATATCGGTATGTATGAATACGACAGCGCACTGGCGGTGATTCACATGGAGGATGCCCAGCGCCTGTTCCGTATGGGATCGCGTGTCACCGGGGTGCGCGCCAGGCTGGACGATCTGTTCGCCGCACCGCAGGTCCGCCATCAGTTACAGGGTGACGCGCTCCGCGAGTTTAATGTCCGCGACTGGAGCTCCTATCACGCCAACTGGTTTCGCGCGGTCAAGATCGAAAAGCGCATGATCTTCCTGTTGCTGCTGCTGATCATCGCCGTGGCAGCGTTCAATATCGTCTCCACACTGGTGATGGTGGTCACCGACAAGGAGAGTGACATCGCCATTTTGCGCACCCTCGGCGCCTCGCCGGGACATATCATGCGCATCTTTATGGTGCAGGGCACGGTGATCGGCGTGATCGGGACTTTGCTGGGCACGGTTCTGGGCGTCAGTCTGGCACTCAATCTGGACACCGTGGTGCCCTGGCTGGAAGGGCTGTTCGGGATCCAGTTCCTGGATCCGGGGGTCTATTACATCAGTGAACTGCCCTCGGATCTGCACTGGGATGATGTGGGGATGATTACCTCGATATCGTTCCTGCTGGGGATTGTGGCCACCATTTACCCGGCCTGGCGCGCCAGCCGCACCCAGCCGGCGGAGGCATTGCGTTATGAGTGAGTCGATTCTGGGCTGCCGCAACCTGAGCAAGGTGTTCCGCGAGGGCAGCCGTGAGGTCGCCGTACTCAAGGGGGTGGATCTGACGGTAAGCCGGGGTGAGCAGGTGGCCATCGTCGGCGCCTCGGGTTCGGGCAAAAGCACCCTGTTGCATCTGCTCGGGGGGCTGGATCTGCCTACTGCCGGCGAGGTGGAGGTCAATGGCGAGAACATGGCCAAACTGGACGATACCCGGCGGGGACAGTTGCGTAACCGCGATCTGGGGTTTGTCTATCAGTTTCACCATCTGTTGCCCGAGTTCACCGCACTGGAGAACGTGGCCATGCCGTTGCTGATTCGCGGACTCACCGCGGCCGAAGCGTCAGCGCAGGCGGCGGCGATGCTCAGCGAGGTCGGCCTGGGTGATCGCCTGCGCCACAAGCCCAATGCCCTCTCCGGCGGCGAGCGTCAGCGGGCGGCCATCGCCCGGGCGCTGGTCACCCGACCCAAATGCGTTCTGGCCGATGAACCGACCGGGAATCTCGACAGTCAGACCGCTGAACAGGTTTACCAGCGCATGCTGGAGCTGAACACGGCGCTGGGGACCAGTTTTGTGGTGGTGACTCACGATACGGCCTTTGCCAGACGCATGGATCGGGTGCTGCATTTAAAAGACGGGATTCTTGAACTGTAATAAAAACAATAACTTGAATTGATAACTTGATGTTGACTTAAAGTTGTTTGTCAGCATTGTCGCCCTTTTGATTTCCCCGCCGCAGGGCGAAACGCAGCCGGCGATCGCGCAGATAATTGCGCAACCGCAGACGCCAGAGCAGCCGTATGACGCCATAACCGACCGTCGCACTGACCAGGCCGACCACCAGGCTGCCGAGTATCAACGGTTGCCAGATCACCCCCAGTTCGCTGCTGAACCACGCCCAGGAGGGGGCGAAGCGGACTTCACGGATCGGCGAGCCCAAAAACCAGGTGCCCACGTTGTAATTGAAGACAAAGATCGGGCCCATGGTAAACGGATTGGTGATCCAGACCAGGGCAGCAGCGAGGGGGAGGTTACAGCGCACGATGATGGCCACCGCGGCGGCCAGCAGCATCTGAAAGGGGATCGGTATAAAGGCGATAAACAGCCCCACGGCAAAGGCGCTGGCGACCGAGCGGCGGTTCAGGTGCAGCAGATTCGGATCATGGAGCAGGTTGCCGAAAATACGGTTTAACTGAACATGGTTGCGGATCTTGTCATGATCCGGCATATACTTTCTTATAAACTTGCGTGGCATGTCTGGCGATTCAGGGAGCGTTGTCAGCCGGGCTATTATCCAGTAATTGTATTACAAGCGATAACCTTTTATGCGATCAGGGACGATAGCATTTCTTCTGGGCATTCTCTGCCTGCAATGGTTCAGTGACCTGCCGGCACCGGGCTGGATCACGCTGTTGCTGCTGTCGATCCCCGCGGCGTTGTGGTTGCCGCTGCCCTGGCGTCTGCTCGGCTGGGGCGTGAGCGGTTTTCTCTGGTGTCTGTGGAGCGCCCATCACATCCTGGGGGTCAGCCTGCCGGCCGATCTGGAGGGCCGGGATATTCAGGTCGAAGGGCATGTCGCCGGCTTGCCTGAAATGTTCAAGCGGCGCACCCGGTTTGAGTTCGATGTGGATCACCTGTGGGTGGAGGGCGAGCGACGGCGCTGGCCGACGCGGATCCGTCTCAACTGGTACGGCCGGAGCCCGCCGGCACTGGAAGCCGGGGAGGCCTGGCGTCTGCAGGTACGGCTCAAGCGGCCCCACGGGTTTCGCAATCCCGGCGGTTTTGATTATGAACGCTGGTTGTTTGCCCGGCATCTGCGTGCCAGTGGTTATGTGCGCCATGAGGCCACGGCGATCGAGCGCGCCGCACCGCTGCGTTATCGGCTGGACCGCTATCGACAGCGGTTGAGCGGGCGGTTACAGGCGTATCTACAGAACCCGGCCGCGGGGTTGTTTCTGGCGCTGACCGTCGGCGATCGCCGGGCCATCGATACGGAGACCTGGGAGGTACTGCGGGTCACCGGCACGGCCCATCTGCTGGCGATTTCGGGGATGCATATCGGCCTGCTGGCCGCGCTGGTCTTCTGGCTGGCCCGGCGGCTGTGGCCGCTGGCCGGTGAACGGGCGCTGCTCTGGCTCCCGGCGCCGCGCGCGGCGGCGTTGCTGGCCACGCTGGCGGCCGCCTTTTATGCGGCGCTGGCCGGCTTTGCGATTCCGACCCAGCGGGCGTTGATCATGTTGCTGGTAGTGATGCTGGCAGTGTGGCGAATGCGGCCGCTGCAGCCGGGTCGTACCCTGGCCTGGGCCGCCTTGCTGGTCTTGCTGCTCGATCCGCTGGCGGTCCTCTCGGCGGGATTCTGGCTGTCGTTTGCCGCGGTGACCCTGATTCTGTTTGCCCTGGGCGGGCGTCGACAGCGTCTGTCCCGCGCCTGGCAGTGGTTGCGCATCCAGGGCTGGATCACCCTGGGGCTGGCGCCTTTATTAATACTCTGGTTCCAGCAGGTGTCGCTGATCGCCCCGCTGGCCAACCTGGTGGCCATCCCCCTGGTCAGCCTGCTGGTAGTGCCGCTGGCCCTGCTGGCGGTGATCGGCGTGTTGCTGGCCCCAGACCATACAGGAGCACTGATCGACGCGGTGAGCGGGCTGCTGGCGGGGTTGCTCGATCTGCTGGATGTGCTGGCCGCCTGGCCGGGTTCGCACTGGGAAATCGGGGTAACCGGTGGTGTTGCCGTGTTGCTGCTGGCGCCGGGCATTCTCGTGCTGTTGGCCCCGCGCGGGCTGCCGGGGCGCTATCTGGCGCCGCTGTTGTGCCTGCCGTTGCTGCTGGGCGCGTATGCCCGCCCTCCGCCGGGGCAGGCCTGGCTGACCCTGCTGGATGTGGGCCAGGGCCTGGCAGCGGCGATACAGACCCACGCGCGGGTGCTGGTGTTCGATACCGGTCCCCGCTACAGCGCACGGTTTGACACCGGTGCGGCGGTGGTGGTGCCGTATCTGCGTCAGGCGGGTTATCGGCGAATCGACCGGCTGGTGATCAGCCACGGCGACAATGATCACATCGGCGGCCTGGCGTCGGTGCGCCAGGCCCTGGCGATCGGGCGGATCGATACCAGCGTGCCCGGGGAGATCGAGGGCGAAAACGTGCACCGCTGCCAGGCCGGACAGCACTGGCGCTGGGACGGGGTCGATTTTGCCTTCCTGGGCCCGGCGGCAGGCAGCCGGGCCGGGAACGACGCCTCCTGCGTGTTGCGCATTGAGGCCGGCGGGCAGGTGGCGCTGCTCAGCGGGGACATAGAACAGGCCTCGGAGCGTGCCCTGGTGCGCCGGCGGCGTCCCGAACTGGCCGCGCAGATCCTGGTGGCGCCACACCACGGCAGCCTGACCTCTTCAAGCCCGGCGTTCGTCGCCGCGGTCGACCCGGACTATGTGTTGTACCCGGTCGGTTATCGCAATCGCTACCGCTTTCCGCGCCCGCCGGTGCTCGCACGCTATGCCCGTCGGGGCGCGCGCCAGTTTCGGGTGGATGAAGAAGGGGCCCTGCGCTTTGTGCTGGGCGAGCCAAACGGGCCGCGCAAGGAATTCAGCTACCGTCGAGCCAGCCGCCGTTACTGGCATGCTGCGGGCAACCGCCCGCAAGGATTGGGCGAGTGAGGCGGTGGACCTTATCCGGGCGGGTAGCACAAGGATCACAGGTGGAGGATTTAATTTCACCACAAGTGACCCCCGCACTTTCAGGGGTGGCCGGTCTTTGTTAAAGTTAGCCGCAGTTTTTTACATCTCCTTGTTTATCTTCAAAAAGGACGTGCCACGTGTTTGAAATGATCCAGGCGGGCGGCTGGTTGATGCTGCCGATTCTGTTGTGTTCCGTTATTGCATTGGCCATCATCGGCGAGCGCTTCTGGGCCCTGCAACAAGCGCGTATTGCGCCAGACTACCTGGTAGCACAGGTCTGGCAGTGGTACAAAAATCAGTCTCTCGACGAGACCCAGATTCAATCTCTGTCACGTAATTCGCCGCTGGGCCGGATTCTGGCCGCCGGACTGGTCAATCGTCAGCATCCGCGCGATATCATGAAAGAAAGTATCGAGGAGACCGGTCGCCAGGTGGTGATTGAGCTGGAACGCTATCTCAATACACTGGGCACCATCGCCTCGATCACCCCGTTGCTGGGTTTGCTTGGCACCGTCATCGGCATGATCAAGGTGTTTGCCGCGATCACCACCGAAGGCGTGGGCAACCCGTCGGTACTGGCCGGCGGAATTTCCGAAGCGTTGATTACGACCGCTGCCGGCCTGTCGGTTGCCATCCCCAGTCTGATTTTTTATCGCTATTTTCGCGGTAAAGTCGATTTTCTGGTCCTGAAAATGGAAGAGGAGGCAATGAAAGTCGTTGATGTCATGCATGGCGAACGGGAAACCGGTCAGGAAGCGATGGCATGATACTGCGTCACAATCGTAACAAGGAACCGGAGCTGAATCTGACACCGCTGATCGATGTGGTGTTTCTGTTGCTGATATTTTTTATGGTCTCCACCACTTTTGAGAAGGAATCGGAGATCAGCATCGAGTTGCCCGAAGCGGCGGGTGAAAAAAGCGAGCAGGAACGTTTTATCATTGAGATCACCATCGATAGCGAAGGTCATTACTTTATCAATGAGAAACGGACCCGGGATGAAGAACTGGCTACACTTAAAAAAGCATTGCGGGAAATTCGTGCCGATCATGAGGAACCTCAACTGATACTCAGCGCCGATCGCGATACCCCTCACCAGGCCGTGATTCGGGCCATGGATGCGGCGCGTCAGATAGGACTGGTCAATCTCACTTTCGCCACCAAACAGTCCGACGAGAAGTAGTCGCCGATGCGTTCATTGCCCGGAGACAAGGCCGATGGTTATGTGATCTATCGTCGGCTGCTCAGGTATGCCTTTCCGTACTGGAAAGTCTTCCTGGTCGCCGTGTTCGGTATGGTGTTGTTTTCCCTGAGCCAGGGCGCCTTTACCAAATTGATCGAGCCGATGGTGGACGGCAGTTTTGTCGACAAGGATCCGACCCTGGTTAAATGGGTGCCGATCCTGATGATTATCGTGTTTGCCGTGCGCACTCTGGGCAGTTTTCTCTCCGAATACAGCATGGCCTGGATTGCCCGCAGCGTGATCCAGAACCTGCGCAGTCTGGTTTTTAACAAACTGCTCTGCCTGCCCATCGGTTACTATGATATGACCTCATCCGGCGGCTTGCTGTCGAAGATGGTCTACGATATCGAACAGCTGGCGGATGCTGCTTCGACAGTAGTCACCACCCTGATTCGTGATTCTCTGACTATTCTCGTTTTACTCGGGTTGATGATGTACCTGAGCGTCACCCTGACCCTGATTTTGCTGGTGACGATTCCGGTGATTGCCGTGGCGGTGCTCATGGTCAGCAAACGTTTTCGCAAACTCAGTCACCGGATTCAACGCTCGATGGGTGATGTCTCCAATGTCACCGAGGAGACCATCGAGGCCAACCGGGAGATCAAGATATTTGGTGGCCAGGCATACGAAACGGGACGCTTTGAAAAGGTCAATGCCTACAATCGCCGGCAGCATCTCAAGCTGGTGGCAACCAATGCCATCAGTTCGCCGCTGATCCAGCAAATTGTTGTTACCGCCTTTGCCGGGATTGTCTATATTGCCACCAAGCCGGGCTTTCTTGACGAAATGACCGTGGGCAAGTTCATGTCCTTTATGCTGGCCATGATCCTGCTGCTGCAACATGCCAAACGACTGACCACCATTAATGCAAAGTTACAACGCGGCATTGCTGCTGCCTACAGTGTATTCACTTTCATCGACAGCGAACCCGAGCCTGACAGGGGTACCCGCGAGTTGCCACGAGTGACGGGTAAAGTACAATACGAAGCAGTGACTTTTGGTTACGGCGGTGAACAAAGTGAACCCGTGCTGTCCGGGATAAATCTGACAATTGAGGCGGGGGAGAGTGTCGCCTTTGTGGGCCGTTCCGGTGCCGGAAAATCCACGCTGGTCAGCCTGTTGCCACGATTTTATGAAATCGATCAGGGTCGGATCTTGATCGATGGTATTGATATTCGGGATGTCACCTTATCCAGCTTGCGCGATCAGATTGCTCTGGTCAGCCAGCACGTCACGTTGTTCAATGACACGATCGCCCACAACATTGCCTACGGCGCGTTGGAACAGGCCGATGAGACCACAATCCGGGAGGCGGCAAAAGCCGCCTATGCCCTGGACTTCATCGAGCAATTACCTCAGGGTTTTGACACGATTGTCGGTGAGAACGGCGTATTGCTCTCCGGCGGACAACGTCAGCGTCTGGCTATTGCTCGTGCCATACTCAAAAATGCGCCGATCCTGATTCTGGATGAGGCGACTTCGGCACTGGATACCGAATCGGAACGTTACATCCAGGGTGCCATTGAACACTTGATGGAAGACCGCACCACACTGGTCATTGCTCATCGGCTGTCAACCATCGAGAAAGTCGATAAGATAGTGGTCCTGGAAGCGGGGCGTATTGTTGAAGTCGGTCGACACAATGAACTGCTCGCCAAAAATGGCCCCTACGCCAGCCTTCATGGTATACAGTTCGGCGCGGATTAATAATTAAACGGATTCAAAGCGTGTTGCAACAGAAACTGCAAAGGTTATGGGAAAAACGTTCTATCGGGGCGGCTTTGTTGTTGCCGCTGAGCAGCCTGTTTTGTTTGCTGATCTGGTTGCGTCGCTACAGCTATCGTAAAGGCTTCCTGTCACGGTCGCGCATCGCTGTACCGGTGATTGTTGTAGGCAACATTACTACAGGTGGAACCGGCAAGACGCCGCTGGTGATTGCAGTAGTCAACATTCTCCGGCAGGCCGGCTACAAACCGGGCATCATCAGCCGGGGGTATGGCGGCAAGGCCCGCTCCTGGCCGCAACAGGTGCGCCCGGATGCCGATCCGGTCATTGTGGGGGATGAGCCGGTGATTATTGCCCGGCGTACCGGTTGTCCGATGGCGGTCGGGCCGAACCGGGTCGAGGCAGCCAGGGCCCTGCTGGCCCACCACGATTGCGATATTGTGGTCAGTGATGACGGGTTGCAACATTATGCCCTGGAAAGGGATGTGGAAGTGGTGGTGGTCGACGGCATACGCCGTTTTGGCAATGGCTGGTGTCTGCCGGCCGGCCCGTTACGCGAACCGGTGTCGCGATTGAGCGAAGCGGATTTGATCGTGACCAATGGCACGCCGATGGGGGATGAATACCCCATGGATTATGTCGGACGCCAATGGATTAATGTGCATGATAACAGCCGCACCGCTGAAATGACGCAGTTTGTGGGGCAACGCGTGCATGCCATAGCGGGGGTCGGGAATCCACAGCGCTTTTTCAATATGCTGCGTGATGAAGGGATGGAGGTTATCGAGCACACCTACCCGGATCACTATGCGTTTCAGCTTGCTGATTTTGACTTTGAAGAGAAGCTGCCGATTCTGATGACTGAAAAAGATGCGGTCAAATGTGAGCGCCTGGGACTTGACGATGCCTGGTATGTGCCGATTCAGGCGAATATTCAAAAGAAATTTCACTATCACCTGTTAAATGTACTGGAGGCCAAACGTGGACAAAAAACTGCTTGATATCCTGGCCTGCCCGGTGTGCAAGGGCCCGCTGGTTTATAACAAGGAAAACCAGGAACTTATCTGCAAGGCCGATCGGCTGGCGTATCCGATTCGCGATGACATTCCGGTAATGCTGGAAGACGAAGCCCGGCAATTGAGTGCCGACGAAGAGATCTGATGCGATAGAGGTTTAGTCCAGCTCCAGCGCCAGATACTGGGGATGAAACTCGCGTTTGTCGCGGCTCAGTACCGGTACGGTGAAAGTTTCATGGACCCGGCGATTGCCTTCGCCGTGTTGATTGGATTGTACCGGTTTGTCGGAGGTGTGACTTTGCAGAACGATGGCAGGGCCGTCATCCAGAACCTCGATAATCTGACAGGGCACGCCATTATGTACGACGTGCAACCCAATCATGCCACGTAGCTGCTGCAGGGTGATGCTGATTTCGCTCATCGGGGCTCGTGCCGCTCACTGGGTTTGTCAGGAATAATACAGGGTATCATGCGGCATAGTCTTTGAGCCGCACCGGCTGGCGTTTTGCACCCCAGTTCCCCGGCCGGGATTCAAATATACCGGCGCAGGCGGTGCCGCACTGGTTGCATTTGCCGTCGGTGGTCAGGTTCCATTCCCCCAGAACATACCAGTCCCGGCCAATCAGTTTATGACCGCAATGATGGCAATAGGTACTGCCGCCGGTTTCATCATGCACATTGCCTGTATAGACATAACGCAGTCCGTTTTGCATGGCAATGTTGCGCGCCCGGGTCAAAGTTGCGGGCGGGGTAGGCGGTACATCCATCATTTTGAAATCGGGATGAAAAGCGCTGAAGTGCAGCGGTACATCCGGTCCCAGCTCCGACATAATCCATTGACTCAATTCGTTGAGTTCCTTGTCCGAGTCGTTCTGTTCGGGAATCAGCAGGGTAGTCAATTCCATCCACACCTCGGTTTCATGCTTGATATATTTTATCGTATCAAGCACCGGCTCCAGGTGGCCGCCGGTCAGTTTGTAATAAAAACGCTCGGTAAATCCCTTGAGGTCGACATTGGCCGCATCCATGTATTGATAGAATTCAGCCCGAGGTTCCGGCGTCATATAACCTGCGGTCACGGCGACTGATTTGATGCCTTTTTCATGACAGGCTTTGGCCACGTCGATCGCGTATTCATGGAATATCACCGGATCGTTATAGGTATAGGCCACACTGCGGCAGCCAAGCTGCTCGGCAGCGCTGGCAATCAATTCGGGTGAGGCTTCGTCGGCCAGCGTATCGATCTCGCGCGATTTGCTGATATCCCAGTTCTGGCAGAACTTGCAGGCCAGGTTGCAACCGGCGGTTCCGAACGAGAGCACGGGCGTGCCCGGCAGAAAGTGGTTCAGCGGCTTTTTCTCGATGGGATCGATGCAATAGCCGCTGGAACGACCGTAGGTCGTCAGCATGATTTGATCGTCGATATTCTGACGCACGAAACAGAGTCCGCGCTGGCCCTCGTGCAGCTTGCAAAAGCGCGGACACAGATCGCACTGGATGCGACCGTCATCAAGTTTGTGCCAGTAGCGAGTGGGGACGGTGTCTTGCATGGTGGTGGCTCTGTAAAACATTAAATGGTGTAAACACAATATAGGGTGGATTGGGCCAATTTTAAACCGTCGGGTACAATTTACGGCATTTTATTGCCGCTGACAAAACGGCTCCCGAATCTGATAAAATTCGAGCAGGTTTTACAGGTGTTTGAAAGTCAATGAAAAAAGTACATGTGTTATTTGTTTGTCTGGGTAATATCTGCCGTTCGCCGACCGCCGAAGGGGTATTTCGCCATCTGTTACGCGAGGAAGGCCTGGATGACCGGATTGTAACCGATTCGGCCGGCACTCATGCCTACCATGTCGGCTCGCCTCCGGATCAGCGCGCCCAGCAGACAGCGCGCAGCCGGGGAATCGATCTCAGCGACCTGCGCGGCCGCAAGGCACTGGCGGCCGATTTCGACAAGTTTGATTATGTACTGGCCATGGACAGCGAGAACTATCACAATCTGTTGCGGATCTGTCCGCCGGAACATCGCGACAAGCTGCACATGTTCCTCGACTTTGCGCCCCATCTGAACGAGTCCGAGGTGCCGGATCCCTATTACGGCGGGGCAAAGGGCTTCGACCGGGTCTTCGATATGGTCGAAGCAGCCTCCCGCGGGTTGCTGGAGGATATCCGCAAACGCCATCTCGGATAAAAAACTTTAACCACGAAGACTCGAAGACACGAAGTCTTTCAATTGATTTGTTTTTCTTCGAGCCTTCGTGTCTTCGTGGTTATGCTTGTTATAAAAGACAGGAAAGCAGGAGTCCGAGGTGCCGGATCCCTATTACGGCGGGGCAAAGGGCTTCGACCGGGTCT
>JBKGZJ010000039.1:0-16449 GCA_046545635.1 Thiohalophilus sp. | reverse complement strand
CGTTGCAGGTCCTGGGGCATGACCTGGATGCCGCCGTTGAGGACGCTGGCTTTGAAGCCGTTCTGGACCAGCAAAAATGCGGCCGCGGCGCTGCGTTTGCCGGTGGTGCAGTAACAGAGGTATTCGACATCCCTGTCCAGCTCATCCAGGCGCATGCGCAGTTCGTGGAGGGGGATGTTGAGGGCATGGGGCATGCGGCTGTGGCGAAATTCGCGTGCATGACGCACATCCAGCCAGTGCGCTCCCCTGGCAACACGGACACGCGCCTCGTCGGGAGAGATACGAGCCAGCAGTGGCTCCTTTAACAAGGCATCAAAATCTTCCTTGGCCAGGCGCATAACCTGGCCTTTGGTCGTCATGGTGACCGAGGCATTGCGTTTGCCACCGGACAGCAAGGCCTCCTCACCGAAGCTGCTACCGGCCTCCAGATTCGCCAGCCTGACGCGACGCGTGACCTCTGCTTCACCTTCTGTCAGCACATAATAATAATCACCGGACTCACCCTGCTCGACGATGGTCTCCCCGGCGCTGACGTCCAGCGGCTGCATCTTCTCAAGCAGCTGCTTGATATTGGCCGGCGGCATCGATTCAAATGCCATAATATGCCGCACCTTGCGGATCCAGCTCCGATCACCCCCGTCAGAGAGAAGCGGCTGGGACATTGTCGAAGTCGAGTCTGTCTGTCCAGGGTGCGTCACCGTGTTCTCCGAGACCGCCATCTGATCCCACATCATCATATAATCGAGAATGCTGTTCTCAATACGGATCACGCGAGCCCGGGTCAGAGCTGTCGCCGTGGCCTGGCGCGGCTGACCATCGACCAGGGGAAAGCGGGCCTCCTCGTCACGGGGTGAAATCACCCGGCTGACGCTACCGTCCGAGGAGGTAAGCTGAATATCTCCCTCCACCAGATAAACGGTCTGGTTATCGATGTCACCTTCCCGAAAAAGGCTGACGCCGATGCCGGGGGAGTCCGGTGAAATCAGACTACTGAGTTCCTGCAGGCGTTCTGCGGAAAGAGAGGCAAGGGGCTCATATTTTTTGAGCAATTCGATATTTAAAGCTGACTTGTCATTCATCCACGACACCAACCGAGATTGTTACTATTTACCGAACAACCGGTAACTTACAGCGGACAGCTTCCTGAATTGACGGCTGTTACCGGCCTGTTCCATTGTCAGGCCCTCAACCGTCAGGACCCTGGGTAACTGATGATTGGGCAGCTATTGTTATAAAGTAACATCTCCGGGGTATGTTAACTCCATCACACAATAACCGCTAAAACAGTTTTCCCTGCCGATAAATAGCAACAACAGGGTTAAACGGCGATCGAATAAGCGTTGCGAATAGCGATACAGACACAAGGTGCTGATATGCCTTTCAGGACAGTCGACCACAGAGGGTGGCCTTCGAACCTGCGCGGACGTATGCACGACATCTGCCCGAAGACATGGCGGCAGTGATTAAAGTCACGGTGCCCCGGGATTCGGAACACCTGTTCAGACGCGCAATCCGCCCAGGCGTCGGGTTGTCCGTCGTCGCTGCCAGAGAGCGCCGCCGGCAAATGCCGCCACCACCGAGATCACCAGGGCTGGCAGCCAGAAAAACCAGTAGCTGCCAGCCTGCTCTTGCGTCGAACCATCGCGCCCAAGGCGCAGCTGGAGCCTGGATCGCTCTGCCTTGACCTGATCCAGCTGGTTGTTGAGGCTGTTGTTTGCCTCCTCCAGAGCAGCCACATTCTCACGCAGTGCATCCAGTTCCTCCAGGTCCCCGGCGCGTTTTTTCTCGAGCTGTTCAAGCGTAATCATTGCCGGCGGTTCGTCGGTGGCGTAAATAGCCTTGATCCAGCCGGTCAGGCCCTTGTCGGTACGGATTCGCAGATATTCATCCCGGCTGTCCAGTACCTCCAGCTGCATTCCCGTGGTAACAACGCCCACCGGCGTGGATCGATTGTCCGGTTCGGGGCGCACCCCCACCCGCAGCGTATCGTCGATATAAACCGTATCGGAGCTGTCGGCCGCGAGGGCCGGTCCGGTAAACGGGCCTGCCAGGCAAAGCAGAAAAATAAGGGATCTGTAGTCCATAATTGAATAGTGTAATGAATTTCTTCCACTTATGCAGTAACGAGAGCAGCCACCCGACCCGGGCACTGGCTGGTTAGCGACCTTCAGCCGCAGCTGACATAGACCTGCTGCCGACGAATCCTCACCGGCAGCGATCTGAGTGATTGCCCCTGACAGGGCCCCCATACGCAATAACCGTCCCCGGGCCGGAATTGGGCGCCATGCAGGGCACACTGTATCAGCTCCTCCGAATAATCGAGGAACTGATCCGGCAACCAGTTAAGGGGGACGCCGGTATGCGGACAACTGTTGACATAAGCGTGTATATGGCCTGCCATCTTGACAAGAACAATAGTCGATTCTATACCCTCACATGGCGATGTCACCTCCAGGCTTCCGGGATCGGTGAGCTCATCGACACGACAAACCCTGAACTCTTTCACTGGTTCCACCCTGTCTGCATATGCATCTGAACCCCTGAAAATCAGGGAAAAACACTTGCGTCATCAACACAAAATCGTCAAAAATAGCCGTATAACAGCTTTAAATTTCGTTAGAGTGTGCTATTTTAGCATCAGTTAAACAATACGTTGAGAACATTCAGGAGCAATCATGGCAACGAAGAAAAAAGCCAAGAAGAAAACCGCAAAGAAAAAAACCGCTGCCAAAAAGGCCCCGGCAGTCAAATCCATCAAGGAACCGATGACCAAATCCACCCTGTATGCGACTATTGCTGAACGTACCGATCTGCAGAAAAAACAGGTTGCCGCTGTCTTCGAGGAACTGGCCACCATTATCAACGGCCATGTCAAACGCAATGGCGCCGGCATCTTCACTCTGCCGGGGCTGTTGAAAATCAAAGTCGTTCGCAAACCGGCCACCAAGGCCCGCAAGGGTATCAACCCCTTCACCGGCGAACCGACTGTATTCAAGGCCAAACCGGCCCGCAACGTGGTCAAGGCCCAGCCCCTCAAGGCACTCAAGGACATGGCAGCCTGAAACGTCATGACAGTGAAGTGAAACAGCGGCCGGGCATTCGCCCGGCCGTTTTCGTTTCGGCCGCCGAAAGCCCCGTCCCGCAATAAATACAGCCGATTGTCAACCACCCCATCCGAATCCGGTAACCGGTAACGGCCCGCGGCTCATCAACACGACCAATTCCCTCATTCCTTGTCCCGGATATTGTCCCCCGTCGGATTTGCAAAGTGGCGCAGGATTGACTATTTACTCAATATACCCTGTACAAACCGGACGGTAACCCATAATGCCTACGCACTATTCGCCCCTGCCTCTGAACAAATTATCAAACCACATCGGCTTCCATCGCCCCCAGCAGTTGCTGCCCGATCACCTGACGCTGGATATGCCCGCGATCTATGCCATGACCGATTTGCAGCGGGTTGCCGCAGTCACCGTGGAACCGTCCGTACGCCTGGATGTCGCCAACCAGAAAATGATTGCCAATCAGGTTCGATTATTACTGGTTTGCCGTGCAGACAATTCGATTGCCGGCATTCTGACCGCGACCGATATTCTGGGTGAGAAGCCTGTACGCTATATGCATGAGGTGGACTGCACCTACGAGGAAGTGCTGGTGCGCGATATCATGACCCCGCATGACGAGCTGGATGTACTCAAACTCGCCGACATCCAGATGGCCTGCGTCGGTGATATTGTCGCGACGCTGCAACAGGTAGCCCGTCAACACGCCCTGGTTGTCGACAGTGACCGTTACGGCCTGCAGCGGGTTCGGGGGATTTTCTCCGCCTCGCACATCAGTCGGCAACTGGGCATACCGATCCCGGAAAGTGGCCGGGCCCACAGCTTTGCCGAACTGGAGCAGGCGCTGGCGACAGGCTGACTGTTCAGCCAGGATACCCCAAAGCGGAACAAACCCCGCGCGGGCCCCCTTTCCGGCTTATCCGGTCCAGCGGCGTTTAGAAGCGAATATCAATCCCGAAGAAAGCGTCATCCTCAAACTCCACTTCGCCCACGTCGTTTTCGATCTCGGCTTCAATATTCTGAAAACCTGCCACAACGCTGGCCTGCGGCGTAATCTGAAAGGAGGCAAACAAACCCCATTCGGTGAAATTCTCCGCATCCTGGAATGTGACAACTTTCGGAGCGTGGTAGAAGAAGGCCCCCAGACCGAATCCGCCCCAGCTTTCCGGCAGCAACAGCAGATCACCACCGATGCCAATCGCGGAAACACCGAATTGTGCGGCTTCGCCATAATAGGCCCTGCCTCCCACCGAGACGATTAAAGGAAAATCAAGACTTTCCCCGCGCACCTGCAATCCAAGATGAGTCAGAAAATCATCTTCGCGTACCGCTGCATCACGATCGGTGAACATCAAGCCGAATTCCGTTTCCAGTCGACCGAACTGCTGCCCGAAAGAATCGGTGGCATAGGAAAAGCGCGCGACCTCGTCACCCAGATATGCCTTGATGGCATCGGCGCTGGCTGTGCTGCTGACAAGAGCGAGTAGGACTATCTGGATTATTCTGCCTGGCATACTGGTCCCTGACCTGGTTTGTTGCTTTCTACACGTAAGTGGAATGAACGGAATATTAACAGGGAACCCCGGTGAAATAACAGTTTTTTTGTCCCATCAGAACAGCGGACGGGGAGGGTAAACACCATCTATCCAGCGCCGCCACCGAAGTGACACCCGGTGCCACAGCCGTCCTCACAGACTTATTCGCCGGACTGGGCGATCAGGTTTTTGATACGTGATAAGACCTGCTCCATCATCTCGGGAGAATCGGCCAATTGCCCCTGGCCGGTCACCGTTGAATATCGTTCGAAGGCGATGGTATTGAACTGATCGGCAATTTGCGGGTTTTCCCGTATAAACTGCAAAAACGGCTGGCAGTCGATGCGGATGGCTTCCACGCGGGTAACCGCCGTCACGGTCGCGGCACGCGGCGCCCCGGTCAGGACCGACCATTCCCCCAGGTAATCCCCGGCACGCAACAGCGCAAGATTGAGTGACTCCTCACCCGCCTGATGAGTCACTCTGGCTGTCCCGTAAATGATGACGTAAATGGCCTCCCCCGGCTCGCCTTCAGTGACGATCACCTCCCCCGGCGGAATCCCGACCAACGAAGAACAATCGTTCAGGGCGGCCAGTCTGTCAGCCGGGATTGAACGAAACAACGAGACGCTGCGTAATGCGGTGTCGGTAATTCGCTGTTTATAACGCTGAACCACCGCCTCATAAAGTTCCGGCCGACTGCTGATCACCTTTTCCAGGATATCCCCGGGAATTTCCAGCAGTACTGAAGGCCGGCTGACCCTGACTGCGGAGATACGCGGCAAACGGAACAGGGCGGAAATCTCGCCGAACAGTTCACTCCGTCCCAGACGGGCCAATACCGTGCCATTCTCTTCTGTGCTGTCGCGGATCTCCACTTCACCAATCACTAATATATAGACGCGGGTATCAACCTGATGGGGACGACATAAAAACTCCCCGGCCACAGCACTGCGAACTACGCCATAATCGAGCAATTGCTCCTTTTCCTGTCGGGTCAATAATTCTCCGAACGCCTCCTGGCGCTCGATGGCCTGCTCAACGGTCTGCCGCAGATGTCCGCTTGCTTCTTGCATGTCCTCTCCTGATGCCGGTTCGACCAGTCCGGGCTGGCGGAGCCTGTATTAGTGAAGGTTAATAATCCGTCCCGGGGCACAAAGAAAACAGGAATCGTTTCACAGTTTCTATTTTTCACCGTAGCTGGCAAAATACCCGTATGCAAAATCATGTCAATAACCCCCTTCAGCTACCGATACTCTAGACGGACGCCCCGAGCAGATGTTTATTCCATTGGACAGGAAACCCGAGTGGCGAAACCCGCCTGTCATCACATTAGTGCTGCTGGTTATCAATGTTCTGTGTTTCACGCTCTGGCAGGGCGATGATCAACGACTGGAAGTCCAGGCTTACGACTATTATCTCGATTCCAGGCTACCCGCCATTGAGCTTCCGCTATATCGGGAGTTTTTAAGCCAGCAGGGTTTCGAAGGCCAGCTCGACCGCCAGGAAAATGACGAGATATTGTTATCCCGCCTGCTGACTGACGGAAAATTCCAGCGCCTTATGAAGGATGGCAAACTCATCGGTCCGGATCATCCGGATTACGAAATCTGGCGGGAGCAACGCCGCACGTTTGAGAACCAATTGCAGCGTATCGTCACGTACCGCTACAGCTTCAAGACCGCGGAGCCTTCACCCACCACCCTGATTACGCACATCTTTCTTCATGCCGACTGGGGCCATCTGATCGGCAATATGATTTTTCTGTTACTGATTGGCTTCAGCGTGGAAATGACACTTGGGCGAACAACTTATCTGCTTGCCTATCTGGTCGCCGGCGCCAGTTCCGGACTGTTTTATATGTTGCTCGAGCCCGGCAGCCTGATGTGGGGCATTGGCGCCTCGGGCGCCATCTCCGGCCTGATGGGCATGTACACTGTGTTATTTGGTCGACGGAAAATCCGCTTCTTTTACACCCTGCTGTTCTATTTCGATTTTGTGCGCGCACCAGCAATCATTCTGCTGCCAATCTGGCTGGGGTACGAGATCATTACCCAGCTCTATTCCCCAAGCAATATAAACAACCTGGCTCATATAGGCGGGCTTTTGAGTGGCGCACTAATTGGCTATATCGCCCTGCGTTATGGCAGAGCAGACCTCGATTATCTCGACCGGGAAGAGAAACAGCAGGCTTATCAGAAAAGTTATCAACAGGGACTGGAACATGTCGCCCATATGGAACTCGACAAGGCGCGACGGATTTTCAAGGAGCTTCGGGAAATCTACCCGAGTAAGATTGAAGTAACCGAGCAGCTTTTCAATATCGCCAGGCTCACCAACGATGAAGCGATACATCAATATGCCGGGGAGCTGCTCGATCCCGATCAATTCCGAACCATCCCGGTTCGTCAACTGCATGACATTTTTATCGGATATGTTGAGCAGGTACAGCCCAACGTACGTCTCAGCCCGGATCAACTCATGTCGATTGCCTTACGGTTTTCCTCGGGCAACTACCTTGAAGATGCCGAAAAAATCATTTTATACCTGACTACGCGCAAAAGTGATTTTGCACGCAACCCGGAGGGATTGATGGCACTGGCGAGTCAATATCAACGTAACAATAACCGCAACAAGGCGGAGAAATACTTAAAAATCCTGTTGGAGTGTTATCCCGACAGCCCCGAAGCCGGTCATGCCCGTCAAGCACTGGGCTGACTTGCCGTCGTCATCTTTTCAATTACCTGCCGATACTCTTCCACATCTTTCAATAAAGGATGTCCGGAATACTTTTTCTTCAGAAAATCCAGGACTTGCAGGGCCTTTTTCTCTTCCCCGAAGTATTCAAACATGATTTTCGCCACCAGCAGATAAGCTTTCGGAATTCCCTCATAACTGGGAAACTCCTGATGCAGATTGTTCAGCAGATTCAACGCCGCGCGGGACTGACCGTTGGTTTTCAGTAATTCGGCCAGCTCATGTCGCTCCCGGGCGCCGCCCGGCTTGAGCTGCGGTGCAATATGCGAGGCTTCCAGATAGATCCGCATGGCTTCCGACGGCCTGTTAGCATGAAGCAAGCGCATAATATAATCAGCACCGTGCTGCATCAGGCCATCCTGATTATGGGTTGCGATATAAAACCGATGCAGCTTTTCCCTGGCATCGAACTCACCAGGGTTATCCCTGATGGCCTGAATAAGCTTGTTTTCCGCTTCAGCAGCTTTTCCTTCCTGCAATAATATATCGATATGGCGAAAACGCAGATCTTCAACCGGCTTATAACCTTCTGTTTCCGATTCCAGGTAGGCCTCTGTTACGCTATGCCCAAGTTGCTCATGGTATTGATAAATTACATATCCCATCATGTTGTACATAATCAGAATAAAGTACATATTGATAAAATTACTGCTGGCGAACCAGAGCTTTTGTGGCAATACCGTCGTCAGAAGATCACTGGCGATTACCGCACCACTCAATAGCAGGGCCAGGAACAGACACATAATAAAATATGATATGCCGATGCGCTTGATAGTCACCAGAATCATCAGCGGATTGAGCGCCCTGAAAAAACTGTGCTCGACAGCAAGCACCATCACAGCCGCCGGAAAAGCAACCACAGACATAAAGACTGTTATAAAAAAAGGCCCGAGACCGAAGTACTCCAGCACCTTGTAATTAAGTGTGCCAATAAAAAATATGAGAAGCAGTTGCTTGAGCGGTAACTCCAGCTCATCAGAGATCACGCTCCTGTTAATCGGCCGGGGCTCGAGATAGCCTTGCGCAGTATCCTCCAGGATCACAAATGCATACTTGAAGAATACGATATTAATGGCCAGCATAAACAGCATCCCGAAAAGGGAGCCGGATACCAGCATACTCAAGCCGGCCAATACCAGAATGAACAGCAATGGAATGACATGGGCCGGAAACAGGAAAAACCGGGGGATCCGCTGCCAGAAAGGTCGAATCAGATTACCGGCGCCCAGGGATGTAGTTCTTTGGCCACATAGCGGACAGGTCGGTTCGACGCCACCGCTGTCGGGCTCTGCACAGGCCAGACAGAAATTGACCCGACATGACGGGCAATGCCAGCGGGCCGGTGCGGCGGGATGATATTTACAGTAGATTTTTTCCATAGTCACGACTACCAAACGGCAAAAGCCTTCCCCGCTCAATGCGATCTATTGTCACCTGTCTTGCCGTAAAAATCGACACAAGAAGTGCCTGTTCGCCGCGTAAGCGTTGTGAAACAGCGGGCAGATAAAAAAAGAACCTTCCCACTCAGTGCTCAACGGGAAGGGTCCAAGCGAAGGGTTGGCTTGAAAAGTGGCTCGGTCTCAGCGACGCGACACCGGATTTGGAATCGGTTGTTTAAAATTAGCCGCCGCCTTCCTCCCTTGCAAGTCCGGTTCACAAAATTTTCTCATTCGCTTAGCTGTGCTTTTTCATCTTTTAGACGAAGTTCTTATAACAAGTAATTGAATTAAATTTATATTAGAACTTGTCGATATTCTTTTGGCATTCCCGGCAGATCAGCCGATAACCCAGCATTTTCTGACGTCCCGCCGCGCTCATCACCCAGGCTCGATTCTGCCACGGCGGGCGGTGACGCACATGCCGACGATGGCCGCAGGAGAGCTCGGCGATCCAGTTCCCCTCCTCGTCCTGTACAAAGCCGGTGATGTGGACCTCCTCAGTCACGGAAATTGGTGAACTGCAGCGGCAGTTCCAGCTCCGCATTTTTCAGCAGGGCCATGACCGACTGCAGGTCATCGCGCTTTTTACCGGTTACCCGCACCTGTTCCCCCTGAACCTGAGCCTGGACCTTGAGCTTGCTGTCCTTGATCAATTTGACGATCTTCTTGGCCAGCGCCTGATCGATGCCTTCCCGCAGGGTAACATTCTGCCGGACCTGTTTGCCGGCATGTTCCACTGAACCGGACTCGAGGCAATCGAGATCAATGCCGCGCCGGCTGACCTTGGTGCGAAGAATATCCTGCATCTGTTTGAGTTGAAAATCGGCTTCACCATGCAAGGTAATTACCTTGTCATTCAGCTCGAACTTTGCCCCGCTGCCCTTGAAGTCAAAGCGGGTGGTCACTTCACGATTGGCCTGGTCCACCGCATTGGTGACCTCGTGCATATCGATTTCAGATACGACGTCAAAACTCGGCATAGAGGCTCCTTTATCGTTTGCTGTCCTGCGGGGAAAACAGGAATTGTATGAAGTCACTGAGCCCGGGTCCACCCCATCGAATCCAGGGCCGGGTTCTGCACCATCCGTGGTTAACAATCAGGCAGCTAAAGTACCGTGCCACTCCAGGTACCCGAAGATAAATTGCAATAACAGCGATAATGCGATCATCGGGCCCACGAAGCGTCTGCAATAAAATCCGGGGGAGTAATTCATATTACAGTTGTAGTCCGTCTGCACGGCACAGTTCACCGACCCGGATACCGGCGACTACTCTTCGCCCTGCCAGTTGTGCCATTGAATGATATGTTCCGGATACTGTTCCGGATGAATGTAATCCTCACTGATCACCTTGCCACTCACGCTGATCCCCGCCCGCTCCACCGATGCCGGGTCCGTACTGATCAGCGGGTGCCAGGACGGCAAGGGCAGACCCTGATAGAGGCGCTTGTAGGCGCAACTGACGGGCAGGTGATCGATCAATGCAGGCAGACTGTCTGGTGTCAGCGCCAGGCATTCGGGAACCTGCCGGGTCCGGGTCGGGTAATGGCTGCACCGACAGCCCGGCTGCTGCAGGTGTCGGCAGGCAATATTGGTGAAATAGAGATCCCCGTTGTCCTCATCCTCCAGCTTGAGCAGGCAGCAACGACCACAGCGATCACACAGGGATTCCCATTCCCCGGCGCTCAACTGGGCCAGGGTCTTGTGGCGCCAGAACTCAGCCATGACTTAAAAAGGCATTGAGGTGACGGGCCAGGGCGCGCTTGTCCCGGTCAGACAGAAATCGGCCAAGTTCCAGCTCCCGGTCCTGGCAGCGCAGCCGTATCTGGCTGCTGTACCAGGGGTGGGGCGGGGCATCGACCCGCAGGCGGCACCAGAAACGCTGGCAATGCCATTCCACCGCCGGCTCCCGTCGGCCGCGCTGCACCAGCACCTCATTGTCCACAAAGCGGATCACTTCCTGTACCCGGGTCTTGAGCGAGACGTAGTACAACAGGCTGAACAGGGCGGCGATCTCCAGCCCGGCAAAGGGCAGTATCAGCCAGGCCCCGGCCAGGGCAAAGCCGATCGCAAACGACAGGCACAGGGCGGCCGCCCCGCCCACAAGCCAGAGGTTGGCCCGCCAGCTCGAAGGAGGATGGGGGCGCGCGATGATACAACCACGGTTCCAGTGCGTATCGTGCTCGACCTGCAGCATGGATCAGCACGGTTCGAGGAAACTGACCCCGACCCGGTAGCTGTTCGCCGCCAGGTCCACATGCCGGATTTCGGCCTGCACGTTCAGTTCGCGGGGATCGCCCAGGGTATTGACCTTGAACCGCAGCCAGACTTTCTCACCCACACGTGCCGGTCGCTGGCTGACCATGGCCATGCCGCTCAACGAGAAATCCGAGGATTCCAGAATCTGCTCATCCTCCCCCCGGGAACTCATCAGGTGTACGGTGCGCCGAAACGGGATACGTCGATGCTGTCGCTTTTCCATGGGGCCTCCTCCGGACAACGGCTGTCTGTGACATATGCTTACAGGATAGACCATTTTCGCGACCAGCCCGGCACTCGAACCCGGTCAATCGCGCAGATCGGAATAACCCCGGTGTTTGTTGCCCGGGTGATCCGGGCCCTTGTTGCGCAGGCCCGGCGATTCATCTGCCCACAAGAACCTTTGGAAAGCCGGATCAGCGTGGCGGCGACCAGTGATGGCGTAATTCGTCCATTTTGTAACGCTGGCCGTCCAGCTCAAAATCGACAAACGACAGAGCAACCCCTTCGTCGTTCTCACGAATCACTTTCATATTAAAGGCGATCTCGGGGCGGGCGGAATCCAGAAACTGCAGCTTGATATGGGCCCCGATGGGCAACCGAAGCCGATGACGCAGCTCGACGAAGACGCCGGCATCGGAGATATCCCGCGTTATGGCATGAATGACGCCGAAGGTGGAATGACTGATCTTGACCCGGGCCGACCTTGGCTTGCGGAACTGGGTACGCTTCTCGCGTGTATCAAAATAAGAGGAGAGTCTGGCAATCATTCCCCGTCAATCCCCGCAAGCCTTATTCCCGACATGATCATTTGGGTTATTTTGTGGCTGATTTTAGCGTGCCTTGGGGCAAAGCCCAAGGCCCGATCCGGCTTTTTCTTCGCACGCACGGTCTTGCCGGCCGCGAGTCAGTCCCGACCGGGTCGGGTGGTCATCGCAATCAGCAGCACCGGCGGGCCTCCTGAACGCGGAGCGGCTCAGCCCGACTCCTGCTTGCCGGCACAGTCGATGCACAGCGCGGCATGGGGAATCGCCTTCAGCCGTGCCGGAGCGATGGGCTTGCCGCAGGCACGGCACAGACCATATTCACCCTGTTCCATGCGCTGCAGGGCCTGATCGATCTGGTTCAGGATCGCCCGCGCCTCCTCATCCAGCGCCGAGAGTACTTCCTCGTTTTCCAGCTCGACGGCCTGTTCTTCCGAGTCCGCGCTGGCAGGACGCTGTTTATCATCTGCAATCGCGGTAACCCGCTCGAGCAGTTCACGGCGCTTGGCAAGCAGGGCCTGGCGGTATTCCGCATGGTCGGACATCGTGGATCATTCCTTATCGGGTCGAGGAGCCTGAATTCACCGTAACCAGAACACCGCTCCGAATCAAGGCCGCCGACGGTGGAATCTGCAGTGGTTAATTTTTTTTCTTTATGTTGCTGCGCAGCTCCTGCATGGTGCCACGTTGTCCACGGAATTCATAATCGAGAAACATCAGTCCAAGACCGTCAGACTCGATCCGAACCAGCTGCATGTTAAAGACAATATCCGGCGAACGGGACTGGGGCAGAACCATTTTCAGATACTCGCCCTCCCCCAGCGGCAGGGTGGTATCCGTCATCACGAACACCCCGCCATCGGAAATGTCCCGGGTGGTACCTTCTACAGCATCAAAATTGGGGTGATAAAGTTTAACGCGCGCATTGACCAGTTTGCGCTTGTAGTAGCGGCGTTCTTTCATGCCCTGCTCCCCCGCGGATCCGGATTGGCCTGTCATTCTTATCCTCGCCCTGCAGACGTCTCTGCCCGCCGTTTACACGCACAAATAATGTGTCATATAGTGCAACATCACGGCGCGCCGTGTCAGTTTCCCTTACCAGCACTATCGGCAATAAGCGGAAAAAATTAAATCCTGCCGGGCGGCCGCATGCGGCTAGCGCCAGTCACCGGCGGCGGTTTGGCCTTCTTCGACAAACCGCAGTATCAGCCCGCTGCCGCTGCGGCGTACCAGTTGCATGGTGAATAGGACATCCATGAAATCCGCACCCAACTGAAACGGCCCCTTACCGAAATCGTGGCCGTTGTGCCGGCCGATGTCGGTATGCAGGCGAACCGCCGCCGGCGACCACTCCTCGACCCTGGCCGGGACACAGCCCAGAGTCGGGTGATACAGGCGAACATCGGCCACTGCGGGCTGACGGGTATACTGACGACGTTCCTGTTTCATTTGCCACCTCCCGGGGATTATGGCCTGAAACCTGGAGACTTGCGCACTGGCTTCAGAATAGTCCGCGCGGCATAAAATTACCATCAATCCGGTACCGGCAATCACAGGCCGTGGACCCCGGGCAGCGTGTCGCCTTTATTCGAACCAGCCGGTAAACTCCACTTCGCCGACCGGAATCTCCTCAATATATCGACAACCCCGCTTGAGCAGGGTATAGCACTCAAGCTGTTCCATTTGTCTGACGTAGGAGCCGAATTCTTCCGGGACGGAAAGGTCCATCTCGATCATCCCATCGGGCTGAACAAAAAACTGCAGCGTATTGCCTTTCTCGTCAATAATGCCGAGGAGATTGCGCGGATAACCCAATAAACCGCTCTGGATTGTTGACAAGATTGTATCCAGCGCCATGAAACGCGCCTCATCGATGGAAACGAACTCATCAGCGATGTGATCAGTATAAAAGCAGATATAACCTTCGACCCGGTCACTCATGACTTCCCGCCCCGTCGCCTTGCCTGCGCTCAAGTTGCCGGCCGATCAACGCCAGCACACCACCGAGCAGGAGGGAGAGCCCTCCCTGCATGAAGTCGGCACCGATATTTGAATAAATCAACGGCGCAACAAACTTCCATAACCCGAACAGGGCGATCACGCTACCGATCAGGGTCAACATTCTGGCAAATATCACACCAGTCTCCCGAACAGGTTACTCGATAAAATCCAGTCTCTCCTGCACACTGGCGATCCCTTTTGCCGCACAGTCCGCATCAATATCACCACCGGGCGCCCCACTGACACCAATGGCGGCAATGTTGGTGCCCGCCGCCTGAATCGGCAGGCCCCCGTCCATCACCACAA
This sequence comes from Thiohalophilus sp., assembly GCA_046545635.1. Taxonomy (GTDB): domain Bacteria; phylum Pseudomonadota; class Gammaproteobacteria; order UBA6429; family Thiohalophilaceae; genus Thiohalophilus. Next base: position 2,324 of record JBKGZJ010000039.1, on the reverse strand, counting down.
TTCCGTCGATATGATTAAGCTCGGGTCGAATATCCTCGCGACTGTCGCGAAACTGAGCGGACGGCATCCCCGACATGATCACCAGATTGGCCTTCTCCTCGGCGATTTGCAGGGTAAAACGGCTGGCCAGGGTATCGCGCATCGCCATTTGTGTATTCCCGTTACGGTCCACCACGACCGCACTGACCTGATAGCCCTTTTCCCGACACGCCTTGACCGCGGCGTCGGCGATCTCGGCGGCCAGATCCATCGTGATACGCTTCACACTAACCACATCATCGGCCTGTACCGGCAGAGCCCCCAGCAGCAGTGCACCCGCCAGACAGACACCGTATTGCCATGTTCTCATTCTTGCCTCCTGATACATTTGTCCGACAGTCGGCCCAATATTGGCCCTGTTCTTATAACCCTATCAACAATGGCAGCGGAAATGCCACTTTGTTCTTAGTTCTTAGCCCCTGGCAGCTCGTATCCAGCCCCTGTTTTTATAGCCAGTCAGTCAAAGCAATACCGACACCCAGACGCCTGACCCGTGCATCGTAGTCAATCAGGCTTTCACCATAACCATCAAAATACTGAATGAACCACTTGGCCCGGCGACTCATGGGAAAACTCCAGTTCAACTCCACCGCGCCCCGGTTATCGTTCTTCAGGTTGTTACGCAACATCACTGAGAGGGTATGCTTTTCATTGGCATAGGCCAGACGGATCTCGCCCTTCCCCATATAGTGTGCAATATCCGGATTGTCATCCTGCTGATCCGACGAATCAAGCCGGAGCCATGGTTTAAAACTCAGGTAAAAATTCTTTCTCTCGAAAATAAATTCGGCATACACCCGGTTCCAGCCGCGGGATCTGTCACCGCTTTGCCCGTTGGATTGATGACTAATACCGATTGTATTCATCTTGTTGGTAACCCCGAGCCACTGCCAGTCATTCAGAAAGAGCAGAAACAGCTCCGGCTCGTGGTTGGCCTCGCGAAACGGCTTCGAGTTGCTAGAATTATAGGCCTGCCAGTAGGACTGATTAGTATAGGCTGCGTATAGAGTCGATTTATCTCCGAGCAGCTCGTCGGTAATCGGCATTTTGATGCTGATCTGGAATTTGACCTCGGCTTTCTCGAGCTCACCATCTTCCCGGGGAGCAAACGGGGTCTGATTGGGCTTGCTGTTATAGGTCAGAGGCAGCAGATAATTGGGTTTGTGTGGCGTCAGCACAAATGGCTGAAAACGGGTCTCCTGTTCGATACGTGCCCGTTTATCCAGCGGCGTTTTGGCTGTTTCATCTGCTTCTGCGGCCGGTAGATTTCCCGGCAGCAATCCGGCCAGGAGTAATAATCCGTATGCCTCTGCCGGGCGCGAGTGGCTTTTAGATAACGGCATGACAACTCCTGGTGTACGTACCTGTATTCATGTAGCACATCCCGATTTAACACTTCCTTTTAGCGACGCAGATCCGACAACGCCCACCCGGCGCGCTCATAACCCAGGTCAATCATCTCCTGAGCCCGATGGAACTCGAACATACCGCAGGCGTTGCCCGGAATCTCGATCAGGTGATCCGGGTTATAGGCGGCGATTCGAAAACGGGCGATGCTGTTTTGCATCGCTTCAAGGGAACGGGAAGTGATGTTGAATATATCGATCTCCGGCGCCAGCTCATCGCTCATCCCCAGCTTCTCCTGCAATCCCTCGATGAACTGGCCGATGGCACGTCGATAGCGGTTTTGCTCGTTTGCAGCCGGTGCGGACTCCGGCTCTTTTTGTTCAAGTTTTTCCTCGTTGCGACCGCTGAGAGTGATCGCCACGGTCTTATCGGTACTGTCGCGCAGGGTAGGGGCTATCGGCACCGGATTAAGCAGTCCGCCATCGACCAGCAGTCGGCCCCGGCGCTTGACCGGGGTAAAGACGGTGGGGATGGCAATGGAGGCGCGAATGGCCTCGAACAGGGAACCTTCGCTCAGCCACACTTCGCGACCGGATTCGATATCGGTGGCCACGGCGGTGAAAGTGATGGGCAGATCTTCGATATTGACATCCCCCAGCATCTCTTTGAGCTTGTTCATAATCCGCTCGCCGCTGAACAGCCCGCTGCGACTGAAGGCGAAATCGAGCAGCCGCACGACATCGTATCTATTGAGCTGGGTGACCCACTCTTCGTACAGATCCAGTTTACCGGCGGCATAGATACCGCCGATTAGCGCTCCCATCGAGGCACCGGCGATCGAGGTGATGCGATAATCACTGTTTTGCTCCAGCCAGTGAATCACACCGATCTGCGCCAGACCGCGAGCCCCGCCGCTACCCAGGGCCAGAGAGAGTTCC
>JBKGZJ010000038.1:0-16860 GCA_046545635.1 Thiohalophilus sp. | reverse complement strand
GGTCAGGTTGCGCGCAGCGCTACCTGACATTCCGCGTATCGGCAGGGATATCACGCAGGCTGACGCCAGCATGACCTGCAGAATCAGCCAGAGTATAAAGTGGGCATGAGTTTGGAACGGTTGTTCAGTCCTCCTGAACATCGGCTTCCTGGGTGACCCGCAACACCTCTTCCAGGGTGGTATCGCCGGCCAGTACCCGGCGCAGCCCGTCGGCATGAATCGAGCTGGCCTGCTTGCGCGCATACCGTTCCATGGCCTGTTCGCCCTTGCCGTCGTGGATCATCTGACGCAGGGTGTTGTCGACCTCGATCACTTCGTAGATGCCGGTGCGGCCCCGGTAGCCGAGTCCGTTGCAGGCCTCGCAGCCGACCGCCTGATAGAGCGTCGGCGGGCTGTCTTTGGCGGGATCAAGCCCCATATGTTTCATGTCGATCGGTCCGGCCTCGAACGGGGATTTGCAGTGCGCACAGAGCACCCGCACCAGCCGCTGGGCCATGATCCCGACCAGGCTGGAAGCCAGCAGGAAGGGCTCGATCCCCATATCGCGCAGGCGGGTGACGACGCCGATCGCGGTATTGGTGTGCAGGGTGGAGAGCACCAGGTGGCCGGTCAGGGAGGCCTGGATGGCGATCTCCATGGTCTCCATGTCCCGGATTTCACCGACCATCACCACATCCGGATCCTGGCGCAAAATGGCGCGCAGGCCGCGGGCGAAAGTCATGTCGACTTTCTGATTTACCTGGGTCTGGTTAATGCCGTCCAGATAGTATTCGATCGGATCCTCGACCGTCATGATGTTGCGCTGGCGATCGTTAATCGCGGTCAGGGCAGCATACAGGGTGGTGGTTTTCCCCGAGCCGGTGGGACCGGTGACCAGCAAAATGCCGTGAGGGTGGTGAATGATCCGCTCCAGGCGATCAAGATCGTCGGATTGCATGCCAAGATGGGTCAGATCGAGCCGCCCGGCCTGTTTGTCCAGCAGTCGCATTACCACCCGTTCCCCCTGCCCCGAAGGCAGGGTGGAGACGCGCACATCCACCGGTCGTCCGGCCAGCCGCAGGGAGATGCGGCCGTCCTGGGGCAGACGTTTTTCCGCGATATCCAGCCGGGCCATGACCTTGATGCGCGAGGTGAGCAGCGGCGCCAGTCCGACCGGCGGTTGCAGGACTTCGCGCAGTACGCCATCCACCCGAAATCGCACCACCAGACGGTTTTCGTAAGTCTCGATGTGAATGTCGGAGGCGTCCTCGTGGATCGCTTCGGTCAGTAACGCATTGATCAGGCGGATAATCGGGGCGTCATCCTCGGACTCCATCAGATCGGTGGGCTCGCCCAGTTCACTGGCGACGCGGGCGAGATCGATCCCCTCATCCATGCCGGCGATGGCATAGGCAGCCTCGCCGGAGGTACGTTCATACAGATTGCGCAGCAGGGTTTCGAAATCCTCCGTGCTGACCGACTCCAGCAGCAACGGCTGGCCCAGATGGCGACGCAGCTCGGCGATCGCGCCGGGATGGACATTGGCCCGGCAGGCAACCCGAACCGGAGCGGCGGAGTCCGCCGCGTTATCGTCGTCGGCACTATCGTTGGGCAGCGGCACCAGGCCGTGCTGGCGGGCAAAGGAATAGGAAATGGAATTTGGGGAAAGATTTTCAGCCATGGTCAGTCAATGCCTACCACCAGTTGTTGTTCGCGTCCGTCGCGTTCCACCTGCAGCCGCAGCTCTTCAACCGTTTCCAGTTGACTGATCAGTCTGCTCATCTGTTGCATGTCGTTGACCGGGACACCGTTGATGGCGGTGACAATATCATCCTCTTCGAGCCCGGCGCGCTGGAAATAGTCCTGCCCTTCAGATCGCGGCTGAATACGAAAGCCGCGAATACCGTCCTCGCCCATGATCGGCGTGAACTGGATCAGATCGGCCAGTCGCCGGGGATTGCTATTGAGCTCTTCACGCAACCGGGTCAGTTCATTGCGCGGGATGCGGCTTTGTTCTTCGGTGTCGACGGAATTGGTTTCGCGTGCCGAACCGTTGACCGGAAATTCACCCGGCGATGCCGCGCGGACCCCGGAATCCGTTGAAGACAGTTCCAGTTTATCGCGCGACAGGGGGAGCATCTCGATGCGGCCGGCGCGCGAGAGGATGACCCGATCCCGATGAACGTATTTCAGTATCGCGTTGCCGGGCAGATCGGCGCCGGTGGTATAGACCCGCTGGTCGTTGCCCCGGGCGATGATGGCGACTCCCTGGCCATCCCCGCCGATGGCCAGGATCCCGGTCAGCTGTAAATTGAGGCGGGTTTTCGGTGCATCGGTGGGGACCGTCGATTGACGCTGTTCCGTGGCGGGCGAGGTTCCGAACAGGTGGCTTTTCGCCAGATCCGAGAGGCTGGTTTTCGGACTTTGCAGGGAGTTGCCGCGCAAGGCTTCGGTTTTTGTCGTCTCGGCCGCACTGGTGACGCCGGCGCTTTTCAGCGGCACGGGCGGATCGGCCACAAACAACCAGGTCAGCTGTGCCGCGGTTGACGCCAGCAGGATCACCACCAGTGCCTTGAGCAGCGTGGCAAGACGGCGCACGTACGGGGCACCGGTCTGTGGCGAAGCCAGACTGCGCAGGCGTTCATTCAACGTGTTCATGGGCTTATTGTCCATCGGCGGCGGCCTGCCGTCGAGTCCGGGATTGCGATGGCATGGCAAAAAGGCGCTGAATTGTACCGCCCCGGGCCTGTTCCAGCGTCAACTCGACGGCCAGTAACTCGGGATTGACCCCCTGTTGCTCCCTCAGCGGCCAGCTGTCGGTGGTCAAGGTGGCAGTGGGATCCTCGACACCCCGTTCGCGGTAATAGAACTCGAATTCCAGCGCCTCGAACCGGCGGCGGGCTTCCTCGGTATCACCGGCCAGCCGGGTACGGTAGGTCGGTTCCTCCGGGCCGCCGTCAAGGTGGCTCCAGATCAGCCGGTAGAGCACGCCGTCATCAAGTTCGTAACCGATCCGGGTCAGCCGGCTGCGTTGCGGACCGGGGCGTCCGCCGCCGGTCACCAGCTCCAGGCGCGGCGGCATATCCAGTACATCGTAGCTGAGCGGCGGCTGTGCCTCGCCCCACGGGTCGCGCCAGTGGCGCCCGGCCAGTTGCAGGAGATCGCGTTCGATGACCCCCATGGCCAGTTGCAGCTCGCCCAGTCGTTCCCCTTCGGCGGTGACCCGGTTGCGGTTTTCCAGTACCACCTGCAAGCCGCCGTAAGCCATGGTCGAGACCAGCGCAAAGATGGACAGGGCGACCAGCAGTTCCAGCAGGGTAAAACCGGTTGTGCGGGCGGGGCGGATCATTGCGTCGTTTCCTCGCTGCCCGTCGTTTCGGTCCGTGGCAGGCTGTGCCAGAGCTCGCGCACCACGACAGGCCGCCGCTCACCGGCATCGGCGCGATAGACTGCCACTTCCAGGCGCAGCAGGCCGGGCAGTTTGATCTCCCCGGGCAGCGGCGGCCTGGCCTCCTCGGCGGTGAGTTGCCACTCCCACGCCTGGTCGCCCTGTTCGGTTTTGCCGCGCCGTTCCCCCGCTCCCGAGAGCGGTTCAATGCCCGCGTCGATCCGGGCCAGGACGTTGTCGGCCACCCAGCCGGCGTAGGTCCGCTCGCGCAATTCAACGGTATTGATCGCGGTCTGGCTGCCCACCCGGATGGCCGCCGCCAGGGCGATGGCCAGCACGGCCACGGCCACCAGGACCTCCATCAGGGTAAAACCGCGTTGCGCGCCACCTGCCATGGTTAACCCCGCTCCTGTTCCAGCGTGAGGCGGCCGTTCATCTCGCCTGTCACTCGCACCCGGCGGTCGGGCTGGTCGCGATCCCGCAGCACCAGCTCAAAGGGGGTGAGGGTGCCGTTTTGCTCTAAGAATATATTGGGCGAGGGCTGTTCCGGGGCCCATTCCAGCTCGATGGGGCGGCCTTCCACCTGCAGTTCCAGCTCCAGCCCGGCGTCGCGCAGGGAGCGTGGTCGCAGGGTGCGGTCGTCGGGGATGTCCCGCCACTCCAGCGCTTCGTTGTCCATGAGTTGCTGGCGCTGGAAGTGATATCCCTCGGCGGTGAAGGCGATACCGACGGGCGGCGCGCCGAGCATCACCTCATGGTGGGCCAGATTGATCAGTGCCACCAGGCGCTCGCCGCGGTCGCGCAGTGCACGGTTCGGGTCCGAGATGTCGACCGAGAGCACCACCAGACCCGCGAGAATGGTCATGATGGCGATAACAACCAGCAGTTCCAGCAGGGTGAAACCGTGTTGGCGGCAGTCAGTCCAGATTCCAGTTGCCAATGTCCGCATTGACGCCTTCGCCTCCCGGCTTGCCGTCGGCGCCGAGACTGTAGAGGTCGAACTCGGCATGTTCCCCGGGATAGAGATACTGGTAGGGGTTGCCCCAGGGATCACGCGGCAACTTGTCCAGATAGCCCTGCCAGTTGCGCGGCTCGGGCTCGCCGCCGGGTTCTTCCACCAGCGCCTCCAGCCCCTGATCGGTGGAAGGGTAGACGTTGTTATCCAGACGATAGAGATTCAGCGCCGATTCGATGGCACGGATGTCCTGGGCCGCGGCATTGACCCGGGCGCTGTCGGGGCGGTCCATGATGCGCGGCACGACGATACCCGCCAGGATACCGAGAATCACCACCACCACCATAATTTCAATAAGCGTGAAACCGCTTTGAGATCGTTTAGTCATGTCAGCTTCATTGGTTGGGATTGAACATCGTGTTGGTTTGGAACAGTTTTCAGATGATTAGTGTCATGGGTTGGCGTATGCATTGCAAGCGGGTTACTTCAGGCGGCCTTCCAGTTGGACGCGATCGTCCAGCGGGGCCAGCGCGTTGCGCAAGGCGTCACTGGCCTGATCGCGTGCGCGGGGTCGGGCATCCAGTCGATAGCGGCCGTCGGGGCGCAGCTGCCACTGGCCGTCGAGCGCCAGGGGCCCGCCATCGTCATCCAGTTCGCCGTGGATGACACCGTCGTTGGCCTGAAACCGGCTCATCAGCCCCCCCACTTTAAAGACAGTATTATCAACGGTGACACTGCCATCGTGCCAGGCAAGGCGGCCGTCGAGATCTTCGATGGCGCCGTCATGATCCATTGCCAGCTTTTCCACGGCCAGAGCAAGTTGACCGGCCACTTGCGTCGGCATGGGGCTGTAGCGGGCGATGATTGGCTCAAGCCGTTTGGCCGGGAGCCGCCCGCTGATGTTTTCGGCGCCCAGGCGCGTCGGTGAGAGGTGGACCCGCCCGCGCAAAAAACCGCCTTCGCTGGCGGCGTCAATATCCACCCCAAGCCGGCCACGAAGCAGGGTGCCAAAGCGTACCTGCCAGCGTACCCGGTTGATCTCCGTGCCCGCCACGTTCAGCCGGCGTAATTCGCCGTGCCAGATGGTGCCGGCCACTGTGTTGACCTCCAGCCGGGGCGGTAACATCCCCCGATCGTCGATCTGTTGCCAGGCGTGGTTGGCCGGCCAGCGGGCGAGCAGAAAAAGCAGATAAAACAGCAGGCCGAGTCCCAGCCAACCGAATGCCGACCAGGGAAGGCGCGCCAGGCGGGAACGCAGCCGGCTCATGGGGCCGTCTCCAGGTTCAGCCGCGCATCCACCAGCCCGCCGGTGGCGGTGGCCTCGACCTGCAAGGCGCTGACGCGTGTGCCGCTGCTACGTTCCAGCTCATCGATCCAGATGATCAGCCGATCGAAGGCGACCTGCTCGAACCAGATCTGCACGCCATGATCCCCCCGTGGCTGAACCCGGTTGAGCTGGTCGCCCAGGCCGGCATTGCGCGCACTGCGGTCAACCAGGCCGATCAACGACCGATCATCGGTGGCGGGAAGCGTGCCCGACTGATCGCTGCGGTCACGGATCGTGGCCGCCGCCTGTTTCATCCAGGCGTGGGTTTCGCGCAGTTCGACCAGTTCCTGTTCCAGGGTGGTACGTTGTTTTACCAGCGGCTCCCAGAGACCGACATAGGCAAATACGATCACGGTCAGCGTGCCGCCGATGGCAAGAATCCAGCGCTCGCGAATGTTACGCGCCTGCCACCAGAGGGTGACTTGCTGTTTCAGTGGCGCCAGCCGCTGATCAATTTGCGCGCGCAGACTCATGTCGCCTCTGCGCGGATCAGCAGGCGGCCGTCCGCCCGCTTGCCCCGTGTGCTGGCCGAGCGTAATTCGACAGCCAGACCTTCGTAGGCGGCCAGTTTTTCCCGGATCCGTTCCAGCGACTCGATAGAGGACGCGCTCAGATCCACTTCCAGCCGGTCGTCACGCAGGCGCAGGGAACGCAATTGCGTGTCATCGCCCGCCAGTGCCGGACCGGCCAGCGCCAGCAGATTGCTCAGCCGCGGCTTGTTATTGTCATCCTCGCTCGACTCCAGGGCGGCCAGGTGCTGACGCATCTGCATCTGCGGGTTGACCACCCGGCTGTCGGGGAAGGTTTCCCGATAAATGGTTTCGATCCCTGTTTGCAATTGATCCCGCTCGGCCTGCAGGCGTTGTGTCTGGGCGAATTGCACGCTGTACTGGGCCAGCAGCCACACGACCAGCAGCGCCGCGGCCGGCCGCAGGGGACGCCAGATCCAGTCCCGGCGAGCCTGGCGGGTATACGCGCCCTGCAGGAGATTCACGGCCTGGCGTTCATTCAGGCGTGAGGCCAGTCGGGGTAACAGCGGCATGTCGCTGTCGGTGGTGTTAATGGTGATGTTGTCTTCGACTCCGGGACGGGCGGCCAGCACAGACTGCAGGCGGGTTATCACTGTCTGCGGCGCTTCGATTTCCAGGTGCGCGGGGAGCTGGTCGTCGTCCACTTCCTGCAAAGCGGCTTCCAGCGTCAGCAGGGCGGCGTCCGGCTCCAGGGTGTAGCTGCCGTTACCCAGTTGCAACAACACCCGCTGTTCATCGGCCAGAATGTGCCACTGTTGCGTATCCAGCGGGAGAATGCCGTTTTCCGGGATCAGGGCGAGCGGGGTGATTGCCAGTTGTTCCAGCGCCTGCTGCCAGGTTCGCATTCGTTCGTGATCCACCACCGCCGCGGTGAGGCCCGGCCCTTTTGCGGACTGGCTGCTGGCAAAGTGGAAGTCGTTGATGTCACCAATGAGGCGATCTTCCAGGGTATAGGGCAGTGCCTGGGCGATGCGATCGCGGCGCCGGGTCGGCAGATTGACACGCGTAATCAGTACATCCGTTCCCGGCACCACGACGAAACAACGCCGACCGGCAAGGGCCTGGTGCAGGTTATCGCTGCCGCTGCGCGCATGGTGTTCCAGTTCACCCCGGGCATTGATAACGGCATATTCGTATGAGTTATCAGCGGCGGCGGGCAGACGGAGAATAAGCTGTTCTGGCATGATCGTTGTCCTGCTCTCGATAAGACGAGTGTACCCCACATTAGCGGGTTGTGGCCAAATCGGACGTCCGCGATCGCGGACAGGGTTGCTGATAACGATGCAATACCGTTCCCTGATCGCCGTCGATCACCGCGCACTGGCTGTACAAAAACGTATCCTGTCGGATGGCGACGGACAGTTCGATATAACGCCCCCAGTCCCCCTGTTTTTCCGACTCCATCTCCTCTTGCGGAGGCAATTCGTAGGCCTCGCGCAGCAGGGGCGGCAGGGAGGCTTCATTAAGCGCGGTACCGCTTTCGGGCAGCGCCGTCACATACGGTTCCAGGTAGCGGTAGGCGGTCGGATTCATGCCGCGGATCAGCAGCAACTCACTGGTCGAGAACAGCGGTTGATTGGCGGATCGATAAGGCGGTGATTGCCGCGTGTACCAGTCATCATCGATCTCGGGATTTGCCCAGTCGCGCAGCGCGCGGATAATGGTCCGGGGCTCCAGCGCCATGTCGTCGTGGCGGCGGTTAAGCGCCTCGACCAGGCGAATAAAGCCGGCCTCCGTTGCCTCGTCGTCGGGATCCAGCAGATTGTTGAGATTGAGACGGCAATGCAGATCCCTGAGGCGGGCCTGAATCTGAAAGCCACCCATCTCCAGTTCTAACGGCGGAGTTTGACAGGTTCGGGTCAGTTCCTCGGCGAGGTCGGCATCCTTACGTAGCGTGGTAATGAGTTCGCTGGCCAGTGCTTCGATACTGCGGCCATACATCTGCGCCTGACCGGTATTATTCGTGGTCAGGGAGCGGCGCAGATCCAGCTGATGGCTGGCGGTCAGCGAGACGGTGGCGACCGTGGCCAGGGAGACGATCAACAAAGCAGTGATCAGCGCGACGCCGGTATTTTTTTTTCTACCTGCAGGGACAGCGCATTGTTGAAATGGCGCCATCATTCCACAGCGGGATGATCCGGGTAGAGAATTTGCAACATTCTCAAGGTGGCCTCGGCCTCACGATCCCGATTCAGGTTTTCCAGCGCTTCGGCCTGAAGCGCCAGGGCATCCGCGGCGTGGCGCACACCCCGGTACTGTTCGGCCACCCAGGCGGCGCGTTCGGCGGCCGTGGCAAAATCGCCGCTATTCATGTCCTCGCGGGCGCGGCGCAATTCCTCGGCGGCCAGATCCCGGCGCAGCTGTTGCATGCGTTGAAAGGTGGTTTTGACTTCTTTACTTTCGGGATGGTATTCCACCACCTTGCGATAATAGGCGAAGGCCTGACGGGCCAGTGAGGTCTTTGGGGGGGAGGAGGTGTCCGCATCCCAGAGCGCCCGGGCGGCTTCGGCGCGCAGAAAACGGGCATAGGCCCGCTCCCGGGTATCGGCTTCATCGCCCTGTTCCAGCCAGGTACTGGTCTGTTCAATGGTAAGATGGTAGTTTTCCAGATGGTAATGGGTGTAGGCTTTTTCCAGTACGGCCCGTTGGCCTTGCGGTGTATTCGGATAATCGGACAACAGGGTGTCCAGGTGTTCCAGCGAGGCCTCCAGTTGCCCGTCCTCGCGAGCGGTCATCGCCTGCTGGTAAAGTGCCGCGGCCTCGTCGTTCTGGCGCTGTTCTCCCCCGAGCATGGCACAGCTGGATGAGAGCGCCGCCAGTGCGATAACCGCGATGAGCTTGCAAGCGATGCGTTGGTAGGCGATTTTTATCATAATTTTAATAACTCCCCTCGGGCGAGGATGTATGCAACTACAAAAATATCATATCTGGCTGCAGCATGTAGCGCTTTGTTTGCTGGTGCTGGCGCTGACGGCGCCGGGATTGGCAGCGGCCCAGAGCCGTGACGCCGCCGGCGACAAGATTACACTGAACTTCGAAGAGGCGGATATTCGTTCGGTGATCGCGATGGTCTCCGAGCAGACCGGGCGCAATTTTATCATCGATCCCCGGGTCAAGGGTAAGCTGACCATCATTTCCCAACAGCCGGTGGATCACAAACAGCTCTATGAGGTATTTCTCTCCGCCTTGCAGCTGCACGGTTACACGGTCGTGCCGGGCGAGGGCGGGGATCGAATCATGCCGATGAGTCTGGCCCGCGGGGATCAGACCGAGGTGCTGGAACACAGCGAGGAAGGCGGCAAGGGTTACAAGTTCGTCACCCGGGTGCTGACAACCGACTATGTCGAGGCGGCCAAACTGGTGCCGGTGTTAAGACCGCTTTTGACCAAGGAGGGCCATCTTGCCGCCTATGGGGATAATAACCATCTGATCATTTCCGATGCCGCCGGTATCGTCGAGCGGGTTCGTAAACTTATCCGGCAGATTGATCGCGATACAACCGGCGTCACGGAAGTGGTGGAACTGGAACATGCCTCGGCGGCCGAAGTGGTGCGCATGGTGGAGTCCGTTGAAGACCTGGAACGTAACGGACGCCGTCTGCTGCTGGTCCCCGATGAACGCGCCAACCGGATACTCATCGGCGGCGATCCGGCCCGCCGCGCTTCAATACGTTCCCTGATCCGACGGCTGGATGAAAAAGGCAGCGAAGAGGAAGGTATTGCGGTGGTCTATCTGCGCTATACCGATGCCGAGGATATGCTCCCCGTCCTGCAGGGCGTTATGTCACAGCAAACAGGAAGCACTTCTTCGGACGATGGTAAGGACGGTGCTGCTGCGCGTCGTATTTCATCCAGCGAGGGAGATGTCAGTATTCAGGCGCACAAGAGTACCAATGCCCTGGTCATCAGTGGTGCGGCGGAGGCGGTGGCCGATCTGCGCTCGGTGATCAAGCGGCTGGATATTCGCCGGGCCCAGGTGCTGGTGGAAGCGATCATCGCCGAGGTCTCCATGGAGCGCTTGCAGGAGTTCGGTGTTCAGTGGGGCGCCCTGGGGGATGAAGCAGTGGGTATGTTGAACTTCGGCGTGGCAGGCGCCGGGTCTTTGGCCAATATCGGCGCGGCCGTGGAGGATGGTGGTATTCCCGATGTCGACGGTGCGACCGTCGGCGCCACCGATTCGCAAGGCGAGATCGGGGTCCTGTTGCGGGCCCTGATGGCGGATTCGGGCTCCAATGTGCTGTCGACGCCGTCGGTGATGACCATGGATAACGAAGAGGCCGAGATCGTGGTGGGCCAGAATATCCCCTTCGTGACCGGCCGGACGATCGAGGATTCCGGCCAGGCTTTCGATTCCATACAACGCGAGGATGTCGGTATCCAGTTGCGCATCCGGCCGCAAATCAATGAAGGCGATGCCATCCGGTTGAATATCGAACAGGAGGCCTCCTCGGTCGCCGAGACTCTGGAAGGGGCGCGCGATCTGGTCACCGACATGCGCAGCATCAAGACCACCGCGATGGTGGACGACGGGCAGATCATCGTCCTCGGCGGGTTGACCTCCGAGGAGGCGGGTACGCGTAATCAGCAGATTCCCGGGCTGGGAAGCATACCGGGGCTGGGCTGGCTGTTCCGCTATGACCGCTCATCCGTGGAAAAACGCAATCTGATGGTCTTTTTGCGCCCGCGTATTGTTCAGGATCGGGATGACACGCGCGAGGTCAGCAGCGCCAAATACCAGTTAATGCGCACCCGGCAGCTCGCCAGTCGCGAACGCGGGCTGCGTTTTCTGGACGAGGACATGATCCCGGTGCTGCGATCCTCCTCAGAATTTATGGCCCTGCCGCCCGACTTCGACGATCGTATCGGCCCGCCGGGACGACAGGGGACTGATCGGGTTTATGCGCCGCCGCGGCCTGCGAAGTAGGTTCTGCTCCCATGCCGGCTTTTGAATATCAGGCGCTCGATGGTGACGGGCGTACCCGCAAGGGCGTCATCGAGGGAGACAGTGCCCGCCAGATACGTTCCCGGTTAAGAGAAGAAGGACTGACGCCGCTGGCGGTGGCGGAAGTGACCGCGGATGAAGGTCAGGAAGGGGGGCGCCTGTTACCCCGGCGCGGGGTGCGCGCCGGCGATCTGGCCCTGGTGACCCGGCAGATGGCCACGCTGGTGCGTGCCGGTCTGCCGCTGGAGGAGGTGCTGCGCACCGTCGCCCGCCAGACCTCGCAACCGCGCCTGCAGAGTGTGCTGGTCGCGGTACGCACCCGCATCGCCGAAGGCCATGATCTGGCCGGTGCGCTGGGCGAGTTCAGCCATGTTTTTCCCGATATCTACCGCGCCTCGGTGGCCGCCGGCGAGCAGTCCGGCCATCTGGATGTGGTGCTGGAACGGCTGGCCGATTACACCGAAAAACGGCAGCAGATGCGTCAGAAGGTGCAACTGGCACTGTTTTACCCGGCCATCCTGACTGTCATGGCAGTGCTGGTGACCGTCGCCCTGCTGGGTTATGTGGTCCCCGAAGTGGTGCAGGTCTTTGAGAATATCAATCAGGATCTGCCGGCGCTGACCGTCGGCCTGATCGCTGTCAGTGAGATCGTGCAGGCCAGCGGACTGGCCATTGCCGGGGTGCTGGTCGTCGGTGGTTTTGTGGTGGCGCGCCTGCTGCGTCGCCCGGAACCCCGGCGCAAGTGGCACCGGTTGTTACTGCGCCTGCCTGTACTGGGGAGCCTGGTGCGCGGCAGTAACAGCGCCCGTTTTGCCCGCACCCTGTCGATCGTCTCCGCCTCCGGCGTGCCGATTCTCGAAGCGCTGCGGATCGCGGGGGAGGTGGTCAATAACGTCCCCATGCACGAGGCCGTCTCCGCCGCCGCCCGCGAAGTGCGCGAAGGCGGCTCCCTGGCCCGCGCCCTGGAACGCAGTGGTTACTTCCCGCCGATGACCGTCCATCTGATCGCCAGTGGCGAGAGCAGTGGGAATCTCGACGCCATGCTCGAACGCGCCGCCGAAAGCCAGGAACAGGAACTGGAGATGAGCACCGGCATGATCCTCGGCATCTTCGAACCGGCCCTGATACTGGTGATGGGACTGGTCGTGCTCACCATTGTCCTGGCCATACTCCTGCCGATTTTCGAAATTAACCAGCTGGTGCGTTGACCCGCCGAACGGCTGTCAGAGTCGGTTGAAACAAACCCTCACTCCGGCGGCTTGTTGGAAGCCGTCACCCCGGTGTCTCCATCCCGCATCCGGATTTTCGAGTTTCCTGCAATCTTTTCGCCCATGCTGTTGGTCGGCATACCGTTTGTATCGGTTCCTCCCGCGACAATCTCGCCCTTTCTTGACAGCGATAACGGAGTGATCTCCTATAGTCAAACTTCCCTGCGTATCCGGCCTGCCTGTTGAGGGGCAAGGTACGGGGCGTTGTGAAATAACGCGCCGCAGGGGAGGGTCTCTGGCTGCAGCGTTTGCCCGTCCGCCCGGCCCGGTTTGAATACTCGGGCCCGGTAACGGGATTGCAAATTCTCACCGCCGGAGGCCTTATGCCGCCAAATTGCAATTTGCAGTTTGGCGAAACTCAAAAACCTGAAAAAATATCTTGTATATCAAAAAGTTACCCGCCTGGCATGTAACCTGCATTATATCTCCAGCGGGTACGGGAGGAGGGAAACATCATGATGATGCTGTTCAATTTGTTCCACGGCCCGAAGCGGCGACAGAATCGGCAGATCACCGAGCAGTCGCGCGAAGTAAAACTGACGGATGGACGGATGGTGACAGTCCGGCAACGCGTGGAGTGTCTGGGTGACGGTTGTCCCAAGCCGCAACTTTTGACACTGAAGGCCTTGTCACTGGTCGAGCCGGGTGAAGTGGTTGAACTGGTGACCGACAGCGTCACCGCCGCGGAGACCATCTCGGCGATGATGAATCTGGCCGACGGGGAATACCTGGCAACCGAACGTGACCAGGGAGTCTGGCGGGTTTACATCCAACGCCTGGCGGACGGTGCAGCAGAGCAAAGTTAAACAGTGGTTCTGGTCGGTAAATCTGACCAGGTAAGTAGTAACTGGATTATCCTGCGGGGGATCGATGAACGAACACACGGCAACGGCAACGGCAACAACAAATATCGAACAAACGGGAGAGGGGCTGCTGCATCGTGGCAGTATCTGGTCAATTATCATCGTGGCGCTGGTAGCGATTGGCTCGGCCATCGCGTTGGCCGCCGACACGCGCTGGATCTATCTGCTGGTGTATGTCTGGTTCGGCGTGATCTACGGCCTGCTTTTGCAATACGGCCGTTTTTGCATGGCCTCCGCGGTACGGGATCTGTTTGCCGTTCAGGTGCCGAGGATGGCGGTCGGGATCATGATCGCCACGGCGCTCTTTTCACTGACCGCGGCACTGGTGACCGTCAGCGGTAACAGTACCTTCAATCCCCATCCGCTGGGCTGGCATATCATCATCGGCGGGCTGATTTTCGGTTTCGGGATTGTTTTTACCGGCGGTTGTGCCTCCGGCTCGCTCTACAAGAGCGGCGAGGGCAATGTCGGTTCCATGCTGGTGGTGGCCAGTATCTCCTTCTCCCAGGCCCTGTTCGTCGATCTCGGTTCCTGGTCCAATGCCTTTGCGCCGGCATCCTGGGCGGAATCCGCCGCTGAAAAAGGGATGCCCGGGGAGCTGTCGGTAACGGACGGCTGGTTTGACCAGTTCATGGCCGGCTATATCTGGGACCTTTCCGGCGGCACGGTCGGCCAGTGGCTGGACTCCGGCAATCAGTGGATTGACGCGTTTATCGGCAACGCCTTCCTGGGCGCCATTCTGCCTGTTCTGGTCCTCGTTTTATTGCTCTATATCTTTGCCTACCGCAAGGGTTATCTGCGCCGGCATAAACAGGAGATGCCGGGGCTGGGCTTTGAGCTGCGGGGTATCTGGGCGATGGTGACCTCGTCGAAAAACACCGCCCTGGCCGGCATCGGTCTGGGGGTGTTTGCCGGCCTGCACATGTGGGTGACCGGCATGCTGCGCGACCATTACGGGATTTTCAACTTCGGCGAACTGCTGGAGAAAATGGGCCATACCTCCGGGCTTTCCATCCAGGGCACGGTCTTCGATCCCGGCTACTGGTATATCACCACCCAGGAGGCGCAACTGGGCGGCTGGGTGCTCAACAAGCTCGGCGTGGAGAATATGGATAACGTCTATTTCGGGCTGGATAACGGCCTGCCGAGCCCGGAAGTCAATGCGCCGCTGCTCATGTCAGTGGGCATTATCCTCGGCGCCGCCATGCTCGCCCTGGCGCGCCGCGAATTCAAATGGAAAATGCCGGATATGGAAACGGCGATGTTCGCCATTATCGGCGGGGCCATCATGGGCATCGGCGCCCGTATCGGCATGGGCTGTAATGTCGGTGCCTTCTTCGCCGCGGTGACCAACGGCGATCTGACCGGCTGGCTTTTCCTGGCCGGCATGGTGCTCGGCGGCTACATCGGGGTGAAGACCTTCAACAAGTGGCTGATGTACCGCATGTCCCGCAATGACGATCTGGAACTGTAACAGGCTGTAGCGGCGGACAGTCTTCAACTGTCCGTCGAATATTGACGTAAGGAAGAGGATGTAACCATGGCAATTAAATTTGAAAAAATGGATGAAGGCGATTACCTGCTGGATGTGACCGGCTATGTCTGCCCGCATCCGCAAATGTACACCAAGAAGGCCCTGCAGAAGATGGACGGCGGCGACGTACTGACCCTGAAGTTCGACAATCCGTCTTCCGGCGAGTCGATCATGGCGATGTGCGAGTCCGAGGGCAATGACCTGTTCAGTCGCGACGAGGATTCCGGCACCTATGTCTGGAAGATCCGCAAAGGGGCGGCCTGATGCGGCTGGGGGTTGTTGTCACCGACGGCCAATTCGCGCAACAGGCCATTGCCCTGCTCAAAGGCGCCGATGCCCGGGGCTGGGATCTGCGCTGTTTTTTGACCGACTCGGGGGTGCAGTTGCTGGGACACGAGGCGTTTCGCGATTTTCTCAAGACTAACAGCGAAGCGCATGTCTCACTGTGCGAGCTGTCCGTGGATCGCTATCCCGGCGCGGACCCCCATGCCGGCGGGCTGGCCGAGCGGGTCATCATCGGCGGCCAGTATCAGGATGCGGAGCTGGTCAAAAACAGCGATCAGGTGATTGTACTTTGAAGGAGAAGGCATGAGTGAGAGCAAAGAGATCCTGGTCGTCGCCCGGGATCGCAAGAGCGAGGCGCTGCGCATGGCCACGGGGCTGACCCTGCTCGACGACGTGGTGAATGTGGCCGTCTGGGGCGAGCTGGACCGGGAAGACGACGAGGTGGCGATGCAGCTCGAGGCCCTGGACTTTTCCGATGTGCCGGTGACCGAGCTGGCCACCAACATGGCGGCGAAACTGGCCGGGATGATCAACCAGGCGAATGTGGTGTACATCGTATGAAAAACGAGAACAAGGTGATGTTGATAAGCGTGGCGGGCGGCCAGCCGGAGTTTGACGAGACGGTCTACCGGGCCTTGCAGGATGAGGGGCTCGCCTGTGCCCGCTTTGATCTGGACAGCGAACTGGAGCGGGTGCTGGATACGCTCGAAAGCGGCGCCGTGCCGCTGGTCTTAAAACCCGCCCCGCGCTGATTGCAATTTACCACCGGCCGGCGCCTGTGTGCGCAAGTGCAATGTCATTTTACAGGGGCTTTCCGCTAACAGACTGATAAGACAGGAAAACTTTTTCTGGCACGTTACATGCAACGCAGTTTCGACGAAGCAGGCTTGAGACAGTGGCCGACATTCAGGAGAGAGGATGAGATCATGAAAAAAACAGAAGCACAGCTCAGTGAGACAATAAACAGCTGGCGAATATTGACAAGGGGCCTGGCACTGGTTGCCGCGATGGGTCTCGCCGGTTGTGTCGACAGCGACGAAAATACAATTAGTGCTGATAGCGATGAAGATACAATTCAGAGTTATACGACAAATTCGCCGGCAGCTATTGCCCAGGAATCCGATACCAATTACGACAACAACGTCAATGGCCTGATCTCGGGCTCGACGCTGACAGACTGGATCGACGACTGGGAGGCCAATCGGCCGGAGGGTATCACCGGCGATCTGGTCATCATGCATGTCAGTGTCTGGGAAGATCCGGGTAACGGTGATGCCAAAACCTATATCACCCCCGATGCCGCCAATGGCGTCAGAAGTTATGCCATCGACACGAATCGCCTTGTTGAGACGCGCTCGAACGGCGTCATAGAGACACGGAGCATGGTCCCCAGTGGCGCGCAGGTCGATGAGATCCTCAAGGACTATGATCTCGATCCGACCGAGGACATGATCGTCTGGGCGATGGGGCAAGGTGGTATGGGTCAGGCCATGCGCCAGGGCCGTGGCTGGTACATGCTGCGTTACTGGGGTGCCGAGAAGGAGCACCTGGCCCTGCTCAATGGCGGCGCCAATCACGAAGACGTCATCCCGGACAGCCATAAAGGCACCAGCGTGACCTGTGATGAAAATGAAAGCACGGCTTGCCTGCCGGGGACCGGCACGGTCAGTGTGCGTGACTTGCCGGAAGAGAACACGGTCCTGCAGGCCACCCTGGGCGATGTGATGGATGTGGCGACCGGCGAGTCGGATGCCTTCCTGTGGGATGCCCGTGGTGAAAGTGAATACATG
>JBKGZJ010000037.1:0-17000 GCA_046545635.1 Thiohalophilus sp. | reverse complement strand
TATATGGTATACACTCACGCCGAAGCCTGTTCAACCCTCAATGCGACGATTTCATGCCGCGTTTTTCTGCTGTTGCCACGCCGCCATGGAGCCCAGGTACACATCCACATTCGAGTACCCGCCGCGCGCCAGTATGCTGGCCGCGATGGCCGCACGCTGGCCGCTGCCACACATGACGGTGTAGGCCTTGCTGCGATCCAGCTGGTTCAGCTTCTCGGGCAGCTCACCCACATAGGTGTGCAATGCCGCCGGCATGCGACTCGCCTCGACTTCATCAATACCGCGCACATCCAGTAACTGCCAGTCGGCCGCTTTCCCGTTCAGCCGCTGTTCGACCGTGGCCGTATCGACAAAGTCGATTGATTCGAAAGGCTCGCCGGCGGTCACCCAGTCCATGATGCCGGCCAGGTAACCCTCGATCCGATCGAGGCCGATGCGTCCGAGATGACGGGCGGCCTGCCAGGCCTGATCGGCATGCTCGGCGATCAGCACCAATCGCTGTTCCGGTTTGATCAACCAGCCAGCAAATGCCGGAATCATCTCCCCGGGCACGCACAAAGAACCCGGCAGGTGCGCCGAAGCATAGGCTTCGACGCTACGCACGTCGATCCGGATTACCTGATCGTCCAGGCCCTTGATATCGTCGATACCCAGCGCGGCCGGTTCCGGAGGCATCGGCTCGGTACCGCTCAGGTTCAATTGCTCCATGACCCGGAAGTACGGCGGCTGATAATGGTGCTCGGCCACCTTGACCTTGATGAATTTATCGCGATCGGTGATCTGCAGGCGCGGATTGTTCTGCCGCTCGTGCCCCAGGGTGGAGAACTCGCGATCGGCCATGCCACTGCCGCAGACCGAACCGGCGCCGTGGGCCGGCAGCACGATCGCCTGATCGCCCAGAGCCAGAATCCGTTGCAGGCTGTCATACAGCAATCCGGCGACCTCCCCGGCGCGATCGGGGTAGAAGTCGGTGCGTCCGACATCGCCGATGAACAGGGCATCACCGGTAAACACCGCGACCGCCTCCTTGCCACTGGCATTATCATAGACCGCGATGGAAATACTGTCGTCGGTGTGTCCGGGTGTTTCCATGACCTTCAGGCGCAGATTACCCAGTCGCACCTCATGACCATCGCGGGCAGTTTGCGCATAGCGCACCTCGCCGGCCGCATTGGGGCCGTGATAGACCGTCGCGCCGGTGCGTTCGGCCAGCAAACCGGCACCGGAGACCAGATCCTCGTTGCGATGGGTTTCAAATACGCAGCTAATGCGGGCGTTATTCGCCGCGGCGATTTCTTCATAGACGTCGGTATCCCGGCGCGGATCGATCACGGCCGCCTGGCCGTTGGCGCCGATAACATAAGACAGATGAGCCAAACCGGGGGATTTGATTTTCTCCAGAAACATAGGTGCATCTCCTTTTACGTTTG
The DNA here is from genome assembly GCA_046545635.1 of Thiohalophilus sp. Taxonomy (GTDB): domain Bacteria; phylum Pseudomonadota; class Gammaproteobacteria; order UBA6429; family Thiohalophilaceae; genus Thiohalophilus. The sequence continues at coordinate 15,570 of JBKGZJ010000037.1, read as the reverse complement.
CTCTCGCTAACCATAAAACCTGACCGGTCATTGCAGTGTTGATGGACCGGCCATATAACCATGTCCTTTCAAGTCTTGCGGTTATACGCGTCGCAACGTGTCAGTTTGAGTACAGGAAATGCTGTAAGGGTGAGCGGGGCCGGTTACAACCCTGACCGGTCTATCAATAGCGATAAGAAAAGTGGCAGTTGATAATTATCAATCCTGGCACCCTTCGGGTGCAGGGACGAGTGACGAGGTACGAGGGACAAGTAAAAGCCGATGGTGCCGACCCGCAGGGTGCGATGGTCGGTCTGTTTGCGCGTCAAAGAAAGAGTTAATTTTCCCCGTAGGGATCGTCCATCAACAAGACACTGAGATAGGGGGCGTAGGTCAGTACCGCTCCCTGTACAATGCCCAGATCATCGAATGCATTTACCACCTGTTCCATGCAGGCCTCATTCTGCGGGTCGTCTTTGAGCGCATTGAGAGCGACGAGTAGCGGCCGGATCGCCTCATCCGCCACATACTGCTCCAGCATACCGATGGCCTCTTCGAGCCTGGCGGGATTAATGGATTTGCCGGTGTATTTCGATCTTTTTGTCTCCGGCGCATCGAATTCCGGCGGCTCGTCATAAACATTGCCGGCGATCCCGGCCGACTGAGCATCGCTATCGTAACCCGCGTCCCTGTTGCCTGCCTGCAGGACGCGTTGCTGCAGTGTCACGACAAAGGCGCTGAACTCGTCGACGCTGGGGTTATCCATAAACAGCGACAGCAATGGCCCGGACTCGGCATGGCCATTGAACTCAAGACAGGATTGATTGATTACCGGCTCGGGATCCAGGACGCTTAATCCCAGCGTGATTTTTTCTTCCCTGAACAGCGTTTTCATCCGGACATGAATAACGTCATCGACGATCTCAAACTCCCGGGTGCCTTTTAAAAAGCGTTTTTGTACAAGTTTCGTTGTCATGGCAGTATGAGTGCTCGTCAATAAAGGGCCGCAGGCCATAATAGGCAAAGCGTTGACGTTTGTCACCGACCCCGGGGCCTGTTGAAAATGTCAGGTAGCGCTGCGCGCCCCTTCCCGGAACAGTTATTCAGGTACCATCCGTACGCTACTGGATGCGAATCGGCGCTTCCCTGTCAGAGCGGGGTTCAACTTGACCGATGATAACCGCATCCGGATAGCCCATCTCGTGCAGCGCTTCAATGCATGCACTTGCTTTATCCTGCGGAATACCGGCGAGCAGGCCTCCGGCGGTTTGCGGATCGTATAACAGCGGATAGGCCGGATGCCGGGAAGCCCGCTCCACATCGTCGATGGCACGCCGCAGGCGCAGGTTTTGCGGCTGAAGGGAAGAGAGAATGCCCGCCTCAACGGTTTGCAGGGCACCATCCAGTACAGGCAAGGCATCCATATACAGGGTGGCATCGACTTCCGAGGCCCGGGTCATCTCGATCAAATGGCCGACAAGACCGAACCCGGTGAGATCGGTGCACGACGTTACCCCGTGTTGCAGCAAACAGCGTGCGGCCTGTTGACTGGAGACCAGCATCGACCGGATGGCGTTGTCGATCCAGCGTCCCCTGGCTTTCCCGCGCATCTCGGCGGCCAACAGTGTGCCGGTGCCGATAGGCTTGGTTAACACCAGGGCATCGCCCGGCTGCAAACCCTGCTTGCGCAGGGCGGCATCGGGATCAAGCAGGCCGTTGACGGTCAGTCCAAAGGCCAGTTCCGCGCCTTCGCTGGAGTGGCCGCCGGCCAGCACGGCACCGGCCGATTCAAGAACCTGTATGGCACCGGCCAGTACATCATACAGCGTCTCTTCCACAATACGTTCACGACCGTAAGGGACGGTGGCGATCGCCAGCGCCGATTGCGGTTCGGCTCCCATGGCAAAAACATCCCCCAGGGCGTGGTTCGCGGCAATGGCGCCGAAGGTGTAGTTGTCATCGATAAACGCACGAAAATAATCAACACTCTGCACCATGACCTTGTCTTTCGGCAGGGTCAGCATGGCGCAATCGTCGGGGGAGTCCCGGCCGATCAATACATCATCACGTTGAGTATCGGGCAGACGCTGCATCACCCGGGACAACACCGTGGCGCCAACCTTCGCGCCACAACCGCCACAACGCATGGCCAGCGTGGACAGCTCCTTGATTGCCGCCGCATCGGCGATTCCGCTGGCCAGTTCAGGACCGTCTTCCTCATCCATCTCGGGCAGCGCGTTATACTTTTGCATGAAACGACGATCGATCCAGTCCTTGACGGTCCATAACCAGGCCGACTCCCAGGACCAGTTGCCGCGCGATGCCACGGCGTATTGATCACCGGTACTGATCAGGCCGAGGAAATGCTTTTGTGGCCGGTAACGGCGCAAACGCCGGCCGGTTGCGACGGCCGGAAGATTATGCGCGAGTACGGGCCCCTGGCGCACGGCAAACACCCCGGACTTGGGACGGGCGTCGGGTAACGAGGCGATATCCCCCGCCGCAAACACCTGCTGGTGAGACACGGACTGCAGATACTCATCCACTTTGATAAAACCGCCTTCATCCACCGCAAGACCGGCTTTGGCCGGCCATGCCGGCGCCGACGCCGACGTTACCCAGAGTACCGCGTCCGCCGCATACGTCCCGCCATCGGCGGTCAGTACTTTGTCCGCCCTGACCTCGGTCACCCGCGCCCCGGTTTTAACCGTGAAATGACGTTGTTGCAGAATCCGCTCGAAACGTTGTCGCACCCCGGCATTGTGCAGGTACATGATGTCGTCACTGGCACTCAACAGCGTATAAACCAGATCATCGGGGTCCTTGCCGGCCGCTTTGAGAATTGTCTGCAAGCGCCATTGTGTGGATAGTGCCAGCTCCACTCCCCCGGCGCCGCCGCCGACGACCACAATGCGAAACGGTCCGTTGCTTGCGCGAACGCGTTCTATCAGCTGTTGCCATTTATCTAAAAAAACATCGATGGGTTTCACGGGCAAGGCAAATTCATCCACCCCCGGTATAGCCGTGCTGTCCGGCCGCGAGCCGGTATTGATCGATAAAATATCGTAGGCAATCGGGGGCCGCCCGACGGCATATAACAGCTGGTTATCCGGATCCAGCGACTCGACCTCGGCATGATAAAGGCGGGCGCCAGCGAAGCGGGCCAGCGGTCCCAGATCGATATGGCACTCGTCATAGTCATAATGGCCGGCAATAAAACCCGGAAGCATGCCCGAATAGGGGGTATGAATATCCCGCGTGACCACGGTCACCCGCAAACCCGGAACCGGCCGCATGCCGAGCCGCCTTAACACCGAAACATGGGAATGCCCTCCGCCGACGAGGACCAGATCTTTGACTACCGGCGCTTGCATCTTATGCATATCGATTCAGTTGCTCTGTCAGCGTTCGGCGCAGGTACGAAACCCGGCGAAAACATCATTGCGTTCAGGACCGTAGTAGGTCCGCCAGGTATTGCGGATCATTCGCCCGCGGGTCGGCCAGGCACCGCCGCGCAGGACCCGGGTGATCCCGAACAGCGGCTGCGAATAATCGCGGTACATATCGGGTTCAAAACCGGGATAGGGCCCGAACGTGTCCCCGGTCCATTCCCAGACGTTGCCGATCATTTGCCGGCAACCGAAGGCACTGTCGCCCGCGGCATGCGCGCCAACATCCACCGTGCCCAGGGCAAAGCCATCCAGATTGGCCTGATCCGGGCGTGGCGGTTCATCGCCCCAGGGAAAGCGGCGCTTGACGGGCGATAAACCACGACCATCATCCGAGGGCTCGGCGGCAGCCGCCGCTTCCCACTCGGCTTCCGTCGGCAGCCGCCGGCCGGCCCAGCGACAATAGGCCCGCGCTTCATGCCAGCAGACGTGGATCACCGCCGCATTGATGGGCATCGGCTGCCATTGATCGAACTGTTTTATCTTCCAGCCGTCGGCATCAAGCCGCCAGTAGAGCGGATGTTCGAGCCAGACGCTGTTGCGCCACTGCCAGCCTTCCTCGTCCCAGTATTCACGTTTGTTGTAACCGTCGGCTTCGACAAAGCGCAGAAAATCACCGTTGCTCACCGCCGCCCGGGCGATGGCAAAGGGCTCAAGCTCGACAGGATGTGCCCATTTCTCATTATCGAAGACAAAACCGTCCGCGGGGGTTGCCCCGAGCATGAATTCACCGCCGGGTATGTGGGCATCGCCTGCCAGAGTGCCGGCATCCAGAATCCGGTATCCCGGCTTGCCGATGTCGGGTGCGGGATAATCCAGTGTCTGGCGGGTATAGGTATAGGCTTCATTGTGCATGTCCTGATGGAAGACCGCATATTGCGCGAGGTAATCCCGTTGCGCATCCTCGCCATCGGCCAGGCCGGCTTTGACCTGTTCCCTGACCGCCTGGATATAGGCCAGGGTTTGCGGCATGTCCGGCAGCGGCAGATCCCAGCGATCGTCATGCGCGATGGAAATCGAATCATACAGCCGGTCGGCATCCTCGCGGATCGGCGCGTGATTCAGATGCTGGCGCAGAACCCAGAATTCATAAAAATAGGCCGCATGGCCAATTTCCCAGCGCAGCGGGTTGACGGTGGGCAACCTGGGGCCCATCAATTGTTCCGCCGAAAGGCCGTCGATCAGCGCCAGGGTACGCGCGTGGGCATCATCGATTTGCTTTGCGATTTGATCCGGATTAAGTTTATACATACCTGTGTAACTCGGGTTATTGTCTCTGATCAGCAAGCAAATCCATGTATGACAAGCAAGACCAACTATTTTGCATGAGAAAATTTAGTATAAAGTTGCCGGACCGGGCCCGCAACGCCCTTTCCACGACAACGTAACTGGCCTGAAAACAACTTTTTTCCTACCGTCTTGACGTAACAAATTTATGCGTATCCTTCTTGTCACACCCGCACCGCCGAAATCCCGGGCCGGCAACCGGACCACCGCCGCCCGCTGGGCCGCGATCCTGACCGCGCTCGGCCATCGGGTGACGATCGCCACCGAATTCAACGGACAGCACGCGGATCTGATGATCGCGTTACATGCCTGGCGCAGCGCCGAATCCATTCGACAATTTGCGCAGCGCTTTCCCCAATGCCCCCTTGTTGTGGCCATCACCGGCACCGATGCCTACCGTTTTATCCATACTCACCCCGATACCACCCTACAATCGATACGCCTGGCCAGTCATCTGGTCGGCCTGCATGATCTCATCGGCAATACACTGCCACAGGATCAGCGCCACAAGCTGAACATTATTTACCAGTCGGCAAAACCCGTTACCCGCCGCCAGCCATACAGGCGGTTTTTTCATGTTGCGGTCATGGGGCATTTACGCGAGGAAAAGGATCCCCTGCGACCGGCATTCGCCGCCCGTCACCTTCCGCCCGACAGCCGCATCCAGGTGCATCAGTACGGCAAGGCACACAGTGACGACTGGGCTGTAGAGGCGCGTGCGGAGATGCAGGCCAATCCCCGCTACACATGGCATGACGAACTTCCCCACTACCGGATAAGACAGATTTACCAGCGTACCCATCTGCTGGTGCTGCCGTCGCGCATGGAGGGCGGGGCCAATGTGATCTCCGAAGCCGTCGTCGCCGGCGTGCCGGTCATCGCCTCGGACATTGAAGGATCGATCGGACTGCTGGGTGAAGATTACCCCGGTTATTACCCGGTGGAAAACGCGCAGGCCCTGGCCGATCGCCTGTACAGGGCGGAAACCGACAGCATCTTCTATAAAAAGCTCGAACAGGCCTGCCGTGCCAGACAATCCCTGTTCACGCCCGGGAACGAGTCCCGGGGCTGGCAACGCCTTTTAAGCAAGCTGTGAGCGGCGCGGCATGACGATAAAATGTATCAGCGAGCCCGGAACAGGTTCTTCAACGCGGTCATGACCTGTTCATACCGCCCTGCCGGTTTAACGCTTTTGACACAACTCAACGCGAAACGCTCCCGGCGCTCGGACATCCAGTCCGGCTTGTAGGCATCGTTGCCTGTCAGAAAGTCGATCTCCTCCACTTTGTCGGTGTCGATCACATACGCCATCAAATAAGCGGTCAGGATGGAGCCCGGCGACCAGGGCTTCCAGGCCTCGTCATACGCCAGCCGGAAGATGCTCGCCTTGCCGTGCAGCACAAACCACAACTGCGCGGCGATGGGTCTGCCTGCAACATACAGCACCGCCAGTCGAGTCCAGCCCGGGGTCGAAAAGCCGGCCACCATCCCGTCAACCAGATCGGTATATTGTTCATTCGCCTTCCAGCTGGCGTCATAAACCGTATAATAATCGGCCATGGCCCGCGGCACCTCGTCGCCACAATAAAGCCGAATCGCGTAACCGTGCTCGCGCTCGAGTTTACGTTGTTTACGGGCGATCGTATTGCGCAACCGGGCCGGGCGTGACGCCATATACTCCGCGTAGGACTGCCCCTGCACGCGGTAAATCCAGTTATACAACCGAAAGCGGCGGTAAAAACGGAACCCGGCTACCGCCATGGCCTGTTGCAGATCATGCAGCCGGTCGTCATCGTCGGCCACCGGCTCCAGCAGCAAGGCATCGACCGGCAGTCGACTCAAACCCTGAACCAGACAATCGAGCACCGCCGGCCGATCATCCCCGGCGAGCAGAAGACTGTAAAACGGGGTATAGCGATGACTGAGAGCATACCAGGTATTGCCGGCAGATCTGGCCAGCGGCAGGATAGCCATCACCTTCTCCCCGTCCACCACACAGGCCAGCAACATGGCCTGATCCGCCGCCAGCCCACGGGCCGCCAGCGTCTCAAACCACGGACGCGAGAGAAAGATACTCGTCTTCTCACCCTGCGCGAAAAGCGCATTCGCACTTTCGGGTAGCTCGCCCCAGTCGGCGTAACAGACAAACTTCATCGACAAATCCGGCAGTGGTGGCAGTTACTGGAAAGTTCTGATGGCAGGGGAAAACCGTAATGCAACCCGAAGTATGCCGGTACCTGGAACATCTAGTCAGTCCGGAGTGGCACCGAGTTTTTTGGCGATCGCGGCGATCAGCGGTTCGGGGGGATAGTCCGCGTCAGGGCGTTGTATATAGCTCTGCCATTGTTCGTACTGCATGGCGAGATCGGAATTGGTGCCGTGACAGCCGAGGACATTGATAACGTGATCGCCGATCTTCCACGGACCTTCGCCTGTCACTTCACCTTCGATCACATGTGTCTGTTTCCAGGGCTGGCCTTCATGCCAGTAGAGATCGAAATAGAGCAGGCCCTTCGGATGGGGAAAGTGATGAGCGATGACCTTCTCCTCGCCGTCGGGCGTGCGGATCATCAGCGGGGCGGTAATACTAAATAGATCGGCCAAAATTATTAATTCAATGTTGAATTTTGAATGTTGGGTTTTGAATTATATCAGACGCGCACATAGAGCGCAGTGCCGAGGGACGAGTTACGAGGGACGAAGAAGGCTTTATAATCTTTGCGTCCTCTGCGTTATTTTCAGCGTCCCGAGAAGCGACCGCCAACTGGCTGCAGCCACCCCCAGAACAACATTGAGTTTACCAGGACCGCACGGCATCGAGGCTGACGACGGGTTCGTCGCCCACCACTTCGGCGCTGTGGACGATGCCGCGGGGAACGGCGAGGCTGTCGCCGGGTTCGAGGATGATGCGCTGCCCTTCCATCTCCAGCAGGAAGCGGCCGCTGAGCACGGCGTCGATCTTGTCCACCGCATGGGTGTGTGGCGGGAAGACGGTGCCGGGGGGATAGACATAGCGGTTGACGCGGTAACCACGCCGTTCGAGTTTGTCGATCAGAGCCTGTTCATTCAGCGGGCCGTCTTCGCTCTCGTTCCAGTGTTGCAGTTGTGGCATGTCACTCCCCTGAACAGTCGATCATCGCGCCGACCACCGCGGTCCAGGCCCGGGCCAGGTTATCCAGGTTGTAACCGCCCCCGCCCATGGCCAGCAGGCGACCTTCACTATGGCGTTCGGCCAGGGCGCACAGGCGCCGGGTGACATGAGCGTGGGTCTGTTCGCTGTAGTGCAGGTGGGTGATGGGATCGCCCCTGAGGCTGTCGGCGCCGCACTGCAGCAGGATCACCTCGGGCCGTTTTTGCGTCAGAAAGTTCTCCGCCTCGGGCCAGATATCCAGAAACTTCTCGTCGTCAGCCTGCATCGGCATGGGGATGTTCAGCTTGGTGCCCTCGGCCTCGCCCTTGCCGGTCTCGCTAGTATCCCCACTGCCGGGATACAGATAACGTCCGTCTTCATGCACATCGACGATAAATACATTCGGATCGTATTCGAAGCTGTAGAAGACCCCGTCGCCGTGATGGGCATCGATATCGACATAGGCGACCCGTTTTACGCCGTAGACCTCGCGCAGGGTTTCGATGAGCACGCCGCAGTCGTTGAACACGCAGAAGCCGGCGGCGCGACCGCGATACGCGTGATGCAGCCCGGCGATGGGAATAAACGCCCGTTTGTGCCGGCCCTGCATCAGCTGATCGAGCGCCGCCAGGCCGGTGCCGACCACGGTGGCTGCGGCATCGTAAATACCCCTGACCGCGGGGGTATCGGGATCGAGCATGCCGCCGCCGATCTCGGAGGCGGCCCTGACCTCCTCCACGTACTCCGGGGAGTGGAAGCGTTCGATCGCTTCCCGGTCGGCCCCGGCCGGCTCGCCATGATGCACCTGTCGATCCAGCTGTTGCTGTTTGAAGCGTTCGACAAAGGCGTCATGACGTTTCGGACCGAAGGGATGATCGGCGCCGAAATGGTAACGGGCCAGTTGTTCGCCGCTATAGACAATCACATCATCAAGCATGCCAAACCTGCCGGGAGCTGCTGGTGTTCATCGCCCCGTCCCTCTTTCCAGTTCATCTTTTTTAGCATGAATTGACGGCGCGGAAAACCGGTCGAATAACACGTCTCAACAGCACCGAAACAAAAACGCGCCGGACGGCGCGTTTCTGACGATGGTGCGGGGTTGAATTCAACAGGCGGTAATATCCGGATGCAGTCCCTGATTATGTAATACATCCATGATGCTCATGGGCATGTTGTGCCGCTCCTCGAACTCGATCAGCATGTCATGCTCCTTGCTGGCCTCGACCTCGACATTGCTGACATGGGGCAGCGCCATCAGCTCGTTGCGAAGCTGATCCCGTTGTTGATTGTCCAGTGTATCGTGAAAATGAATCTGGATTGCGCGCATAACTACCTCCCGGCAATGCCGATTAACACACCTCTTGTTACAAGGTATAGGCAACCGGGCGGGAAAGCACAAGGCGCCCCGGGAAAAAAAGATCCTGAGCAGAAGCAGACGGATCGCCCGGGCGGAGCGGTTCAATCCGCCGCCCGGCTCACTTATAATGGCCCGACATTCATACGGACAAACAGACCCATGTTGGCACAGGAGCAGTTTTCGGTTTCGACCCGTGGCCGCGGGACCTATGACATTACCGCCAGTGTGCGCAAGGTGATCGAGGGTGCCGGCATCGAGACCGGGTTGTGCCATGTGTTTGTGCACCATACCAGCGCCTCGCTGATTTTGTGCGAGAATGCCGATCCGGCGGTGCGCCGGGATCTGGAAACCTTCATGGCCCATGTGGTGCCCGACGGCGATCCGATGTTCGAGCACATCGACGAGGGGCCCGATGACATGCCCGCCCACGTCCGCACTATCCTGACCCAGACCGATCTCACGCTGCCGGTCAGCGGCGGGCGCTGTGCGCTTGGCACCTGGCAGGGGATCTATCTGTGGGAACATCGCACCGCCGCGCATCAACGGCGAATCACAGTGACCATCCAGGGTTGAAGCGCGGCCGGGCCGGCTCCTTTACTGTTAAAAAAATCAGGTGTTTGACCGCCGGTCACCGGCACAGCAGCGCCCGTCCAGCCTGATGTCCCCCTGATTGATTTTCCACCAGCTGTTGGCTATAGGTAGTGTATAAAGCTTGCAGTACGCACCATCTCGAGAAGGAGGCAGGTATGAGCGAAATCCGGACACCACGCCACGGGGAAACCCGGCCGGTCCCCTTTCGCAGCGGGCGTTTTTTTAATATTGGCAGCCAATGGTATTTCGCCTGCCGGGAAGGAATGGATCGCGGACCTTTCAGCACCCGGCAGATGGCCGAGCAGGCCCTCTCCCGGCATATAGAAAACTGCAACAACGTTCGACAGGCCACCGGCTTTTAAAGGGCCGCAACGCGACGATATTCAGACGGACGTCAACACCGGACAGCGCACGCCCGTCCCTCCCAGCCCACAATAACCACCGGGATTTTTGGCCAGATATTGCTGGTGATAATGCTCGGCGTAATAAAATTCCGGCGCCTTGCGAATCTCGGTGGTAATCGCCGGGCGGCCCGCCTCCTGCAAACACTGTTGATAACGGCGCCGGCTCTCTTCGGCCAGTTCATATTGTCTCGTACTGTAGGTATAAATGCCGGAACGGTACTGAGTGCCGACATCATTACCCTGACGCATTCCCTGGGTGGGATCGTGTCCTTCCCAGAACGCCTGCAGCAGTTGCCCGTAACCGATCCGCTGCGGATCAAACACCACACGCACCACTTCATTATGCCCGGTCATGCCGCTGCAAACTTCCTGATAAGTGGGGTTGGGGGTGTACCCGCCGGCATAGCCGACCGCGGTGGTATAGACCCCGGGCAGTTGCCAGAAAATTCGCTCCACACCCCAGAAACAGCCCATACCAAACAGTGCCAGCTGCAAGCCCTCCGGATACGGAGGCAACAAGGGGTGGCCATTGACAAAATGTGCCTCGGGAACCGGCATCGGTTCTTTACGTCCCGGCAGGGCTTCTGCGGGATCGGGCATGGCGGTGTTTTTCATGGCGGCAAACATGGCACTTCCTCCTGACGACAGCATAAAGTCTGCTACCCGCAACGAAACAACGCAAGCCTGCAAACCATGGGGTTATCCGCTTCATACATCACTTTATTTTAACCGGCAGCACCACCATTTAGATCACGGGGCAGAACATAGTATGCTGTGATGAGTCGAATAGAATGATGAGTTGGTGAAACGTGCCCAGGATCTGTATCGAACCTTCCGGACGAACATTTGAAGCCGCCAGCGGTGAAACCGTGTTGGAAGCCGCCCTGCGAGCCGGTATGAACGTGCCTTACAACTGCAACAACGGCAGTTGCGGACAATGTGCCGCCCGCCTGCTCAGCGGCGAGATCGGCAGACATTTACCGCATGATTATGCCTTCCGCCAGCATGAAAAGGATCAGGGACTGTTTTTGATGTGTTCCGCCACCCCCGGTTCCGACATGGTCATCGAAAGCCGCACCATCGGCAGTGCCGAGGATGTCCCCCATCAGGAGATCGACGCCAAAGTCTACAAAGTGGATGAGGTAGCGGATAATGTGCGGGTATTGCAGCTACGCACGCCGCGCAGTCAGACTCTGCGCTTTCTGGCCGGCCAGTATGTGACCCTGCATATCGACGGCCTGACGCCGCGCAACAAGTCTGTCGCCAGTTGCCCCTGCAACGGCATGTATCTGCAGTTTCATGTGCGATACTCGCAGGAGGATCCCTTTGCCCGCTACATTTTCAATAACATCACACCGCGTTCCACCGTGCGCATAGCCGGCCCGCACGGCAGCTTCACCCTCGATGAAAGCTCCCGGCGACCCATGCTCTTTATCGCCAACGATACCGGTATTGCGCCGATTAAAAGCCTGATCGAGCATTGCATCGCGCTGGAAAGCGCGCAGCCGATGCATCTGTACTGGTTGGTCAAAAACCGCCACGAGCATTATCTGGCCAACTATGTTCGCTCTTTGGAGGATGCTCTGGACAACTTTGTCTATACCCCGATATTCCAGGAGGAAACGGGCAACGAGCCGCCCGGCTTCGACCAGCCCCTGGAAAAACTGGCCGACCAGATCGTCACGGACTATCCCGATCTGGAAACGTATGACGTATACATGAACGGCCCGGCCGATCGCTATACCGCCCTGACCGGGCGCTTTATCCAGCATCGATTACCGCAAAACCGGCTGTTTATCGATTCACTCAAATATTACTGAGTCCGTACCCGACCGGTCCGGTTGCATGTTCAGGAGCTGCTGTTGCGCCGCACCCAGCGGCGCCAGATCGTCCCGGCCGGGCGCTCTTCACCGTACAGGACATATTCAAGCACCGTGAGATTGGCCACCAGCCACTCCACGGCCTGCTGACTGCCGAAACGCCCGCACAATAACAACTGATCACCGGTCTGCAGCGGCTCCTGTCCCGCCGGCAGTATGATCTCCTGCTCGGCCTCACCACCGTGGCGCTTCAGCAGCAGGACAATCAGCGGCAGGGTGTCCGTAAAGTCGTGCGGGTCGGTAATAATATTTTCTACAGTCAGCACCTCGCCGGATTCCAGCGCCGCATGGACCGCCGGGGCGTTTTCCTCATCCAGGGTCAACATCCAGACATGCGGCGCCTCATCGCCGGTAATACCACCGATCCGGCTGATCAGCTGGTTGGCCCAGTCGTCATCATGGCGACGGGCCAGACGCAGGAAGACGGTCAGTAACGGATTGGTAATCACGGCAAATATCTTGTGCGCGATGATACTGCCGCGCTGCATAATCAGATCGCTTTGTACGGCATTGAAGATTACATCATTGGCCCGGCCGTTCTGGCGCAAGACGGTAAACAGATCGGGATTCAGGCTCCTGGCAGTCATCACAATGGACAAATTGTTGGCATCATCATCTGTGCCGGCCACCAGCCCCACGGCCTGCTGGATATCCGCTTCGTGCAATGTATCCGCCTCGGTACCGCGTCCCACTACCACGCCGTCGCTCGGTGTGCCGGTCTTGTCCGGGGTGGCTTCGATGACCGTGGTGGTGATTCCTTCGGCTTTGAGCCGTTCATGGACGGCCTTGCCAAACCGCCCGTAACCGCACAGTATCCAGCGCCCGGTCGGCGGAAATACCGGCTCACGTAATGGCTCGTGCGGCACGCTGGTCATCCACTCATACAACAGATACATACCCGGGGAATGCAGCGCCAGGGCGAGGCGCCCGGCAAAGGTGTCGAACGGGTTGATAATATGATCCGTGCCGAACGAGGCGATATTCTTTTCCACGTCGTGGGTTTCGGCGCGGGCAATGGTGCGTAACCCCGGGTTGAGCAGCTTGCTGGTAATGGCAATCTTGAGATTGACCGCGTCATGGTTGGTCAGCGCCACCACGCCGGCACAGTTAAAGTGTTGCAGCCCGGCCTTGATCAAATTATCGGGCACCGAAGCATCGGCACGCAGCCCCGGCACATAGGTATTATAGCCTTCCAGTTCGAGCTGGTTGACCCGGTCCTGATCGATCTCGACCACGACCGCACGAATGCCGGCTTCATTCAGCGCCCGTACCAGAAAATTGCCGGTATCCCCGTAACCGCAGATCAGATAAAACGGTTCGCTGATGCGTCGCACTCCGCGGCGAAAGCGGTTTTCCGTCAGCAAATTCCGCAGCGCCGGATCCTGAACAATGGTCAGCAAATAGCCGATGGCATATAACCAGCTGATGACCGTGGCATAGATACTGAAAGTTGCCCACATACGCTGGGCGCCGGTAAAGGCATAGGGAATCTCACCAAAACCGATGGTGGTGCCCATGTAACTGACAAAATAGAACGCATGAAAAAAATCCATACGCCAGGGGTTACCCTCGTCATCCACCCCGGGGATCAGCACAAAGCCGAGAATGGAAATGGCATAGACGGTGATCAGCACGATCAGCGGAACGTGCAGACGACGCAGAAAAATGAACAGAATAGTGTTCATCAACCCGACCTGTCAGCGACGCATCATCGCTGTCTCGATCACAAACAGCACCACCGAGGTAATATTGGCCAGCAGCGCCCCGCCGGACAGAGAAACGATGGCCGCCATGACATGGGGGGTCATGCCGGTCTGGGTAACATGTTCCACCATTCCCCAGATAACCGCGGCGATAATCAACTGCACATCCGCCACCAGACTGGTAGCCAGCAGTACCGCGCCAATATGGGTGCGATCACCGAACTTGAGCACGGTGGCGATCAGGCTGATGACCAGTGCCGCATACAGCTCGTAAACATTATGGTGGTCGGGGTTGTCGATATCGCCGATAAAAAACCCGAAGTTAATGGTCAGGGCAAGCACAATAAAAAAGGCAAAAATGACTTTCTCAAGATTCATCCGCGGACTCCTGGTTGGCTGATGCGGGCAAAGACCCGTTATTTATTATTCTCGAGCATGAAAATTACCTGGCGCTTCTGTTCAGTCTAGCAGCGCAGGACCAATCGCCAAGTCACCAGGGGTCTATTGTTTAATCGATTCCCCGGCGGCAGGTGCGCACTTCGGCCTCCATCTGATCGAACAACTCACCGACCCGCGCCGGTGGCCGCCCGAACAGGGTGATCACCATAATCAATAATGTGGCGACCAGCACCCCGGGTACAATTTCATACAGGTCAAACATACCGCCTTGCAGGGGTTTCCACCAGACCACGGTGATGCCGCCGCCCAGCAGACCGCCCAGCGCCGCCCAGCGGCTCATGCGCCGCCAGTATAACGAGAACAGCAACACCGGTCCGAAGGCCGCGCCGAAACCGGCCCAGGCATAGGCCACCAGATTGAGCACACTGCGTCCCGGCTCCCACGCCAGCCAGGCGGCGAGCGCGGTGATGGCCACCACGGCGCCGCGACCGGCCCAGACCAGTTCCGACTGACTGGCACCTTTGCGCCACAGGCCCTGATAAAAATCCTGGATCAGCACCGAGGCGGAGACCAGCAACTGGGAGTCGGCGGTACTCATAATCGCGGCGAGGATCGCCGCCAGACAGATCGCCGCCAGTGCCGTGGGCAACATCTGTTGCACGGTTTCAATAAAGACTTTTTCGGAATCACTGCCTTGCAACGGCCCGGGCAGATAACCGGCCCCGGCAAAGCCCACCAGCAGTGCGCCGATCAGTCCCAGCGCGCTCCAGCTGGTGGCAATACGCCGCGCCTTGTCGGCAATCGCCGGGGTACGCATGGCGGCAAAGCGCGCCAGGATATGCGGCTGGCCGAAATAGCCCAGTCCCCAGCCGAGCAGCGAGAGGATCGCCAGCACGCCCAGCGGTTCGCCCTGCTGATCGGTCCATGCCGAGAGGCGGGCCGGATTCTGCTGCTGCATCCCGGCCTGCATGGCCTCCCAGCCGCCGAGTGACAGGATCGCCAGCAGCGGAACGGCCACCAGGGCCACCGCCATCAATAATCCCTGAATCACATCGGTCCAGGAGACCGCGAGAAAACCGCCGATAAAGGTGTAGATCAGTATCGCCCCGACCCCCAGCGCCAGTGCGGCGTGATAATCGATTCCGAACACGCTGGTAAACAACCTGGCCCCGGCCACCAGTCCGGCCGCGGTATAAAACAGGAAGAACAGCAGAATGAAAAACGCCGACAACAGCCGTAGCAGGTGCGAGGGATCGGCAGGCCGCTCACATGGGGTATTCCTGCTCGTGGCGCAACGCGACGCTGACAAAATCCTGTTGATCGTCAGGCAGTGCGAGTCCGGCTGTCCAGCGCACCAGTACCTGCGCTGCGGGCAACGCGGCCTGCAGTTC
>JBKGZJ010000036.1:0-17000 GCA_046545635.1 Thiohalophilus sp. | reverse complement strand
GGCGGTTTGGGCAGGGCTTCGTCCATGCCGACCAGCTTCAGCACATTATTGATATCTTTTTCGCCCAGTTCCTGCCATTTGCCCTGGGGCACGCGACGGGGCAGGAACAGGTTGCCGAAACGGGTGCGGATCAGCCGGTTGACGGTGACCCCCGCCTGTTCGAACAGGCGCCGGACTTCGCGGTTGCGCCCCTCATGCAGCAATACGTAATACCAGTGATTGACGCCCTGCCCGCCGCCGTCGACGATGTCGTCGAAACGGGCGGGGCCATCGTCCAGCTGAACACCCGCGCGCAACCGGCGACGCGTCTCGTCGGAGAGTTCGCCCAGCACGCGCACGGCATACTCGCGTTCGATCTCATAGGAGGGGTGCATCAGGCGATTGGCCAGTTCCCCGTCGGTGGTGAACAGGATCAGGCCGGAGGAGTTGATATCCAGGCGGCCGACGACGATCCAGCGGCCGTTTTTCACCGGCGGCAGTTTGTCGAAGACCGTGGGGCGGCCTTCGGGATCGTTGCGGCTGCAGATTTCGCCTTCGGGTTTGTTGTAAAGCAGGATGCGACGCGGGGCGAGATCGAGGGTGCGGCGGACCGGCTTGCCATTGAGCCGGATTTCGTCCTCCGCGTCGACCCGGTCGCCAAGTCTGGCCGGGCGGCCGTTGATTTGGATGCGGCCCTGCTCGATCCAGGATTCGATTTCCCGGCGTGAGCCGTAGCCGGCCTGGGCCAGGACTTTCTGTACGCGTTCGGCCATGGGGCGTCAGTGCTCGGCGCTCACTACCCGGGTGGATCGGCTCTCTTCCTGTTCGGTTTCATCCTCGCTATCGGCGTTCGCTTCAACGCCGGTATCGGCGTCTTCATCCTGCAATGCCGCTTCCGCCGGCTGTTCGGCTTCGGCTTCGATGTCGGTGTCGTCGGTGTCGACGTCCGCCTCCTCGCTGTCCGTCCCGGCGGGGTCATCCAGCGTCGAGGCTTCCGACTCGCTGTCAGCGGCGGCGTCCAGTTGCCCCTCCTCGCCCCAGTCGAGTTCGGCGTTGATGGAGTCGATATCCCGCAGCTCGGCCAGCGGCGGCAGATCCTGCAGGCTCTTGAGGTTGAAGTAATCGAGAAACTCGCGGGTGGTGGCATACAGGGCCGGCTTGCCCGGCACATCCCGATGGCCCACCACCTTGATCCATTCACGCTCCTGCAGGGTCTTGATGATCTGGGTGCTGACGCTCACCCCGCGCACTTCCTCGATCTCCCCGCGGGTGATCGGCTGGCGATAGGCGATCAGCGCCAGGGTCTCGAGCACGGCGCGCGAATAGCGGCTCGGTTTCTCTTCCCAGAGTCTGGCAACCCAGTTGGCGTAATCCTGTTTGACCTGAAAGCGATAGCCGGAGCCGATCTCGCGCAGCTCCAGGCTGTGTTCGGCGTAATCGTCCTGCAGGGCGGCGATCGCCGCCTTGATCGCGTCGGCATCCGGCCCGTCGCCTTCGGCGAAGACCGCCTGCAACTGGCTCAGGTTCACCGGATCGTCGGCGGCAAACAATATGGCTTCGATAATGCGTTTGAGTTCCTGTTCAGTCATGGATCGTTTCAGCCCCGGTTATTCCTGGTTATTCACGGCTTGTTTGGCTTTGACATGAATCGGCCCATAGACCTCGGTCTGGACCATTTCGATCAGGTGTTGCTTGAGCAGCTCCAGAATCGCCAGCAGCGTGACGACCACGCCGCTGCGTCCCTCTTCGAGGGTAAACAGCGCGTTGAAATCGGTAAAGCTGTCGGAGTTGACCGCCCCCAGTACCCGCGACATGCGTTCGCGCACCGACAGCGGCTCCATCCTGATATGGTGATGCTCGTACATGGAGGCCCGGCGCATGACATCGGTAAACGCGGCCAGCACATCCTTGATATCGACCTCGGGCGGCGTGCGCACCACCTTGAGATCGGGCGCCCTGACCTCGGCGGGAAACACATCGCGCCCCACCCGCGGCAACTCGTCGATATCCTCGGCGGCCTTTTTAAAGCGCTCGTATTCCTGCAGACGGCGCACCAGCTCGGCGCGCGGATCGCCCTCTTCCTCTTCCTCGCTGACCGGCCGCGGCAACAGCATCCGCGATTTGATCTCGGCCAGCATGGCCGCCATCACCAGATACTCCGCCGCCAGTTCCAGGCGCAGCTCGCTCATCAGGCCCACATACTCCATGTACTGGGCGGTGATGGTGGCGATGGGCAGATCGAGAATGTCCAGGTTCTGGCGCTTGATCAGATAGAGGAGCAAGTCCAGCGGCCCGGCAAAGGTTTCCGCCAGAAAGACTTCCAGGGCATCGGGCGGAATATAGAGATCCTTGGGCAGCGTGGTCATCGGCATGCCCTGCACGACGGCGAAAGGCATCTCCTGCTGCTCGGGCGTCTCCTGGCTGTCGTGGTGCTCGATGGTCTCGGTCATGAATCAGCGATACTCCAGGCCCATGGCCTGCCGGACTTCCTGCAATGTCTGGCGCGCCGCATCCCGGGCCCGGTCACAGCCTTCGGTGATAATCTTGCGCACCAGCCCCGTATCCTCTTGATATTCCCTGGCACGTTCGTGGATCGGCGCCAGCTCCGCCCGGATCGCGTCGATCACCGGTCCCTTGCACTCCAGACAGCCGATGCCGGCGCTGGTGCAACCCTGCTGCACCCACTCCCGTACCTCGTCGCTGGAGTATACCTGATGGAGTTTCCACACCGGGCATTTTTCTGGATCGCCGGGATCGGTGCGCCGCACGCGGGCCGGATCGGTCGGCATGGTGCGCAGTTTTTTCTCGACTTCGTCGGGATCTTCGCGCAACGCGATCGTATTGTGATAGGACTTGGACATTTTCTGCCCGTCCAGGCCGGGCATCTTCGGCGCCGGGGTCAGCAGGCTGTCGGGCTCCGGCAGGATGATCCGGCCGCCGCCTTCCAGATAGCCGAACAGCCGCTCCCGATCGCCCAGGGAGATATTCTGCTGATCGTCCAGCAGTGCCCGGGCGGTGTGCAGCGCCTCGTCGTCGCCCTGCTCCTGAAAGCGGCGGCGCAGCTCCTGGTAGAGTTTGGCGTTCTTCTTGCCCATTTTTTTGATCGCCGCCTCGACCTTCGCCTCAAAGCCCGTCTCCCGACCATATAAATGGTTAAAGCGTCGCGCCACCTCGCGGGTCAGCTCCACGTGGGAGACCTGATCCTCGCCCACCGGCACCAGCCCGGCCTTGTACATCAGGATGTCGGCGCTTTGCAGCAGGGGATAGCCCAGAAAGCCGTAGGTGGCCAGATCCTTTTCCTTGAGCTTCTCCTGCTGGTCCTTGAAGCTGGGCACCCGCTCCAACCAGCCCAGCGGGGTGATCATCGACAGCAGCAGGTGCAGCTCGGCATGCTCCGGCACCCGCGACTGGATGAACAGCGTGGCCGAGCCGGGATTGACCCCCACCGCCAGCCAGTCGATGACCATCTCCCAGACACTCTGCTCGATGATCTGCGGGTTCTCGTACTCGGTGGTCAGCGCATGCCAGTCGGCGACGAAGAAAAAGCACTCGTACTCGTGCTGCAGTTTGATCCAGTTTTTCAGCACGCCGTGGTAATGGCCCAGATGCAGGGCGCCGGTCGGCCGCATGCCGGACAGCACACGTTGTTTCTGATTGGGCAAGGCAGTCAATTCAGGCTCCAGAATAGCAATCGAAGATCAGTTATATGGCACATCAGGGCAACGCTCGGGTCAGCGGGGATCATGGGGGTCATCATCATTATCATTATGCTGTCGCGCCGGGCGCCGGCCGGACAGGACGGGCATTATACCCTGTTGGCACCCGCGCCGGGCAAATCGGGGTTAATTCAGGCTGTCTCGAACGGCGCCGGATCGCCCTTGCCCTGGCGGATCACCCGGGGAAGCTCGTCGGTCATATCGACCACCGTGCTGGGTTCGAAGCCGCAATGGCCGCCGTCGATAACCAGGTCCACCTGGTGTTGCAGTTGCTCGCGGATTTCCTCGGGATCGGTCATGGGCATCACCTCACCGGGCAGGATCAGCGTCGAGCTCATGATCGGCTCACCCAGCTCGGCCACCAGCGCCTGGGCAATGGGGTTGGCGGGGATGCGAATCCCGATGGTGCGCCGTTTGGGATGCAGCAGCCGGCGCGGCACCTCGCCGGTGGCGTTGAGAATGAAGGTGTATGGGCCCGGCGTGTAGCTGTTGAGGATCCGGAACAGGGTGTTGTTGGTCAGCCTGGCGTAGGCGCTGATCTGGGAGAGATCGCCGCACACCAGGGTGAAGTTGTGCCTGTCGTCCACCTGGCGAATGCGGCGGATCCGATCCATCGCCTTCTTGTCCTCCAGATGACAGCCCAGCGCGTAGGCCGAGTCGGTCGGATAAACGACCACCGCACCCTGGCGCAGCAGCTCCACCGCCTGGCGAATCAGCCGCGGCTGCGGATCGACCGGATGGATCTGGAAAAACTGGCTCATGCCGCCACCCCGGTGCAGCGGGCCCAGGCGTCGGATTCCCAGATCGGCCGGCAGCCGGGCGGCAACTCGGGCAGGCGGCCGAGATCCCGATAGGGATTTTCCGGACCATGATAATCGGAGCCACTGGAGGCGGCCAGCTTCCAGGTCCGGCTCAACTGGCCGAAGCGCAGCATGTCGTCCCGGCTGTGGCTGCCCGAGACCACCTCCAGCGCCGCCCCGCCCAGCTCGGCGAATTCCCCCAGCAACTGGCGCAGGCGGGTGGCGCTCAGTTTGTAGCGCGCCGGATGGGCGATGACCGCCAGACCGCCGGATTGCTGAATCCACTCCAGCGCCTGCGCCAGCGTGGCCCACTCGCCCGGTACGTGGCCCGGCTTGCCCTTGACCAGATAGCGCTTGAACACCTGCCTGAGATCCCGGGCATGGCCCTGTTCCACCAGATAGCGGGCAAAGTGGGTGCGACCCACCAGATCCCCGTCGGCATAGCCGCAGGCGCCTTCATAGGCACCGTCGATACCGGCCTTTTCCAGCCGCCGACCGATCTCCTCGGCCCGCCAGCGGCGAAAGCCCAGCTGGGTCGCAATGCCCTGGCGCAGCGCCGGATGGGCCGGATCGATATGCAGCCCGACCACATGCAGGGTCTGGTGCGCCCAGCTCACCGACAGCTCGATGCCGGGGATCAGGCCGATCCCCTGCGCGCGCGCCGCCGCCCGCGCCTCGTCGAGCCCGGCGGTGGTGTCGTGATCGGTCAGTGCCAGCTGATCGACGCCCTTCTCCACCGCCGTGGCCACCAGCGCGGTGGGGCTCAGGGTGCCGTCGGAAGCGGTGGAATGGGTATGCAGATCGAATCGGTAAGTCATGTCGCCTGTCGCCAAAGTCCGGTCAGAGTCGGGACCATCACGCCCAACCCCGATGTTCACAGTTCAATAACCTGCTAGTGTAACGCGTCCGCCCCACAAAGCGAGCCCCCCACGGCCCGGGACCGCCGGAGGGCGGCTGTCGGGACCTCGTGCCTGTGGTAAAATGGCAGCCTGAGAAGCAAAGCGAAATGCGAACCGCGGATGAGTATTGTCGAGATCGATCTGAATGCCCTGGCCGACGTGGTGGATGAACTCACCGCGGCGCTGGAGCAGGCCTATGCCGAAAACCCGATGCCCCCCGGCGATCTGGCCGAACCGCACCGGATCGGCGAGAACCTCAAGCAGTTCGCGCAAACGATCCGGCAGGTCGATGCCCGGTATCACGGCAACAGCGACGGCAAATCCCGCGAAGCTCTCACGGACAAGCTCGACGATCTCAGCCAGCTGGGCGATTACGGTCTGGTCCAGCTCAATGCACTGAGCCGGTGGGCGGGACTGCTCGAGCGGGAAGAACTGCAGGTGACCCTGGACGAGCTGGCGATTCCCATCGCCCTGTGGACCGCGCGCAACATCGGCAGCCTGCAGGAATTGCGCAATGTGGTCGACGCCCTGTCACGCATCGCCAACCAGAGCCAGGACCCCGACTTTCTCGCCGAACTGAGCGGCATCATGGATGAGATCGCCAATGCCGCCGCGCCCGCGGTCAAGGAAGACCGGGACAAGCGCCATGCCGGGCGCCCCTGGCGCGTGCTCAATCTCAATCACGGCGTCGTCGCCACCCGGACCCACGATCCGGCGATCATGGAATCGGTGTTCGAACAGATCCTGTTGCGCCTGCCCGAGGACGCCCCGACCTTTTTCCGCGAGGGCATGGAACAGATGGAGGCAATCGATTACCCGGGACATGTGCGGGAAGTCATGGAAAAATATTACAAAATGACCAATAATCCGACGCTGCACTGATACTCTCTTGCCCCTGACGCTCATCCAGCCTGGACCGCCATGAAGTTCCTGTTCGATTTTTTTCCCATACTGCTGTTTTTCATCATTTACAAGCTGTACGGCATTTATCCGGCCACCGCCGTAGCGATCGCCGGCTCCGTCGTGCAGAACGCCTTCTACTGGTACCGGCATCGCAAATTTGAAAACATGCACCTGGTAACGCTGGCGTTGATCATCATTCTCGGCGGCGCCACCCTGCTGTTTCAGAACAAGGCATTTATCATGTGGAAGCCCACCGCGGTCTACTGGGCTTTTGCCATCGCCTTTATCGCCAGCCAGTTCATCGGCGAAAAACCGCTGATCCAGCGCATGATGGGCCACGCCATCGAGGTGCCGGCGCGGATCTGGCGTAACGCCAACCTCAGCATGGCGCTGTTTTCCGTCCTGCTGGGGGTGGCCAATCTGTATGTGGCCAACTTCTATTTTGCCGCCGAACAGGCGCTGCTGGCGGCCAGCGATCAGGCCGTCAATCTGGAAAACTGCACCGCCACCTACAGCGGCGCGGCAGTGGAGCTGTGCCGGCAAGCCAGGTCCATGGAATCGATCTGGGTAAACTTCAAACTTTTTGGTATGCTGGCGTTGAGTGTGGTTTTCCTGATTGGCCTCGGAGTCTACCTGTCCCTGCATGTCACGGAGCCTGAAGAGGCCAGCCCGTCACCCGAACCCGGTAACGACAACTAATGTTATACGCTATCATTGCACAGGATAATGCCGACAGTCTGGAACCGCGCCTGGCCGCACGTCCGGCGCATCTGGAACGTCTGCAACAACTCAAGGATCAGGGTCGTCTGATCCTGGCCGGTCCGCATCCGGCCATCGACAGCGACGATCCCGGTCCGGCCGGCTTCAGCGGTTCGTTAATCGTCGCTGAATTCGCCTCGCAGGCAGATGCCCGGCAATGGGCCGATGCCGATCCCTATGTCGCCGCCGGCGTCTATCAATCGGTTACCGTCAAACCTTTCAAGAAGGTGTTTCCGTAACTCCCGTTTCCATCAAGAAAGGAAAATTTATTATGTTTAAACGCAATCTCTTCACATTATCCGCCGCCATTGTGGCGTCCGGATTGCTGCTGAGCACCGGTGCCCGGGCCGCCGATCCCGTTGCCGTCGTCAATGGTGAACCCATCTCGCAGGAAACCTTCGAGCGCTATCTCAAATACCGTTCACAACAGCAGGACGGTGAGTCCGGCGAGATCGATCGTGAAGCGCTGATCAATGAGCTGATTAACCGCGAACTGTTGTTGCAGGAAGCCAGGAAACAGGAACTGGATCAGGATCCGGAAGTCGCCTTCCGTCTCCGGCAACTGCAGGCCGATGCGCTTATCCAGGCATTGATTCAAAAAGAGGCGCAAAGCAAGCCGGTTAGTGAAAGCGAGCTGAAAAAAGAGTACGATAAACGCATCGCCAGTAGTGATGCCAAAGAGTACAAGGCCAGCCACATCCTGCTCAAAAGCGAAGACGAAGCCAAAGAGGTCATCAAGGAACTGGATGACGGTGCTGTCTTTGCCGACGTCGCCAAGGCCAAATCCACCGGCCCCACCGCCAAAAACGGCGGCGATCTCGGCTGGTTCAACGCCAACCAGATGGTTCCGCCCTTCACCCAGGCGGTATCTGAAATGAAAAAGGGTAGCTACAGCAAAGCGCCTGTTAAAACCCAGTTCGGCTGGCACGTCATCAAGCTGGAAGACGAACGCAAGGTCACTCCACCCAAGTTCGAAGAGGTCAAGGATCAGCTGCGCAATATGAAATCCAGCCAGATCATCCAGCAATATGTTATCCAGCTTCGGCAAAACGCCAACGTCGAAATCAAGTAAGCCAAAAGCCCCGCTACGCGGGGCTTTTTTCTACCCGGCTGGATTCAACCCGCCAACAACACCCGGACTGTAACTGCCATCTCTGTATTTACCCGGTTGTATTGTTATGGTTAACTTATGCCGGATTTAAGACCATCGATATATCATTACCTTGCTAATGGAGCCCCTGATTATGTTATCGAACAAGCATTCGTTATTACTTGCTGCCACCTTCGTTCTGGCGATGCCCGCATTCACCGCCCAGGCCGACGATGAGCCCGAACATTTTGAAGGCAAACCGTCCAGAACCCTGGATGAAGCATTGAAGAACCTGGCGATCTACAATAAAAAGCTGGAACAGATTCTTGAAGGCGAGATGACCCCTGAGAAGATGGGGGAAGTTCATGTGCTCACCTATACCCTGGAAGAGGCCCTGGAACGGATTGAAGATGAAGTCGACGACCTGGCCGAGACCCTGGAAGAAGTCCACAAGGCCTCCGAACGGGCCGAAGACGATACCGTCATGGAAAAAGGCAAGATCTATCTGGAAGGATCCAACAAACTTGTCAGGGAGAAATAGTGCTGAGTGCTGAGTGCTGAGTGCTGAGTAATGTAGGTCAGGTTGCGCATAGCGCTACCTGACAATCGACTGTCAGTCGGATTCCCGATTCCTTGTATTAAATCAGCTTAATGCGCATGGCCCTCGTGCTGATGGCCGGCATCGTCGCCCTGCTCACGCATTGCGGCATAGTCCTGTGCACTGAGCTTTGGCAAACGTTTGACAAAGGCAACGACCGCCCAGAGCTCTTCGTCGGAATGCGTTTCGCCCCAGGCCGGCATCCCGGTCATCCTGATCCCGTGTTTGCTCACCCAGAACAACTCGGCCAGACTTCGCTTACTGGCCCGCCTGGCCAGTCGCGGCGGCTTTGGATTCAATCCGGCCCGGATCTCACCGGGTTCCACACCTGGTGCCGCATGACATGTAACACACATGTCGTCGTAGTGTACAAACCCCCTGCGCAATAACGCCTGATCCGGTTGATGCACAGACTCCGGCACCTCAATCGCCTGCGCTTCGCGCTTCACGGCATTCCCGCGCGTTGTCGTCAGTGCCCAGCGTGCCAGTGGCGAATCCGGGGTACTGGCCGCCACGTCATACGCTCCTCCGTAAATCACGCCCAGGGCCGCAGCCGCGATAACGACAACCATCACGATAATCGTCACAAGTACTTTTTTCATGGCAATCCATTCCCGGTTTCGGATTTCGCGTTAAACCATATCAAAGAGAGAGGAAAAGCAGAAAGACCGGTTTTATACGAAAAAGGCTTTACGCCGGTAAATTTCAGAGTAAAGGTTCTGTCGCATCCGACTTGCCGGTTTTGAGCTGCCGGAACATAAACAACAGTGCGCCCATCAGTAATACCGCAGCCAGCACGTGGAAAAATGTGCCGATCGCTTCGGCCCGGTACAGCACACCCCATTTCGTAAACAGAAAATTCCAGTCATGCACGCCCCCGCCGACCAGCGGCATTCGCATGTCGCGCGCATCGCTCATGTAGTGTGCGGCATACATGAGGCTCTCGGCGAACCACACACCCCCGACACCCGCCTCGAAGGCCTTGCCCTGTCGCCAGAAGTGGACCGCAATCGCCACCGGAAAAAACAGCTGCCCTATGGTGCCACCAAGAAAATGCCCGGTCTTCCCGAACGGCGTGAAAATCAGATGCCCCGCCTCGTGGAACGCCAGATTGACGTGATCGATAAAATGGTACTCATAGAAAAATATCAGCCAGGTCGAATACGGCAACAACGCGATAAAAATAACCCAGCGGAACATGGCTTATCCGTTACTTGTTTGTAAAAAGAGCATCGAATCCGGGAGTAGCACACCCGCACCTGTCAGATACAGCTTCGGGCCAGGAAATAAGTATACTGTCCCCTGACTTCGTTCAAAATCCAGCTCGCCCGGAGGGCGATCATTTTGTTGAAAAAAAAGGTGGCATCGGCAAAGAGTCGCCGCTACAAGCGCCTCCTACAGACACCCCGCTCTTGTGGGAGGCGATTCCATCGGCGACGGTCGTGCCCCTCCCCTGCTCCCGAGTCGCGGCTGTAAGCCCCTCCTACAAAAGCATCCACCCCCTATTTGATCAAATCCATAAACGCCACCTCATCCAGAATTTCCACACCCAGCGATTCCGCCTTGTCGGCTTTGGAGCCGGGATCAGCACCGACCACGACATAGTCGGTTTTTTTAGAGACGCTGCCAGTGACCTTGGCACCCAGTGCCTGCAAGGCGGCTTTAGCCTCGTCGCGGCTCATTTCCTCGAGCGTACCAGTCAGTACGAACGTCTTGCCGTTAAGTGGCAGCTCTTCGGCCGGTTTGACTTCAATATCCTCCCAGGTCACCCCAGCCTGGATCAGTTTGTCGATGACCTCCTGATTATGTTGCTGTTTGAAGAAGGTCAGAATACTCTCGGCGACGATCGGCCCGATATCCGGTACCGCCATCAGTGCCGCCTTGTCGGCCTGCATCAGGACATTGAGCGAACCGAAGTGATTGGCCAGCGCGCGGGCGGTTGCCTCGCCCACATCGTGAATTCCCAGGGCATAGATAAAGCGCTCCAGAGTCGTGTTGCGGCTCTTCTCCAGCGCATCGATCAGATTCTGTGCCGATTTGTCTGCCATGCGTTCCAGCTGGATCAGCTGCTCTTTTGTCAGCGTAAACAGATCGGCGGGATCATGGACATAGTCTTCATCAACCAGCTGATCCACCAGTTTGTCGCCCAGCCCATCGATATCCAGGGCGCGACGCGAGGCAAAGTGTTTCAGGGCCTGCTTGCGCTGGGCGGCGCAATAAAGGCCGCCGGTACAGTAGGTGACCGCTTCCCCTTCGTGGCGGACAGTTTGCGAGCCGCAGACCGGGCAGGTTTTGGGCAGGTGGTATTTTTTCAGCTTGCCTTCACGTCTGGACTTGACCACGCTGACCACCTGCGGAATCACATCCCCGGCACGGCGAATGATGACCGTGTCGCCGACGCGCACATCAAGGCGATCGATCTCGTCCTGGTTGTGCAAGGTGGCGTTGCTGACGGTCACGCCACCGACATGGACCGGTTCGAGGCGCGCCACCGGGGTCAATGCCCCGGTGCGCCCGACCTGCACGTCGATGCCGATCAGTCTGGTCATCTCTTCCTGGGCGGGAAACTTGTGGGCAATGGCCCAGCGCGGTGCGCGCGAGACAAATCCCAGCGGTTCCTGCTGATCCCGGCGATTGACCTTGTAGACCAGGCCGTCGATTTCGTAATCGAGCCTGTCGCGTTTTTCCTGCATCAATCGGTAGTAATCCAGACAGCCCTGGATCCCCTCGACCACCCGGGTCTCGGGGTTGGTGCGCATGCCCCATTCGCGTAGCTGCTCCAGAATCGCGCTGTGACGATCGGGCAGTTCGCTGCCCTCCACCAGCCCGGCGCCGTAACAGTAAAACGACAGGGGCCGTTTGGCGGTGAGGCGGGCATCGAGCTGACGCAGGCTGCCGGCGGCGGCGTTGCGTGGATTGGCGAAAGTTTTTTCCCCGGCAGCCTCACGCGTCTTGTTGAGCTGCTCAAAATCCTGTCTGGCGATGATGACCTCGCCGCGCACTTCCAGGCGCGCCGGGTAATCGGAACCCCGCAGCTTTAACGGGATGGTGTCGATGGTGCGCACGTTCTGGGTAACGTTTTCCCCGGTGGTCCCGTCACCGCGGGTAGCCCCGCGCACCAGTTTGCCATTTTCATACAACAGACTGATGGCCAGTCCATCGAGCTTCGGTTCCACGGCGTATTCGATGCTGTCCACGCCAAGCTTGTCACGGGCGCGGCGGTCGAAAGCGATCACCTCCTCCTCGTCAAAGGCATTGCCCAGCGACAGCATCGGCAGTTCGTGTCTGACTTCCTCGAAGGCGGATAACGGCGTGGCGCCAACCCGCTGGGTCGGGGAGTCGGGGGTAACCAGATCGGGGTGTTCGGCTTCCAGCTCCTCGAGCTCGCGCATCAGGCGATCGTATTCCGCATCCGGGATCTCGGGATCGTCCAGCACGTAATAGCGGTAATTGTGATAATCAATCTGCTCGCGCAGCTCGTTGATGCGGTGCCGGACTTTGTCGCTGGCATTCATTATGCGTGACACTCTGTATTTGACATTATTCTTGTAAAACAAACCACGAAGTCTCGAAGACACGAAGAAGTAAAAAACTTCGTGACTTCGTGTCTTCGTGGTAAAGCTTTTTCTCGCCCCTAGTAACTCGTCCCCCGGCCTTTGCCCCTGGGCCGCTGCTTCTGCAGCCCGGCCATTTTGCGACGAAATAAAAAGGACTCGATCTGTTCCTTGAGATGGCCGGTGGTCTGCAGGGTGAGGACGTTGCGCCGTTCGTCGCAGAGATCGCCGTCGAGCTGTTCGGCCAGGTTGCGGCCGGTTTTGAGCATCAGCTCGAAGGCCTCGCGCGAATCCATCGGCCCGGGCAGTTGCATGAACAGTGACAGCCCCGGGGTTTGCAACTCTTCCATGGTGTTCAGATCGAACGTCCCCGGCTCCACGGTGTTGGCCAGGCTGAAAATGGGCCGTGCAGTATCGGTCCCGTCGGGATAGCGGTGGAAGATCATCATCTCGCCGTGCTGCAGATCGTTTGCGCGCAGGGCCGCGAGCACATCATCACCGGGGAAATAGTGGCCGGATTTGGCCATGACGTTGAGCACAATCACCAGCGACTCGCCCGCCTCCCCGTCATCAGCGTCAACCGCGCTCAGACCGCCCAGGTTGGCCACGTCGACATCGTCATCACGCCGGGCGTGCCGGGATAGCTGCGACAGGGCCTGCAGATCCTCGTCATCCAGCTCCTCGTACCAGGTATCGCGCGGGTTTTGTTCGGGAAAAGCGTTTTCTTTCTCACCGGCGGGACGCCGCAGTGAGGGTAAACGCAGGGCGGAAAAACGCAGAAAGGCGGGCCAGTGCAGCCCCTGACCGGAGCGGATACGCATCACCAGATAGAAAATCGCGATAAACGCGACACCGATTGCAAGCAGGGTCAGCCGCAGCGGGTCCATATCAGCACGACCTTGTCATAAATATGCGATGAATACACCAGTACCGCCAATTAACTCTGGCAGTCACAGAACAACGTATCAGAAATCAATCCGCCAATGAACGCGAAGAAACGCAAAATACTCCTGTAATGCCAAATGTTTCAAAGGTTCGCGTTCTTTGGCGTTCATTCTATGTTTTGGCGAGGGTCACGCCGAGGCCAGCTTGGCCGCCTCGTCCACGTCCACCGCGACCATCCGCGAGACACCCGGTTCGTGCATGGTCACGCCGGTCAGGTGGTTGGCGACTTCCATGGTCACTTTATTATGGGTGATGAAAACAAACTGTGTTCTGTCCGACATGTGCTGCAAGAGATCGCAATAGCGGGTGACATTGGCGTCATCCAGCGGCGCGTCGACCTCGTCGAGCATGCAGAACGGCGCGGGATTCAGTTCGAAGATGGCGAATACCAGGGCCACCGCGGTCAGGGCCTTTTCACCGCCGGACAGCAGGTGGATGGTGCTGTTGCGCTTGCCGGGCGGACGGGCCATGACGGTCACGCCGGTCTCCAGCAGATCCTCGCCGGTCATCTCCAGATAGGCGTGGCCGCCGCCGAACAGGCGCGGAAACAGATCCTTGAGCCCGCTGTTGACCTTGTCGTAGGTCTCCTTGAAGCGGGTGCGGGTCTCCTTGTCGATCTTGTGGATCGCCTCTTCCAGGGTCTTCAGCGCCTGCACCAGATCCTCGTTCTGCGCGTCCAGATAGGCCTTGCGCTCTGACTGCTGCTCGAATTCCTCGATGGCGGCCAGGTTGATGGGGCCCAGACGCTGGATCTTCGCCTCCAGTTGTTCGACATGCTCCTGCCACTGACTGACTTCGGCCTCTTGGGGCAGCTCGTCAAGCAACCGGGCCAGGGCAAAGCCGGATTCGTTGATCTGCTCTTCCAGAGTCTGACGGCGTACCCTGAACTCCTGCTGGCTGATGCGGATCTCTTCCAGCTCGCCGCGCAGAGTCTGCGCGGCCTGTTCGGCGGCGACCCGCTGCTCTTCGAGCTCGCGCAGTTGATGCTCGATCGCTTCCATCGCCCGGCGCGCTTCGCCCAGTTCGGTCTCCACCGCCACGCGTTTGTCGAGTTTGTCCGCCAGCTCCTGCTCCATCTCCTTGAGCGGCGCCTCGCTTTCAGCCAGCGCGTTTTGCAGCTCGTCACGGCGCCCGGACAGCTGGGTCAGCTGGTTGTCCAGCCGCTCCAGTGCCTGACGGGTGGAGCTGAGTTCGGTGCGCTGTTTTTCCGCCCGCAGCTTGATCTCATGCGCTTCGCTGCGCACCTGCTGGGCCTGGGCGCGGGCCTGTTCCAGAGCCTGGCGCAGTGCATCACGCCGGCTGTTGAGCTGTTCGCGCTGCTGTTCCAGGCCGGACATGGTATCCAGATGTTCCTGCAGACGGCCGCGGCTGGCCTGCAGTTCCTGTTGATCCCGCTCCAGTTCCGCGCGCAATTCCTGCTGCTCTGTCTGCAGGGCCTGCTGGCGGGCCTGGACCTGTTCCATCTGCCCCTGGCGCGCCTTGAGATCGGTCTGTTGCTCCGCCTGGCGACGGCTGGCCTGATTCAGTTGCGCCTGGGCGTCGTCACGTTCCTGCTCCAGCTCGCGCAAACGTTCGCGCTCCTGCGCCATCTGCTCCTGCAGCGCCTGGACCCGGGCATTCTCTTCCTGGATCTGGCTGTCCAGGGTCTTGAGTTCCTGTTCGCGCTTGAGGATGCCGGTCTTTTGATCCTGTTCCTGATCCTTGACCACCCGCAGCCAGTTGGCGCCCAGCCAGATCCCCTCACGGGTCACCACCGATTCATGCGCCGCCAGCTGCCCGCGCAGTGACAGGGCTTCGGCCAGGGATTCGGCGGCGTAGATGCAGCCCAGCAGGGCATCGAGTTGCCACGGCGCGCGGACCTTGTCCAGCAGCGGCGTGCCGTGTGGTGCGGCGCCGGCGGGGCCGGGGGCGTGGGTGTCGAACAGGGTCAGGGTGCCTTCCTGGAGGCTGCCGAGCATCTCGGCCAGCGGATCCACCCCGGCCACGCAGACCGCTTCCAGGTGCGCGCCCAGCACGCACTCGACGGCCCGCTCCCAGCCGGCATCCACCTCCATCTCCTCGGCCAGGCGCGGCGCATCCTGCAGTTGCTGGCCGCTCAGCCAGTCATTGACCGCGCCCTCGTCCTTGCCCAGGGCCGCCTGTTGCAGGGCCTCGAGCGAGGCGCTGCGCCCGCGCAGATCCTGCAGTCGGCTGCGGGCCTGATCCAGATCGGTATTCACCTGATGGCTGGACTCGCGCAGCGTGGTGATCTGCGCCTGTTTATCCGTCAGCGCCTGCTGGGCCTGATTAACCTGTTCGCCGGTCTGTTCCAGCTGCTGCTGCAGCTGCTCGACTTCCTGCTGCAACCGTTCGGGAGACTGCTGCTGCAGATCCTGTTCGGCCTTTTCCAGCCGCTGCTGCAGCTGGGTCAGTTTCTGTTCCAGATGCTGGATGCGGGTGCGCTCCACCTCCGCCTGGCGCGCCGGTTCGGCGGACTGCTGATTGAAATCGTCCCACGCCTGCTGCCACTCCTGCATTGCCTGTTCGGCGCGTTGCAGGCTTTCGTTGGCACTCTGTTCGCGCTGCTCGGCGCTTTGCAGATCCGGTTCGATCTCTTTGAGGCCCGCTTCCAGCTCTTCAATGCGCTGCTTGTCGGCATTGACGTGGATCTGGGCGTCGTTCCAGTCTTTTTCGATCTGTCGCAGATCCTGGTCCTGCTGGGTGCGACGCTCCCTGGCGTGCTGGATGGACTGTTCCAGCCGGGCGATCTCGGCGCCGATGCTGTAAAACCGGCTCTGCACCTCGTTAAACTTGTCGCTGGCCTCGGTATGCAGGCCGCGCTGCTGTTCGATCTCGGTTTCGATGTGCCGCTGTTTGGCCACCGCCCCTTCCAGCGCGGTCTCCTGTTCGCGGATTTTGTTGTCATTCTGTTTGGCCTGCTCGTCGACGCCCTTCCAGCGCAGGGCCTGCAGCTGGGCGCGCAGCAGACGCTCTTCTTCCTTGAGCACCTTGTAACGCTCGGCCGTTTTGGCCTGGCGTTGCAGCTTGGCGAGCTGTTTGTCCAGCTCCTCGCGCAGATCGTTGAGCCGATCCAGGTTCTCGCGGGTGTGGCGAATGCGGTTTTCGGTCTCGCGGCGGCGCTCCTTGTATTTGGAGATGCCGGCGGCCTCCTCCAGAAACACCCGCAGCTCCTCGGGCCTGGCCTCGATAATGCGCGAAATGGTGCCCTGCTCGATAATGGCGTAACTGCGCGGTCCCAGGCCGGTGCCGAGGAAGATGTCGGTGATATCCCGGCGCCGGCAGCGGGTACCGTTAAGATGGTAGATCGACTGGCCGTCACGGGTGACCGTGCGCTTGATGGAAATTTCGCTGTAGTTGGCGTACTGGCCGCCCAGGCTGCCGTCGCTGTTGTCGAACACCAGCTCCACCGTGGCCTGACCGACCGGCTTGCGCGAGGTGGAGCCGTTGAAAATGACATCGGCCATCGAATCCCCGCGCAGATGCTTGGCGGAGGACTCGCCCATCACCCAGCGCACCGCGTCGATGATGTTGGATTTGCCACAACCGTTGGGCCCCACCACCCCGACCAGCGAGCTGGGCAGCGGCACGGTAGTCGGGTCGACGAAGGATTTGAAACCGGAGAGTTTGAGTTTGGTCAGTCGCATCGGGGAAAGATACAGTACCCTCATATAAAGAGGCAAGATTGACAAACCTGCAAAACCTCCGTCTGAATTCCGCCGTGTTACCATCGAAAGCAAACGGCTTCAACGCAGAGGCG
>JBKGZJ010000035.1:0-17014 GCA_046545635.1 Thiohalophilus sp. | reverse complement strand
GCATGATATCCCGCAACAGCATTGACAGGTATTGGATTTATGGCAGATAAAAAAAGCGGCTCGACTCCTTTTAAAAACCCCCGCAGTCACCTGACGGTGCGCAACGCGACCAATCAGGATGTGCCGGCAATCGCCGCCCTGACGGATCGGGTCTACAACAGCAGCACCGGTCAGTCAGGCTATTCGGAAGGCTCTATCCGGGGCCAGATTAACAACTACCCGGACGGACAGTTTGTGGTGCTGGTGGACGAGAAGGTGGTGGGCTATTGTGCCACGTTCCGGATCGCCGGCAAGGTGGCGTTACGTCCGCATACCTGGGCGGAAATTACCGGCAATGGCTATGCCTCGCGGCATGATCCGAAGGGGGAATGGCTCTATGGCATGGAAGTTGTGGTCGATCCTGATTATCGCGGTTATCGAATCGGCAACCGGCTTTATAACGAACGCAAAAAACTTTGCGAATCCCTGGGACTGAAAGGCATTGTCTTCGCCGGGCGTTTGCCGACACTGGCAAAGCGCATCAAGCGGTTCAATTCCGTCGAAGAATACGTTGAGCAGGTCAAACAGAAAAAGCTGCGTGATCCGGTGCTCTCTTTTCAGCTGCGCAACGGTTTTGAAATTATCGGGATCATCAAGAATTATCTCGACTCGGATCGCGACTCACTGGGTTATGCCGTTCATCTGGTCTGGCACAACCCCAAAGTTCAGCAGGAGGAAGAGCAGGAGCGCAGCAAGCGCTACGGCGAGCGCCTGCCCGATACGGTGCGTATCGGCACGGTGCAATATATGCAGCGGCGCGTGCGTTCCTTCGAGGAGTTTCTCGGGATTGTCGAATATTTTGTCGATGTGGTGGCCGACTATCAGGGGGATTTCGTGGTGTTTCCGGAGATGTTCACCCTGCAACTGCTCTCCATCGAAGATCAACAGCTGCGCCCTTCCGAGTCGATCGAGGAATTGACCAAGTACACGCCCCATTTTGTCGAAGCGTTGCGTGAGCTGGCGCTGCGTTACAACATCAATATTATCGGCGGCTCCCACCCGACCCGGGTCGAAAGCGGCCGGGTGGAAAATATCTCCTATGTTTTCCTGCGCGATGGTCGGGTGTATGAGCAGGCCAAGATACACCCCACACCCAATGAGGTTTACTGGTGGAATATCGAAGGCGGCCGGGCGGTCAATGCCATCGAGACTGACTGCGGGCCCATTGGCGTGCTGATTTGTTATGACTCGGAGTTTCCGGAACTGGGCCGCCACCTGGCCGATCAGGGGGTTCAGATTCTGTTCGTGCCGTTTTGCACTGACGAGCGCCAGAGTTATCTGCGGGTGCGCTATTGCTGCCAGGCCCGGGCGGTGGAAAACCAGTTTTACGTAGTGATGTCCGGTAATGTGGGTAACCTGCCGAATGTCCATAATATGGATATCCAGTATGCCCAGAGCTGTATCCTGACCCCGTGTGATTTCCCGTTTGCCCGCGACGGGATCGCCGCCGATACCACCCCCAATGTCGAGACGGTGGCGATCGCCGATTTGCGACCGGAAACCCTGCAGGTGGCGCGCAACAGCGGCACGGTCCAGAATCTGCATGATCGCCGTCACGATCTCTACAATGTCCAGTGGCGTGGCAAATAATCCGCTTCTGCCTGGCGCAATTTCTCTGCCTCAGGCGGTTGTTTTTGGTGTGCAGGGCACTATATTGTTAAAAGGTCAGGGTAAATGATATTCACCGTTCAGAGTTTGCAGTATTGAAGATACTCTATTTAACCCGCTTTATCTGTATACGCTTTCCATCTCTGATGCGCTTATGGATGGTTATCTGTCTGTTAATAAAACCTTTTCCAAATCCCGCTTCGTACAGGCTTACCGGGGTGTTATTCCGTTGTCCGGCGGGCTGACACTTCGTGCCATCTGATGAGAGAATATTATGACAAATTATCTTGAAGGTATCTGGCCGCTGCAGCCCTGGCAACTGGTGGTGTGGACGCTGTTCGTCACCCATATCACCATCGCCAGCGTGACAATCTTCCTGCATCGTGCCCAGGCGCATAACAGCGTGAAGCTGCATCCGCTGATCAGCCACTTTTTCCGTTTCTGGTTATGGTTAACCACCGGGATGGTGACCCGTCAGTGGGTGGCCATTCACCGCAAGCACCATGCCAAATGCGAAACAGAGGAAGATCCGCACAGTCCGCAAATCAAAGGTATCCGCAAGGTGTTGCTACAGGGCAGTGAGCTGTATCGTGCCGAATCAATCAATCAGCAGACCCTGCAACAGTATGGCAAGGGGACTCCGGATGACTGGCTGGAACGCCATGTTTACACCCGCCATCCCTTTGCCGGCATCATGCTGTTGCTGTTGATCAATCTCATCCTGTTCGGTCCGATCGGCATCACCATTTTTGCCGTGCAAATGCTCTGGAATCCGATCTGGGCGGCGGGTGTCATTAACGGGATTGGTCATTTCTGGGGCTATCGTAATTTCGAAACCGCGGATGCGTCACGTAACATCATCCCGTGGGGCGTGTTTATCGGCGGGGAGGAGCTGCATAACAATCATCATGCCTATGCCGCCTCGGCCAGATTATCGAACAAACGCTGGGAACTGGATATCGGCTGGGTCTATATTCGCTTGTTGCGTGTTTTCGGGCTCGCCCGGGTACGCAGTGTAGCGCCACGGGCCGAGAGCCGGTCGGACCGGTACGCTCTGGATATGGAAACACTGCGCGCGGTTGTACGTAACCGCTTTCATATTCTCAAAGTTTACGGCCACCAGGTCGTCAAACCGGTATTGCGGGCCGAACGCGACAGTCTGGATCAATCCTATCGCAAACTGTATCGGCGCCTGCGCCGCTGGATGACCCGGGAGGATCTGCAGCTGGACGCGCATGACAATCAGGTGCTGGCCACGGCGCTGAAACAAAACCAGACCCTGGAGACGGTCTATCGTTTCAAGCAGCGGCTCAAGGCGCTCTGGATCAGCTCCGCGGAGAATCCCGCGCTGCGCCTGCACTGGCTGCAGCAGTGGTGTGCCGAGGCCGAACGGACCGGCATCGCGGTGCTGGCGGAATTCTCCGATTATCTGAAGGGGTATCGGGCCTACAGTGTGTAAGTGGCCGGGCGCAAAACTGCCGATGCAATCACTCTTTTTTTCTGGACTTATTGTGATCTCCTGCCATACTTTGGTGGCTGATACCGCAAGCGTCCGCCGTGGATGCTGACCCGCCATCGGTGCACTGGTTTTGACAGTGAGGTGAGGGTTATCAAGGTCAAGGTATTGCAAAACCTTCGATTGAGAGGACCATATGGCGCATCAGATTACAATGAGATTCGCGCAAAACGGTCTGTTAGGCCGACAACAGAAGATTCAACTACTGGACGATCGCGCGCTGCGCATCCGCGAAAAAGGCAATAACAAACAGCGCGAATACAGTATTGATCTGCTGGCATTAAATCCAAACAGTCAGCGCAAACTCAGCCTGTGCCGGCCCTGGCTGATTGGCAGTGGATTGACCCTGTTTGGCGTACTTTTCCTGTTCTGGTGGTTACCGCACTATCTGCCCGGCACAGCCGACAACTATTTACTTCTGACGCTGGTATTGGGCAGTTTACTGATCATGGGGCAACTTTATCTGTTCTGGAAGTACAGCAGCCGGCAACTGGTTTTCGTGTCCCGACATGCCAGTATCCCATTGCTCAGGCTGCAGATGAATCAACCATCGCGTAGCGAATTTGAACAATTTGTGCAGCGTCTGGAGCAGCGTATCGCTGAACTGGATGAAGACTTCAAGCTGTCCATGCAACAACAGTTATCCGGTGAACTGCGCATGTTAAGGCGGCTGAGCAAAAACCGGGTTATAGCTCACGCTCAATACGCACAGGCCAAGGAGAAACTCTTCGGCCGTTTTGAAGAATCGTCCGCATCCAATGCCCCCTTGCCTGAAATGGCGGATGCCTGACAGTCAGTCTAAATACGTGCTCCGAATACCAGTACACCTGAGGGGCAGGGGGCCTCGCAACATCATGGCGACCTGGTATTCGGAACTTCTATTTATCTGACAGGGGTATATCTGATTTGTGTGCGTGCCAGACCCAGGAAGATAAGGCATAATCGATCTCGCGTTGAACCAATGTATTAGCGAATCGTTTTATTCATGCAGCAAAATAACAATAACAGGGCGCAACGATGGTGCGTCTATATCCTGCAATGCAGTGACAGCAGTTTGTATACCGGTATCACCGTCGAGCCGCAGCGGCGAGTGGAAGAGCATAACCGGGATGACAGGCTGGCGGCCCGGTATACTCGCGGACGACGGCCCGTTACTCTGGTGTATCAGGAATATTGTACCAGTCGCGCAACCGCCGCAAGTCGTGAGGCCGCGATTAAAAAACTCAACCGCACACAGAAACTGGCCCTGATTGCCCGGTCCCCATGTCCGGCAACTGATGTCGCTCATGACTAATATCGACCCGAAACTGGCAGCGGATTGTCTGCTGCTGGGTAAATTTCCTCTCTCACATCTGTTGTTAATGCAGGATGCCAACTATCCCTGGTTTATTCTGGTGCCGGATCGTGTGAATATTCAGGAGATCTATCAATTACCCGCCGAGGATCAGCGGCAATTGTTGTATGAATCCTCCCTATTGGGCGAATCCTTGATGAAGGGGTTTATGGGGGACAAGCTGAACATTGCGGCGCTTGGAAATGTTGTGCCGCAGTTGCATCTGCATCACATTGTACGCTATCAATCGGATCCGGCCTGGCCGGCACCGGTATGGGGCAAGGTGCCCGTCCGTCCCTATGATGCTGACCTGCTCGAACAGGTGATCGGGATACTTAAGCAGGTATTGCGAGAGGAAATTGTGTATCGGGTATAGATCGTCTGCGGGCTGCGCGCTCAGTGTTGTGCGATTTCCTGGACGATTACCCAGGGTGCCACGACCACACTCCAGAAATCCGGTTGCCGCTCATTCCAGTTCAGGGCGTGTTCGTCGTTGGCGCGGGCAAGCTGCTTGCCCTGAATCCACTGGTCGATGCGTGCCTTGTCATCTTCGGCGAATGCCGCGGCGACCTCGATCAGATCCAGTTGCGAATCGGCAACCACCACCACGCCACGGGCAAAATAGCGCTGCAGTTCGGACCAGGGTAACTGCCCGGTCTCCAGGTTCAGTTTCTGTCGCAGTTCAGCGGCATTGAGTTCAACCGGTTTGTCTGACATCACACCGAGCCTGTTTTCCGAAAAACGCGAATTATAGCGGATGTGGGCGGTGCTGTCCCGGGAGACGACAATTTGTCCGGGTCCGGATCAGTGCGGGAACAGATCCAGCATTTTCGGGTTCTCCAGCATCTTGTAGGAGACAATCAGGGAGGCCGCTGTCCATACCTGGTGTTTGTTGGCGCGCCGTCCGATCAGACGCCCGGAACGTCCGTCATAATATTCCGGCCATTCATCCAGCGGCAGTTTGTTCAGGGCAATCTGGAAGGCGCGTTCGGCCAGATCACCGCGTCCGGTTTTCAGCGCGGAGGCAACAAAGGGCCACAACAGAACCGGCCAGTTTCCGCCGTTTTGATAGGACCAGGGCGCGTTTTTGGGATCACTGCCGGTGCGAACCTGCCACTCCAGCCCCTCCATGGCGGGGTAGATGATTTTGAGAGGCATCGCGCCGACCAGATCCGGCCAGCGCAATTCATACAGACGGATGA
Source organism: Thiohalophilus sp. (assembly GCA_046545635.1). Classification (GTDB taxonomy): domain Bacteria; phylum Pseudomonadota; class Gammaproteobacteria; order UBA6429; family Thiohalophilaceae; genus Thiohalophilus. Next base: position 11,316 of record JBKGZJ010000035.1, on the reverse strand, counting down.
TCCGTTCGGACTGCTCGTCGGAGGCCAGACCGAACATAATGGCCAGCAGGTTGCCCAGGGAAAAATAGCGAAAGTCGATACGACCCACCCCGATATTGCCCACCAGGTAGCCGCAGTCATTGGGCATCCATTCGATGACCCAGTCGGGAATCGATTCGGGATAGACATTCAGTACATTGACGCTGTCATGTCCGAACTCTTCGGTGGTATAGCGATGGATCTCGTTCAGACGTTGCAGATCCAGCCAGTAAAAAAGGCGGACATAACTTTGCAGGGCGTGCTCGCGTGTCATCGCCGTGTTGACAAGCGAGGAATCACTTTGTGGATCCTTTTCCTCGAGCAGGGAATGAATAATGCGCAGCACGCCAAAAAACAGCGCCTGAATCTCGAGCGGATGGCCATAGATTCCCATGCGTCGATCGATCATGCTGCAGGCATCCGGAACCAGCAGTGCGGGGGTGACTTCAAAGGCGTCCTTCAGGCACAGATGCAGAATCTGTCGCATGGCCTGCTGGAAATCCGGCCGCCTGGCCAGTGAGTCATCGCCGGTGCTGCGCGTGTAGATAAACAGCAGGATCAGCCACCACATCATCGAATCGACCGGGGCAACCCGGCCGATGGCCTTTTCACCGAAATCGGCCTGCAGGTGCTCATTGCCATCGAAATCGGTGGCGACGGTGAAGCTGGCCGGCATGACACCGGGCTGGATTTCATGGCCCGCGACGGTGCGTTCGCTGGTCCGCAGCTCCAGCACTGCTTCCAGAAAATTTCTGACGATCTCAGGCTTGCCGTCGGCCAGGAAGACCAGCGCCGACGGGACAAAGTCGCGAATGAAGCACTCTTCATAATTGGCGGCGGCCAGGTGCGTATGCTTCAGCGCCGCAACCGTGCCGATCGGTTTGCCCTGATAATGGACAACCGATTGATTGAGAATCTCGTAGGCGCGTTCTATGATGTATTCTACGGACATAATAAATGCTTAACCTGATTGGTCAGGAATGGGGTCGATAGGGATTATAAACAGATGTACGGTGATCATAAATACCCTACAAATTTTATGCCAGAAAATCTTGAAATCGGCCTGTATTACCACATGCTTGTCTTGTATGACAGCTAGTGTGCATGGCGCCCGGGGGAGACGGGCATGACAGGATCGTCCACGCAGATGCGACCGGTCGTCTTTGGCGAAGTATTGTATGACATTTTCCCGGACGGCACCGAAGTTCTGGGCGGTGCGCCGTTCAATGTCGCCTGGCACCTGCAGGGACTGGGTCTGGCGCCATTGTTCATCAGCCGGGTCGGCCATGACCGGCTGGGAGATCGGATTCTGCGTGCCATGGATGACTGGGGAATGGATACCTCGGCCGTGTTTCAGGACCCTGACCATCCTACCGGTCAGGTCCAGGTCAGCCTGGAAAATGGTCAGCCCGATTTCGATATTGTTCCGGATGTCGCCTATGACCATGTCATGCCTGACATGGTCAAAAACCTGTATGACCATGCCGCCTATGGGACTCTGTACCACGGTTCCCTGAGCGCTCGCATGCCGGAATCAGCGCAGACCCTCTCCCTGTTGCGCCAGCGCGCACCGTCGATTTTCATGGATAGCAATCTGCGTGTCCCATGGTGGAACAGGACGCAACTTGCTGAACTGTTACAGGGCATAAACTGGATCAAACTGAATGAGAATGAGCTGGCCATGCTGAGTGGATGCCAGACTGACGACAAGCAGAGTATCGAGGATGCCACTCGTGGCATGCTTGAACATTACGGCTGGCAGGCGGCCATAGTGACACGCGGCAACGAGGGTGCCTTGCTGGTCAATCCGGAGGGAACCCGCCAGGTTGCGCCCGTCGAGGTAGGGCGCCTGGTCGATACGGTCGGTGCCGGCGATGGCTTCAGTGCCGTCTGGCTGGCGGGATTGCTCAGAGACTGGTCCGATGAAGTCAAACTGCAACGGGCTGTGGAGTTTGCTTCGGCGATCTGCCGCCTGCGCGGCGCCATCAATCAGGATGAGGCATTTTATCGTTATTACCGTTATCTCTGGACACTATGAAAAATAATAGCGACGACGACAAGCTGTATATTGTTTTAATCAGCGTACATGGACTGATACGCGCCAAAAATCTCGAGCTCGGACGCGATGCCGATACCGGCGGGCAAACACTGTATGTGGTCGAACTTGCGAAAGCCCTGGCAGAACGGGATGATGTTGCCCGTGTCGATTTGCTGACCCGACTGGTGGAAGATCCCAAGGTCGCTTCTGACTACAGTCGGCCGCAGGAAAAACTCTCACCCAAAGCCAACCTGATCCGGTTGCGTTGCGGCCCCCGGCGTTATCTGCGCAAGGAAGTCCTGTGGTCTTATCTGGATGAATTTATCGACCATGCCCTGCAACATATTCGTTCTATTGGCCAGGTGCCGGATTTTATTCATGGTCACTATGCCGATGCCGGTCTTGTGGCAGCCCGCGTGGCCGGGTTGCTTGGGTCACCGATGATCTTTACCGGTCACTCACTCGGCCGTGAAAAACAGCGACAGCTTCTGAAAAAAGGAATCAAAAAAGAAAAACTGGAGTCACAATACAATCTCAGCCAGCGTATCGAATCTGAAGAAATTGCACTGGGTACGGCCGCGATGATCGTCGCCAGTACTCATCAGGAGGTCGAGGAACAGTACGCCAAGTACGACAATTATCATCCCTCACGTATGGAGGTCATCCCGCCTGGCGTCGATATCAGTCGTTACCGCCTACCCGAAAAAGACGAAAAACCGCCGGAAATTGCCGGTGAACTGCAGCGGTTTCTCCGCCAACCGGAAAAGCCGATGATACTGGCCCTTTCCCGCGCCGATGAGCGCAAGAACATCTCTACTCTGGTAAAGGCGTATGGCGAGTCTCCCGAGTTGCAGAAAAAAGCCAACCTGGTCATTATCGCCGGTAATCGCGATGATATTTCCGAAATGGAAAAAGGGACGAGGGAAGTTCTCAAAGACATACTGTTACTGATCGATAAATATGATCTTTACGGTAAGGTGGCATATCCGAAACATCACAGCAGTGACGATGTGCCGGCGCTTTACCGCCTGGCGGCACAGACATACGGAGTATTTGTTAATCCGGCATTGACCGAGCCGTTCGGACTGACCCTGATAGAAGCGGCGGCCAGCGGTCTGCCCATTGTCGCGACCAATGACGGCGGACCGAGCGAGATCGTCGCCAATTGCCGGAATGGCGTTTTGATCGATCCCCATGATAGTCAGGGGATTGCCGATGCACTGCTCACTGTCCTCGCGGACCGCAAACAATGGCGTCTCTGGTCAAAGCAGGGCTATGAAGGGTCTCACCGGCACTATAGCTGGGAAGGCCATGCCAAAACCTATCTGGAGAAAATCAGCGGGTTTCGTGAGCACCATTATCGTGCGCCCTTTGTCCCATCAGGCAAAACCCGCCTGGTGTCACTGGATCGAATTGGCTTCACCGCCATCGATAACGCCCTGTTCGGCGACAAGGAGGCGCTCAAACGCCTGCTGACCTACCTGAAAGAAAACGGCAAACATATCGGATTTGGACTGGCTACCGGCCGGACTCTTGACTCGACACTGAATTTTCTCAAGCGTTATAACCTGCCGACACCGGACATTCTGGTGACATCGGTCGGTACAGAAATTCATTACGCGCATCAGAATAACCGTATTGTGGAGGATAACCTCTGGCGGCGGAATCTGGAGTATCGCTGGGAGCCACGAGTCCTGCGCAAAGCCATGCGTAAATGTGCTGGCGTTGAACTGGCGCCGGAAAGTGAACAGCGCGAATACAAGATAAGCTACAAGATCGATCCTGATAAAGCACCGAGTGTCCGCGAGATAAAACGTCATTTGCGTCGCCACGATCTGCACGCCAAGGCCATTCTTTCGGAGAAAACCCATCTTGATTTGTTACCCATTCGAGCCTCCAAGGGGCTGGCGATACGTTATCTGTCAATGAAATGGGGCATTCCACTGGATCGAATCCTGGTGGTCGGCGATTCGGGCAACGACGAGGAAATGTTGCAGGGCAGCACCCTCGGCGTGGTTGTCGCCAACCACAGCCCGGAACTGGATAAACTGCGTGACAAGCCGCGGATTTATTTCAGCGAAAACAGTTATGCCGACGGGATTATCGAGGGGATTGAATACTACAACTTCCTGGACAAAATCCGGATTCCGAACGAGTAGTAGATGGCTGGGCTGTATAACGCAGAGTTCGCAGAGCCGCAAAGACGCGGAGAAGACAATTCAATTATTTCTCTTACTCAACATTTTCTCATGAAACTTTATTGTGGCGCTATGCTATAGATTTTTAACTCTGCGCCTCCGTGCCTCTGCGAACTCTGCGTTAATTATCAATATCATTGGGAATACCGTCAATCATCCAGGTTAAGGTATCAGGTATGTAGTGGGCCAGCCCTTCGAGGATGCCGGCGGCGTAATTGCCGTTCATATTCAGAAAATCACCCCGGGCGATATACAATCGATTGGCATAGCCGTTTTTCCGGGCCATTTCGATGGCCTGTTGCTTGATGGCATTGCTGGCGTTGTTGACCAGGGTGGCCTGAATTTCACTGGTCAGTACTTCGAGATCATTGCCGCTATCGCCGGAGAAGACCGTAGCATCAATGGAAAACGCCTGTGAGTGGATTAAAAACCGGATAGCTTCCAGCTTGTTGGCGCGTTGAGGGAGAATGTCGAGCAGGCCGATCTGTTTGGTATCATCAATACTCCAGATGACATTATAGCGTATCGGGTGCTCATTCAGTCTCTGACGGATATCCTCCAACAGTGCCGGGACCGCCACATCGGCCGGTGCGTAATAACTGAGTTTGAAATCATTTTGTTTGCTTTCTTCCTGGGGTGTCAGAACATCGATTCCCGCCAGCCATTGTGCGATATCACCTCGTTGGCAGGCGCCCCAGTCTTGACCGATTTCATTTCGCCAGCTCTCCAGAAGTTCCCAGTTACCGTTATTAATAGTGTATATCGAGGTTCCGACATCGCCGATGGCATAATCAGGTAGCGGGAGTTCCCACTCGACTATGGCTTCCTCAAGCAGGACCCGGTCACGTCCCGAGACATACACCAGAAAGACATCGTCTCTTGCCACTATGTTGCGAAATATCGCTCGTGCAGAGGCGGATTCAGGATAGTGGCCATTGGGGATCAGGGTGCGATCCAGATCAGTACAGATCAGAACAGGTTCAGTCATGGTCGATACGAAACAGGTTTTTGCCCTGCAGTGTCTGGCTGCCGATAATCGCCGCGGCGGCACTCCAGCCTTGCAGGCGGATCCCCCCGGGAGTCAGTTTTTTGCCGTGAACAAATTCGGGGAAACACCATTCCTGGCCGTCACAGGCGAGTGCATTGGACTTGTGAATTCCTTGCAGGTAGTCATTCGCCAGGTTCTGTTTGCCGCGTTTGACCAGATCGGCGACATAAAATCCGGTCAGCATCGGCCATAACCCTCCATTGTGGTATTCATAGGGCTTGTTCTTGAATGTATAGGAGAAAGTCATCTGCAGCTCTTTCCAGTCCTTGTCCGGCGGGTGGATAACCGGATGAAATGCGGGGACCAGGGCCAGATCCTGCGGAGTAATCTCTTTGATGAAGCGGTCTACGGCTTCGGACTGGGTCGTGTCAGCGATATCAAATAATGAAGCCAGGATATTGGCAAAGGCGTCAAACCGGTAACCGTAGCCGGTGGGCGAGAAAAAGGGCATCCAGTAGAGTCCAGCGCAGCCGGGTGCCGCCTCGCGACCTTTTTGATACAGGATTTCATGATAGACATCATCGGGAATGCCTTCCCCGTCATGCAGCCAGTAGTTGGCCTGGATAAGGTGCTTGAGATGGGCAAGGCGCTCCTGCAAGGTATGGTCGACGGTAGCCTGCAGATCCTGATGCACGGTTCGCAGTGTTCGCAGGGCCTGTAGATAGAGTAACTGATCATACAATACATAACCGGAATGCAGATATTCATCGGCCCAGTCGCCGGCTTGCGGCACGTAAAGCAGGCCACGGTTATTGAATTCCCAGGCGCCCAGCAGGAAACGGACTCTCTCCAGCACCGGCACCATCTTTTCGATAAATTGCCTGTCCCCCGTGGCTTTCCAGTATTCCCCGCAACCGATTACAAACCACAAACTCGCGTCCACCCGGCCGGTGGTACCGCCATAGCTGATCCGTCGTGAGGCCGGATCCACATTACTGGGAATTTCACCATGGGGCCCCTGGTTGCGGGCCAGGGTATCCAGTGTCTCCCGTGCTGATTCGATCAATTCCGGTTCGTCGGTCAACAGGGCCGCGAGGGACAGGATGACCCCGTCACGGGACCATACACGTCGGTAATTATCGTTATCATTGGGGCTGGCAAGAAAGCCGACCCTGGTACGGCATTGATGCAGCAGTTCGCAGGCTTTCTGGTACCCCTGCTCCTGGTTTTGATTCTGGTCTTGCTGCCTTGACATTGTAGGGTGAACTCGCCAAGTTATAGCTATAGATTCACAATACAGTTTATGTCGATTCGGCCAACGAAGCAACGCATACCAAGAGGGTGTTTTGAAATCACAGTACCACTATCAGATTTATCTCGAACCGGGGCAACTCGCACAGGCCGCCGCACGGCGCTGGGTGAAAGTGGCGCAGGAGTCTATCCGTGCCCGCAACAGCTTTCATGTGTCGCTGGCCGGGGGATCGACGCCGAAGCCGGTTTATCAATTGTTACAGCAGGAGGAGCTCGAGTGGGACAAGATCCACCTTTACTGGGGTGATGAACGGGATGTTCCCACCGATCATCCCGAGAGTAACTATTTGATGGTAAAAGAGGCGCTGATCGATCATGTTCCCATCCCGGACGATAATGTCCACCCGATCAGGGTCCAGGCGGATATTGAAAAATCCGTCGAGGAATACCGCCGGGTTCTGGACAATGTATATCGCAGTCCTGACGGTTTGCCCTGTTTTGATCTTGTCATGCTCGGCATGGGGGATGACGGCCATATTGCTTCGCTGTTTCCCGACAGTTCGGCGTTGACAGTCACCAATACCCCTGTAGTCAGCGTGTATGTGGAGAAGCTTGACAGCTGGCGAGTGACTCTGACCTATCCGGTACTGAATGCCGCCCGGAATCTGATGCTGCTGGTGACCGGCGAGGCCAAGGCGCCGATCGTCGCACAGGCGCTCGGTGGTAATGGTGACGATAAATATCCGGTCCAGAAACTGGCGCCACAGGGCCGTGCCGAGTGGTATCTGGATCAGGCGGCAGCGAGCCAGCTGTCCGAGTCGACATGAAACAGATTATCGCCGGTGATATTGGCGGAACCCATTGTCGTCTGGCCCTGGGGCAAGTCGATGTCCGTCGTGTCATTCTCCGCCAGCGGACTGACTATCCCGCGCAGGATTTTCCCGACTTTGAAACGGCGCTGGCACAATTTATTCAGGAACATGCCGAAGATGAGGCCATTGAAGCAGCCTGTTTTGCCATCGCCGGTCCCATCCGCTCGCAGAGGGCGACGTTAACCAATCTGCCCTGGACCCTGGACAGTCAGCAACTGCAACAGCGCTTTGGTATTTTGCAAGTGCACCTCATCAACGATTTTGGGGCCAATGGCTACAGTCTGGCTGTGCTTGGCGAGCAGGATTATTATGAGCTGCAGACAGGGGACTCCCTTTCCGGCAATCGGGTTATCCTGGGGGCGGGGACCGGGCTGGGCATGGCATTGCTTGCCGATGTTCAGGGGAAAATTCAGGTCCGGGCGTCCGAGGGCGGGCACATGGATTTCGCGCCTGTCGATAAGGAGCAGGGGGAGCTACTGCACTTTTTACGGAAGGAACTCACGCGGGTCAGTTATGAGCATGTGCTGTCCGGTCCCGGGTTGTTGCGGATCTATCGTTATGTTGCCAGCCGCCAGCAGGTCGATATCGGGATGGTCAGCAAGGCAACTGATCCGGCGGCAGCGATCAGCCGTCGCGCGCTAAGTGGTGAGGATCCGGTGGCTGTGCAGGCGCTGGAGCTGTTTTTTCGCCTTTACGGCAGTTGCGCCGCCAACCTGGCGCTGGTCGGTCTGGCGACCGGCGGGGTCTATCTGGCCGGCGGAATGGCCGCCCGTCTGGTTGAACCACTCAGCCAGAGCGGTTTCATCGCCGCCTTTAACAACAAGCCACCGATGAGCGAATTATTGCAGGGCATGCCGGTCAGGGTAATCACCAACCGCCAGGCCGGCCTGCTCGGCGCCGCATGGTACGCGGGGAATCGATAAATTCCCTCGGTACACTCCCGGGATTATTCTTTTTTCAGCGGTCTGGTAACCAACGCGGAGGACGCAGAGGCGCGGAGACGCAGAGTTTTATTGGTGTTTATATCAAAAGATTGAATGCATTTTATGAGCTACTTAACGCGTTCGAAGTGGATAGAGCGTGCATGCGAAGTCGCTTGTTTCTGGTGTGGCTTGGTGTGAAAGGAAATTGGGAAGCTATACAGCAAGGAATAAGGACTGTTTAAAAATTCATTTCTCCGCGTCTCTGTGCCTCTGCGTCCTCTGCGTCCTCTGCGTTATATTCCACCGTACAGGGAAAAGCTCTTGAACTCTAAGTGTATCCGTATTACCGGGATTTACTCTTCGTCGAGCGAGTTGCGCCAGTAGTGGTCTTCGTGGTCGAACAGGCGGGTATCTTCGGGCGGGCCCCAGCTGCCGGCGGGGTAGGTGTGAATGTATTCGCTTTCACTGTCCCAGGCCTTGACGATGGGATCGACGATATCCCAGGCCAGTTGTATTTCATCGTAACGCAGGAACAGGGAGCGGTCGTTTTCGATGACATCCAGGAGCAGGGTTTCGTAAGCATCCAGTGAATAACTGTTGACACCGCAATAGCTGGCGTCCAGTCGGGTTGTATGGGTCTGCATCTCCAGCCCGGGTTCCTTGACCTGCAGCTCCATACGCAGACACTCCTGGGGCTGGATGCCCAGCAGGATCCAGTTGGGTTTGAGTTTTTCGATCTGGGTCTTGCGAAACAGCTGCTGTGGCGGATGCTTGAAACGAATACTGATCATGGAGCTGTTGTGGGCCAGCCGCTTGCCGGTACGCAGATAGAATGGCACACCACGCCAGCGCCAGTTATCGATATAGAGCTTGAGTGAGGCATAGGTTTCAGTGGTACTGTTGGGTGGCACGCCATCTTCGTCCACGTAACCGGGCACGCTCTGCTTGTCCAGCATGCCCCGGGTATACTGGGCACGGTAGGCGTGGGCATTGATTGCCCGCCTGGGGATCGGGCGAATGGATTTGAGTACCTTGGCCTTTTCGTCACGCAGGGACTCGGCGTCCAGATTGGCAGGCGGTTCCATGGCCACCAGGGTGAGCATCTGCAACAGATGGCTCTGGATCATGTCGCGCATGGCGCCGACCTGATCATAAAACGCTGCGCGTCCGGCAATGCCCTGGGTTTCCGAGTGAGTGATCTGCACATGATCGATATAATTGCGGTTCCATAACGGCTCCAGCAGCAGATTGGCGAAACGGAACACCAGCACGTTCTGCACCATGCCCTTGCCGAGGTAATGATCGATACGGAATATCTGTTTTTCGTGGAAGCACTTTTGCAAATTGTCATCCAGCACGGTGGCGCTTTGCACGTCATAGCCGAAGGGCTTTTCAATGACCAGCCGGCGCCAGCCCTGATCCTCGTTATTCAATCCGGCGTCGGCGATGGCCTGGCTGACCCGTGAGTAATAGGAGGGCGGGATCGCCATGTAAAACACCAGATTGGCCGGAATTTGCGGACTGGATTCCAGATATGCCTTGAGATCCTGCAATGACTCGCTGCTGGTCATGTCGCCGCTGAATACATGCAGGCGCTCGATCAGCCGTTGCAGTACCTCGTTGTTGAGTCCGTCCCGGGCCCGCTCGCGCAGCAGTTCGGTCACCTCGGCATGCCATTGCGCTTCCGTTATTGCCTGCCGGGTAAAGCCGACAATACACATGTCGGCAGGCAGGCGGTTGGCTTCCTCCAGATGATAAAGTGCGGGCAGTAATTTGGTGCGCGCCAGATTGCCGGTGGCGCCGAAAACGATAAAGGTACAGGGGTCCAGATCGATCATTTCGATTTCACCGCATGACCGCCAAAGGCCTCGCGCATCTTGGCCAGAATCCGGTTGGCATAGGCGCTGTCGTCCTGACTGGCAAAACGCATGTGCAGCGCCAGGGCCAGCACCGGGGCGGCGGTTCCCTGATCGATGCTTTCCATGACGGTCCAGCGCCCTTCGCCGGAATCGGCGACATAGGGGGTGATGTTCGCCAGCTGCTGGTCCTGCTGCAGAAAGTCCGCGCTCAGATCCAGCAGCCAGCTGCGTACTACCGAACCGTGGCGCCACAATTCGCTGATCTGGGCCAGATCCAGCTCGAACTCCTGTTTGCCCTGCAACAGGGCAAAGCCCTCGGCATAGGCCTGCATCATGCCGTATTCAATGCCGTTGTGAATCATCTTGGTGAAATGACCGGCGCCGGGCGGGCCGACATGGGCCCAGCCGCTGTCGGCAGAGGGGGCCAGTGCCTTGAGCACCGGCAGCAGCGGTTCCACGTGAGCGCGCTCGCCCCCGACCATCATGCAATAGCCTTCGTCCAGGCCCCAGACGCCGCCGGAGGTGCCGGCATCGACAAAACCGATCTGGTGCTCGGCCAGTGCCGCGGCGCGGCGCTGGCTGTCGTGGTAATTGGCATTGCCGCCGTCGACCACGATATCGCCCGGTTGCAGCAGGCCGGGCAGGGACTGCAGGGTCTGTTCGGTGGCCTCACCGGCCGGCAGCATCAGCCAGACGATACGCGGTGCCGGCAGTTGCGCGATGGCCGCTTCCAGGCTATCGGCGGGGAGCAGGTTTTCCTCCTCCGCGAGCTGGCTGACGATAGCGGGCGAGCGGTTATACCCCACCACCTCGATACCCTGACGCAACAGCCGCCGGGCCATATTGGCCCCCATCCTGCCCAGACCAATCAGTGCAATACGCATGAGGATTCCCGTCCTGGTTGATAAAGAGTTCTCACCTAACTTAGCACAGCCGGGTCGGGAATGAGAATCTCCTTGCAGCAGGTCACTTGTTCAAGGCTCTGGAATCAAACGCGGAGTTCGCAGAGCCGCAGAGGCGCGGAGAAAATTTATAAAAGTTGGCAGTTGGCAGATAGCAGTTAACAGCGGAAGGAAAGTTGTCCCGCGATTTATATAGATCGGATAAGGCGCATGCTGGGTACGGTCAACCCGCTGTAACAAGGGATGAAGAACAAGGTATACGGACAG
>JBKGZJ010000034.1:0-17704 GCA_046545635.1 Thiohalophilus sp. | reverse complement strand
GGCAACCAGTTCCTTGCCGGTGCCCGAATCGCCGGTAATAATGGCGCTGCAACTGACTTCGGCGACTTTTTCAATTGTGCTAAACAGCGTTTTCATTGCCGGAGTATCGCCAATCATGCCTAACTGATGGCGCTTGTCACCCAGGCGCTTTTTCAACAGGCGATTTTCATTACGCAGGCGCGCCGACTTGAGTGTACGCTCCACCAGCAGCTGCAACTCGGTAAAATCAAACGGCTTTTTGATAAAATCCGAGGCGCCACGTTTCATGGCCTCGATCGCATTCTCCACGGAGGAATAGCCGGTCATCACCAGCACCGGCACATCGCTATCAACCTTGCGAATTTCGCTTAACAGTTCAAAACCATTCATCCCCGGCATACGCAGGTCGGTTATAATCACATCCGCCCCTTGCTTATTGAACAGCGCCAGACAATCCGCGCCATTTTGAAAAACTTCACAGGCGTAATCGACATTGGCGCAATTACGCTGCATAACCCGGCAAGTCACCATATCATCATCAACGAACAGAATTCGTGGCGGCTTATCCGACATCTCTTGCCTCCAGTATTTCAAAGGTATCCAGCTCCTGAAGTTCACTTTGTCTGGGTAATTTGATATGCACCCGTACACCGGCATGCCGGGAATTTTGCAGCGTAATGCTGCCTCCATGGCGTTTTATGATGCCGTAACTGACAGACAGTCCCAGACCGGTCCCCTCACCTTCCGGTTTGGTGGTAAAAAACGGATCGAAGATTTTGGAGAAATCTTCCGCCTTGACTCCCTCGCCTTCATCAAGAATCTCGATATCGACATACTCATCGTTCGAACGGGCCGAGACGTGTAACCGACATTTAGGCGGCGTGGCCTGGATCGCGTTAAGAATGATATTGACCAGCACCTGCTGCAACTGACGTCCATCGCCTTCCATCATCAACGGCGTTTCTATTAAACTTTGCAGCTCGATCTCCTCAGATTCAATGCGATGACGCAGGAGCTCCAGTGTCTCATTTAATAATACCGCCATATCAAATTCTTCAAATTTCGGCTCGCTCTGGCGCGCAAAATTCAGTATTCCCTGCACGATCCGGGCACAACGTTCGCCTTCTTTTTTGAGCAATTGCAGATCGTTACGCCCTTGTTTATCATTTTCCGGTAATGAATCTTCGACCAAAGATGCCAGCGACATGATATTCATCAACGGATTGTTAACTTCATGGCCGATTCCGGCCGCAAGCTGCCCGAGCGCCGCCAGCCGTTCCGACTGACAGGCGGCACGCACGGCGGTTTCACGTTCTTTTTCGGTACGATCCAGACTCTCGGCCAGATAGTTGAACGCTTTGCCGGCCTGGCCGATTTCATCGGTACGACCGGCATCGACCCTGACCCGGGCTTCACGCTGACCGTCAGCGAAACGCCGGATAATCTCGGCCAATTGATGAACCGGGGCGGTCAGACGGCCTGATGCCCAGACGGCGAGCAACAGGCTGATGAATATCAGTGCACCGAGCAGCAGCCAGATGGATTTGCGCATATTATTAATCGGCGCAAACACCACCGCCGGGTCCGCCTCGATCACCAGTAACCACTGGGTCGGTTTATCCGGATACGGTGCCAGTTTTTGATAAAACAGCATCCGCTGGCTGTTACGCACCAGCGAGCCACTCGACTCCCCTTCCTTGATCATTTGCCAGTCGGCCGGGTCCAGCTTACTGGTCAGACGATGCCGGGAGCCGAGCTGATCGGCGAACCGCTTGTCATCATCAGGATGATAGAGATAAATCCCGTCGCGCTTGGCATTGGGTGACAGCTCGACGATATAGGTCTTGCCGGGAAAGCCCCCCAGGGAGGAGGTCATGGTGGAATCGAGCCGGGAGCCCCACATATTAACCACGAGCACGCCTTCAAAATTCCCCAGTTCATCCAGTAATGGCACCGAGTAGCGCACCATGGCCGGACAGAAATCTTCATCCTTGGCCACCTGCCCCAGTTCAAAATCGGACATAATCACCCGCTCACCGGCCGCTTTCGCCTCCTTGAAAAACGGCCGGTTGGACTGGTCGGCGATAAACATGTGTCCACCATCCTGTTCGGAATAGACCGGCTCGACCGGCTTACCCTCCTTCACCTTGACCAGGGTTTTACCATCGGCATCAATAAAGCGCACCGCCTGAATACTGGAAACGGAGTTTTGGTAGCTGAGCAGGAACTGTTCCAGCGCCTCGGCACGCTGCTGATATGTGCTGTTATCAAACCGTTGCGGATGGCGGGCCACCTCGGCGAATTGCCGCACGACCGGAATCCGGCCCAGACCGCTGGCCACCGATTTCTGATTTTCCAGAATCAGCTGCAGTTCGCTGGCCATCTTGTCGAGGGAGCCGTGCAACTGGGTTTCGGTGCGGATGGTTACTTCCCGTTCCATGCGTTCGACCACGCCAAACAGCAGGATCAGCAGAGGGATGCTGGTCAGCAGGGAAAGAACAATGAAAAATTTATGCCGCAGGTGCATGGCTGCAAATCACCAACTATGGTGCAGGATGCAGCAATTATGACAGAACCGTCAGCGACAACAAGTTCAATTTGCGGAAATTTTGTACATTAACAAGCGCTAATGTACAGGTATTGCCCGAGCCTGTTGCAGAATGCACCTATCTGGCGCGATCACGGAACAACAGGGGCCGGAGTTGATAGCGATAGACAAAGCCGGGAATCGCAAAGACCACGAACAGGCAGAGGGTGACCACATAAAACTCCCAGTCCTGCGCATAGCGCTCGCCGGTGGCTTTCTGCTCCAGGCCGACCGCAACCAGTCCGACCAGCACATAGAGCACCAGCCACTCGAGCAGCCGCATCCAGGCCCGTTTGTCCTCACCGCCCCCTGGCGGCTTGAAAAAGAAGAAAAAGCGCTCACCAATCCAGGGCAGATTGGCGGCGACGATGGCACTGATAAGTAAAACCCAGATATAAACTACTGACATAAGACCGCCTGCGTAAGTGAGATGCTATTATGACCCAGACAGCGCGGCCAGGCAAAGTGCCAGCAGGCCACCGGGGAAAAGTCCGAGCAGCAGCACACCCAGGCCGTTGGCACTGAGCAGCAGGCGCATGTCCAGCGCGACTTCCAGTCTGGCGGTATCCTCGGGCTTGTCGAAGTACATCAGCCGGATCACACGCAAATAATAGAACGCGCCGATAATCGAGAAGAGCACCGCCACCACGGCCAGCCACACCATGTCCGCCGCGATCACTTCCTTGAGCACGGACAGTTTGGCCCAGAAGCCGATAAACGGCGGTACCCCGGCCATGGAGAACATCAGGATCAACATCATAAAGGCGAACCAGGGGCTGCGCTGATTGAGGCCCTTGAAATCATCCAGTTTGTCGGCCTCGAACCCCTCCCGACTCAGCAGGATAATCATGCCAAACCCGCCCAGGGTCATCAGCACGTACGCCAGGGTATAGAACATCGCTGCGGCATAGCCTTCGGCGGTGCCGGTCAGTACCCCCAGCATCAAAAATCCGACGTGCGAAATGGTCGAATAGGCCAGCATACGCTTGATGTTGCTCTGGGCGATGGCGACGATATTCCCCACGCCCATGGAAAGCACCGCCAGAATGATGAGAATATCCTGCCACTGGGCATGCAGGCCGCCGAGCCCGTCCACCAGCAGGCGTATCAGCATCGCAAAAGCGGCAATCTTGGGCGCGCTGCCGATAAACAGCGTCGTGGGGGTGGCCGCGCCGTGATACACATCCGGCACCCACATGTGAAACGGCACCGCACCGAGCTTGAAGGCCACCCCGACGATAAGAAAGACCAGTCCGAAGGTCAGTAGCAACTGTTTTTCCGTATCGGGGATCTGACGGGCGACTTCGGCCAGATCCAGCGTACCGGTCACGCCGTAGATCATGGAGATGCCGTACAGCAGCATACCCGATGCGATCGCGCCAAGTATGAAATACTTCATCGCCGCCTCGGAGGCGGTGACCGAGTCGCGCTGCATGGCCACCATGGCGTACAGCGACAGCGACAGCAGTTCCAGGCCCAGGTAGATGGTCAGGAAGTTGTGCGCCGAGGTCAGGATCATCATCCCCAGAATCGCAAACAGCCCCAGGACAAAGAACTCCCCCTTGTAGATATGGCGAGTTTGCAGATAATCGCGGGAATAAGTAAATGTCACCAGTCCGGCGATGAAAATACAGGCCTTGAGCACATCGGCCATGGGATCGCGGATAAAGGTATCGCTGAAAGTCAGTACCGTGACCTGACTGAAATCCGTCACAACCAGAATAAAGGCCACTACCAGTGTCGCCTGGGTCAGCAGATAGGTCACGAATCGCTGGCGATCCGTCAAAAACAGATCAATGACCAGAATCAGGCACGCCATCGAGAGAATGAATATCTCGGGCAGTGCCGGGGCAATATCGGGCATGGTAAAAGTCATCATCACTCTTGCCGTTATTATTGAATGACCTTGGACTGGGTCATATGCAGTAACAGATTCTCGACACTGGCATCCATCACTTCGAGCAATGGCGCCGGCCATATCCCCAGGGTCAGGACCGCCACGGCCAGTATCGCCAGGATCAAAAATTCGCGCCGGCCGATATCCTGCAGCGCCGCCACCCTGTCATTGGCCACGGCCCCGAAGATCACCCGCTTGATCATCCACAGGGTATAGGCCGCACCCAGAATCAGAGTCAGCGCCGCCAGGAAGGCATACCAGAAATTGGCCTTGAAACTGCTCAGGATCACCATGAACTCACCGACAAATCCGGAAGTACCCGGCAGCCCGGCGTTGGCCATGGCAAACAGCACCATGAAAGCGGCGAAAACCGGCATGGTGTTGACCACCCCGCCGTATTCGCTGATTTGCCGCGAATGCATCCGGTCATACATCACGCCGACGCACAAAAACAGCGCACCCGAAACGAAACCATGGGAAATCATTTGCACAATACCGCCGGATATCCCCATCGCCGCGCCGCTGTAGCTGCCGGTATTGTCGTAAATTTGCCAGGCGATAAAGAAGCCGAGCGTCACGAAACCCATGTGCGAAATCGAGGAATAGGCGATGAGCTTTTTCATATCCTGCTGCACCAGGGCCACAAAGCCGATATAGACCACGGCGATCAGCGACAGGGTAATCATCAGCCAGGCCAGCTCCTGGCTGGCATCAGGGGTGATCGGCAAGGAGAAACGCAGGAAGCCGTAGGCCCCAAGCTTCAACATGATCGCGGCCAGGATCACCGAGCCGCCGGTGGGCGCCTCGACATGGGCGTCCGGCAACCAGGTATGGACCGGCCACATGGGCACCTTGACCGCGAAGGCGATCAAAAAGGCCAAGAAGATCAGGATCTGCGGTGTCATGCCCAGCGGCTGCTGGTGTAAATCGAGAATTGCGAAGCTGCCGGTCTGAAAATAAAGATACAACAGCGCAACCAGCATGAAGACCGAGCCGAAAAAGGTATAGAGGAAAAACTTGATCGTCGCATAGATGCGATTCTGCCCGCCCCAGACGCCGATAATAATAAACATCGGGATCAACATCGCTTCCCAGAACACATAAAACAGCGCCGAATCGAGGGAGGCGAAGACCCCGTTCATCAACCCTTCCATGATCAAAAAGGCCGACATGTACTGGGCAACGCGCTCCTTGATCACTTCCCAGCCGGCGATCACCACCAGCACGGTCATGAAGGTAGTCAGCAGGATCAGCGGCATGGAGATACCATCGACACCCAGGTGGTAGAAAATATCCCATGATCCAATCCACTCGTGCTTTTCGGTGAACTGCATCGCAGCCGTATCGGTCTCGAACCTGGTGTACAACGGTATGGAGATCAAAAAGGTCACCACTGACCAGAACAGCGCCGTCAGCCGGGCCAACGGTGCCTGCTTGTCGCTGCCCGTGATCAGCACCAGAATCCCGCCCAGAACGGGGATCCAGATCACGAGGCTTAACAATGGCCAGTCTGAGAACATGCGTACGACCCTTTTTATTTATTCTTTATTGGTTAAGAAACACAAACAGCCCGAGCAGCACTACCACACCGATGATCATGGCAAAGGCATAGTGAAACAGATAACCGGTCTGAATATGGCGTATGCGTCCGGCGAACCACCCCACCAGCGCCGCCGAACCATTGACTGCCAGACCATCGATCAGTTTGACATCACCGATACGCCACAGCTTCTGGCCCAACTGGCGCCCGCCGCCGGCAAACACGATCTCGTTGAAACGATCCGCGTAGTACTTGTTGTCCAGCAGCGTATACAGCCACTGGAAACGGGCCTGAATCAGTCCGGGAATCTCCGGCCGTTTCATATACAGGAACCAGGCGGTGAATACGCCGGCGGCCGCCAGCCAGAACGGCCAGGTCACAAAGGCATGCAGTGCCATCGCCCACCAGCCATGGAACCCGGCGGCCCACTCGCCCAGCGCATCATGCTCGGGCAGCACGAAGATCGCCTCGCGGAAGAAATCCCCGGCGATCATATCGCCCATGAAAATGGCGCCGATAATCACCGAGGGGATCGCCAGCATAATCAACGGCACGGTCACCACCGGCGGGGTTTCATGCAGATGCTCGCGGGTATGCTCGTCCATGCGCTCCTTGCCGTGAAATACCAGAAAATACATGCGGAAACTGTACAGCGCGGTCACGAACACCCCGGCCAGCACGGCGAAGTAGGCAAAGCCGGAGCCGGCGATCTGCGAATGGGCCACTGCCTCGATAATCGAATCCTTGGAATAGAAGCCGGCGAACAGCGGCGTGCCGATCAGCGCCAGTGAGCCAATCAACGAGGTGATCCAGGTGATGGGCATGTATTTGCGCAGCCCGCCCATCTTGCGCATATCCTGCTCGTGATGCATGGCGATGATCACCGAACCGGCGGCCAGAAACAGCAGCGCCTTGAAAAAGGCATGGGTCATCAGATGAAAGATCCCGGCGGCATAGGCCGAGGCGCCCAGTGCCACGGTCATGTAACCCAGCTGCGAGAGGGTCGAATAGGCCACCACCCGCTTGATGTCGTTCTGCACCAGGCCGAGGAAGCCCATGAACAGCGCGGTAATGGCGCCGATGACCAGCACCACGGTCAACGCGGTTTCCGAAAACTCGAACAGCGGCGACATGCGCGCCACCATGAAGATCCCGGCGGTGACCATGGTCGCGGCATGAATCAATGCCGAAATGGGGGTCGGGCCTTCCATGGAATCGGGCAGCCAGACATGCAGCGGCACCTGCGCCGACTTTCCCATGGCGCCGATGAACAGCAGGATGCAAATGACAGTAATCACCGACCAGGCGTTGTCAGCGAACAGGGTGATGGTCTGGCCGTCCACCTGTTCCACCTGGCCGAAGACGGTGGCGTAATCCAGCGAGCCGAAATACATCAGCACCGCGGCGATCCCCAGCAAAAAGCCGAAGTCCCCCACCCGGTTGACCAGGAACGCCTTGAGATTGGCGTAAATCGCCGTGTCGCGGGTATACCAGAAACCGATCAATAAATAGGAAACCAGGCCCACCGCTTCCCAGCCGAAGAACAGCTGCAGGAAGTTGTTGGACATGACCAGCATCAGCATCGAGAAGGTAAACAGGGAGATATAACTGAAAAAGCGCTGGTAACCGGGATCCTCGTGCATATAGCCGACGGTGTAGATGTGCACCATCAGCGAGACGAAGGTCACCACCACCATCATCATGGCGGTCAGGTTATCGATCAGAAAACCGATCTCAAAACGAATCCCTTCGCTCACCAGCCAGGTATAGACCGACGCGTTATAGACCTCGGCCCCGTCGATTACCATGTGCTTAAAAGTGATCGCGGACAACACGAAAGCGACGGCCACACCGACAATGGTCACCCAGTGGGCGCCGGCACGACCGATTTTTTTACCGAACAGACCGGCGATGATCGCCCCGATTAACGGCGCCAGCACGGTCCAGAGATAGACATTTTCCATATTATTCATCAGCTCTAGCCTTTCATGCTGTCCAGTTCGGTGACATTAATGGTGCGTTTGTTACGGAACAGCACCACCAGAATTGCCAGCCCGATGGCTGCCTCGGCCGCTGCCACCGTCAGAATAAAGAACACGAACACCTGGCCCGCCGTATCGCCCAGAAAATGGGAAAAAGCGATAAAATTCATATTTACCGCCAGCAGCATCAGTTCAATCGCCATCAACAGGATAATGATGTTTTTCCGGTTAATGAAAATTCCGGCGATGCTCAGGCCGAACATCACGGCACCCAGAATCAAAAAGTCGGATAACGCTAGCATGGCACTCTCACTTATTTCTTCTCTTCGGACTTCATTTTGACCATTCGTACCCGGTCATCGCGTTTGACCGAGATCTGGCTGTCCGGATTCTGGTATTTGGTTGTGGGCCGTTTGCGCAGTGTCAGGGCAATCGCCGCAACAATCGCCACCAGCAGGATGACCGCGGCAATCTCAAAAGGATAAACATAAACGGTATACAGCACGTTACCCAGTTCACGGGTATTACTGTAATCGGCGCCATGGCGTTCCGGCGCGGCGATCTTGTCCAGACTGAAGTTCTCCGGTCCGACCACGCCGACCAGCATCACCACCAGCAGGAGCGCCACGCCTATGCCCACCGGCAAATAGCGAATGAAACCCTCCTTGAGCTGGGCCGTGTTGATATCCAGCATCATCACCACGAACAGGAACAACACCATGACCGCGCCGACGTAAACCAGCACCAGGGTAATGGCGAGGAATTCCGCCTCCAGCAGCACCCAGATGGCAGCACTGGCGAAAAAGGTCAACACCAGAAACAGCGCGGCCCGCACCGGGTTGCGCACGGTGATCACCATGGTGGCGCCAAACACCATGATGAAGGCAAATACGTAAAAGATTAATTTTTCAACCATATCGTTATTATCTTTTGATTGTCTTTTGTCGTTAGCAGCGCTTAACGGTAAGGCGCATCTTCGGCCCGGGCCGCAGCGATTTCTTTTTCGTATTTGTCACCGACCGCCAGCAGGCGATCCTTGGTCATATAGAGATCACCGCGTTTTTCACCGTGATATTCAAAAATATGCGTTTCGACAATGGAGTCCACCGGGCAGGACTCCTCGCAATAGCCACAGAAAATGCACTTGGTCAGATCGATGTCATAGCGCGTGGTGCGCCGTGTACCATCATCCCGTTGTTCCGATTCAATGGTAATCGCCAGCGCCGGGCAGACCACCTCGCACAATTTGCAGGCAATGCAGCGCTCTTCACCATTGGGATAACGGCGCAACGCATGCAGACCCCGAAAACGCGGCGACAGCGGGGTATGCTCCTCGGGATATTGCAACGTGACTTTACGGACAAACAGATGCCGTCCGGTCAGCCGCATACCCCGGAACAATTCCAGCAGGAACAGACTTTTGAGGAACCGTACTGCGGTATTCATCATAAGCGCCTCCTGTTCCTAGTCAAACCACCAGCCGAAACCGGTCAGAATCATCAGGCCGACCACCATCAACCAGACGATGGTAATCGGGATAAAGACCTTCCAGCCAAGCCGCATGATTTGATCATAACGGTAGCGCGGGAAGGTGGCGCGGAACCATAGATAAAAGAACAAGAAAATGGCTGTTTTAATCAACAGCCAGTGGACCCCGTGTCCGAGTAACAGCCCCAGACCGGTAATCTCGAACCAGGCCTCGGGTACCCAGCCTTCAAATGGCGACAACCAGCCGCCCAGGAACAGGACCGCGGCCAGTACCGAAATCAGAATCATGTTGGCGTATTCGGCCAGGAAAAAGACCGCGAACACCATGCCGGAGTATTCGACATGGAAACCGGCCACGATTTCCGACTCCCCCTCGGCCACGTCAAACGGCGCGCGATTGGTCTCGGCCACGCCGGAAATGAAATAGATCACGAACATCGGTAACAGCGGCAGCCAGAACCAGTGCAGGGGACTGCCGGCCTGGGACTCGATAATGGTGCCGATATTCAGACTGCCGGCGGCCATGATCACCGTGACCAGGGCAAAGCCCATGGCGATTTCGTAGGCGACGATCTGCGCGGCGGAGCGCATCGCACCCAGCAGCGCGTACTTGGAGTTGGAAGCCCAGCCGGCGATGATGACCCCGTACACCCCGACCGAGGTAATGGCCAGGACATACAGCAGACCGGCATTGATATCCGCCAGCACGTATTCGGCATTAAATGGAATCACCGCCCAGGCGGCCAGCGCCGGACCGATGGAGAGAATCGGCGCGATCACGAACAGCACCTTGTTGGCGCCGGTGGGAATGATGATTTCCTTGAAAATCAACTTGAGTGCATCGGCAATGGGCTGCAGCCAGCCACGCGGCCCGACCCGGGTCGGCCCCATACGCACCTGCATGGCGCCGATGATCTTGCGCTCGGCAAAGGTCAGATAGGCCACCGCCAGCATCAGCGGGGCGACAATCATAACGACCTGCAACAGAATCAGCACTGCCGGCTGGGAAAACCACCAGAGCGTGAAATCGGCAGCAGATTGATAAGTTGAATTAAGCCATTCCATGTTTTGTCTTAACCCCGTTGCAATTCAATCGGCCCGTAGGCGCGGGTCAATGTTTCACTGCCGGCGACGCCATAGGGAATCAGCACACATTGCGCGGGGACCGCCTCGTCGATCACCAGGGGCAAGCGCGCTTCGCTGTCGTCCTGGCGTACCAGAACATACGCCGCATCACTGATGCCGGCCGCATTGGCGGTTTGCTCATTGATATAGGCCGCCGCGGCTATGGCATCGACCGTATCCTGAAGCGGTTGCGCCCGACGTACCAGAGAATCCACCGCATAGATGGGCAAGTGCCCGATGCGCTGCAAGCCTGAAGCGGCCGGTGTCAGTTGCGGACATTGCCAGGCACTCTGATTGTCCATTGACGGTTGACCGCTGAGCTCCTGCAGTTCATCCCGCACCTCCTCGGAAGTCACCTGGTCAAAGCCGTCGAACTCAAACAGATTGCCCAGCACACGCAGGACTTTCCAGGCAGGCTTGGCTTCCTCCAGCGGGTCGACCGCGGCAGAGAAACTCTGCCAGTGACCCTCGGCATTAACAAAGGTACCGGACATCTCGGTAAACGGGGTTATCGGCAGGATGACATCGGCGCAGTCTTTGAGACTGTCACTGACATAAGGCGACAGTGTCACCACAAAATCACTCTTCTGCATGGCCCTGAACGCCTGGTGGCCATAGGCCGAGTCGAATTCAGGCTCGACATTCAGCAACAACATGGCGCCCTGGGGCCGGGAAAGCATCTCACCGGCATGGCGTCCCGGCGAGGCAATGGTTTCGCCACCGACCCGACGGTGCGGCACGGCCCCGGCGAGCCAGGCCCCGGCACTGTTGGCCCCCTCGGTCAGATAACCGAACTTCGCGCCGGCCAGACGTCCGATCAGCTCGGCCAGATGCTGCAGTTCGCTGAACTCGATCTGACCCATGGCCTGCGTCCCGAGCAGGACGACCGCGTCGTCAGCACTATACAGGTGTTTGGCGATCGCCAGATGATCATCATGACTGGTGATATTTTCCAGTCTGGCAGCCAGATCCGCCGGGGCCGATTCGCCGCTCAGGGTCAGCAGCGCCTTGGCGATCCCGGCCAGGGTCAGTGGCATATTAGCCGGTGCGGTAACAATGGATTCGGCCAGCGGAAAGTTGACATCATAGTCGATCGCATTGACCGACATGATGTTGGCCCCGTTGAGGGCCGCCTTGCGCAACCGATGGGCGATGATCGGCTGGTCCTTGCGCACGCAAGAACCGATCAATAAACCCGCCTCGATCTGTTCCAGCTCGGCAATGGACAGGCCCAGTGACGGGTAATGCGGCATCGCTTCCTGGGCACGAAAATCGAGCTGACGCAGGCGATGATCGATATTGTGACTGCCCAGACTGCGCAGCAGTTTTTGCAGCAGATACATCTCTTCCAGGGTCGCACTCGGCGAGGTCAGCGCGCCGATCTGTTCACTGCCGCTACCCTGCTGGACCGTTTTGATGCCCTCAACGGCGTAATTGAGCGCAATCTGCCAGTCCACCTCTTTCCATTGATCCCCCTGCCTGATCAGGGCGTGGCGTGCCCGTTGCTCGTGATACAGACCGGTATAACTGAACCGATCCCGATCCGACAGCCAGGTCTCATTGATGGCTTCATTCTCACGCGGCAGGACACGCATCACCGTATTGCGGCGAACTTCCACCTCCAGGTGGGAGCCGACACAATCGTGCGCGGCAATACTGTCACGTTGCTGGTTCTCCCAGGGCCGGCCACGATAACGATAGGGTTTGGAAGTCAGGGCGCCGACCGGACACAGGTCAATCACATTGCCGGACATTTCCGAAGAGACGGCGCTCTCCATATACGTTCCGATCCGGGTATCCTCGCCCCGCCCGTAGGCGCCCAGTTCCATGATGCCGCCGATCTCCTGGCCGAAACGCACGCAACGGGTGCAGTGGATGCAGCGGGTCATGTCGGTGGCGATCAGAGGGCCGATATTCTTGCTCGGCACCACCCGTTTTTTCTCGGCAAAACGCGACACATCCTTGCCATAGCCCATGGCGATATCCTGCAGATCGCATTCTCCGCCCTGATCACAAATCGGGCAATCCAGCGGGTGATTGATCAGCAGGAATTCCATCACGCTTTTTTGTGCTTCGAGGGCGAAGTTTGATTTGGTATAGACTTTCATGCCCTCGGTAACCGGTGTGGCGCAGGCGGGCAGCGGCTTGGGCGCCTTTTCCACTTCCACCAGACACATACGGCAGTTGGCCGCCACTGACAGTTTCTTGTGATAACAGAAACGCGGGATGGTAATCCCGGCCTCATCGGCCGCCTGGATCACCATCGTGCCCGGCGCCGCCTGAAGCGGCATGCCGTTGATTTCAATGTTGATATCGTCTGACATTCAACCGTTGCCTGTTAACGTTATGAGCGTCCACCGACCAGGCATTTGCCATGATCGATGTGATACTGGAATTCATCCCGGTAATGCTTGAGGAAACTCTGCACCGGCATTGCCGCCGCGTCGCCCAATGCACAGATAGTCCGCCCGGCAATGCGCGCTGCGACATCATCCAGCAGATCCATATCTTCCTGTTTGCCCTGACCGTGTTCGATGCGATGGATCACCCGCGACAACCAGCCGGTGCCTTCGCGACAGGGCGTGCACTGGCCGCAGGACTCTTCGAAATAAAAGTGTGACAGCCGCGCCAGGGCATCCACCATGCAGGTAGTCTCATCCATTACGATCACCGAGCCGGCGCCCAGCATGCTGCCCGCCTTGGCCAGCGAGTCGTAATCCATATCGGTCTCCATGATGATCTCGGCGGGCAGCACCGGCACTGAGGAACCACCGGGAATCACGCCCTTGAGCTTGCGCCCGTCGCGCATGCCCCCCGCCAGCTCCAGCAGTTTGGAAAACGGCGTCCCCAGCGGCACTTCGAAGTTGCCGGGGTTGTTGACGTGGCCGGAGACGCTGAACAGCTTGGTACCACCGTTGTTCGGCCTGCCCAGTTCCAGGAACCACTGACCGCCGTGTTGCAGAATCACCGGTACCGACGCCAGGGTCTCGGTATTATTAATGGTGGTCGGTTTGCCATACAGCCCGTAACCGGCCGGAAACGGCGGTTTGAAGCGGGGCTGACCTTTCTTGCCCTCCAGGGATTCCAGCAGCGCGGTCTCCTCGCCGCAAATATAGGCACCGGCACCCAGGTGATTATGCAGTTCAAAATCAAAACCACTGCCCAGAATATTCCTGCCCAGCAGGCCGGCGGCGCGGGCTTCTTCCAGTGCCGCTTCGACCCGCTCATAGGGCTCCCAGAACTCACCGCGAATGTAGTTGTAACCGACCGAGGCACCGATGGTATAACCGGCGATGATCATGCCTTCGATCAGCTGATGCGGGTTATAGCGCATGATATCCCGATCCTTGCAGGTGCCCGGCTCGCCTTCATCGGAATTGCAGACGATATATTTCTGACCGGGTGCATTGCGCGGCATGAAGCTCCACTTGAGTCCGGTGGGGAAACCCGCCCCGCCGCGGCCACGTAACGAGGAGGTCTTCAGTTCCTCGATAATCTGTTCCTGCGGGGTCTGTTCGGCGAGGATTTTTTTCAACACCTCGTAGCCGCCGACACTGCGATAATTCTCCAGTGTCCAGGGCTTGTCGAGATGCAGTGTGCGGAAGCAGACTTCATTTGCCATCTGTCACTCCCCCGCCCGGTTGGTTGTTATTGTTGTCATCATGCTCCGGTTTCAATCGAGGCCATCGAGAATTTCATCAATACGTTGCGGTGTCAGTTTGCCGTAGTAGCTGTCCCCCAGCTGGAACATCGGCGCATCGACACAGGCACCGAGGCACTCCACTTCCTTGAACGTGAAACGTCCATCATCGGATGTTTCACCCGGGCCGATACCCAGGCGTTCCTGCAGATGCCTGACCACCTCATCGGAACCACACAACTTGCAGGAAATGTTGGTGCAAACGCAGATCTTGTGTCGCCCGACCGGCTCCAGTTCATACATAGAATAGAAGGTAGCCACTTCATAAACGGCAATCGGCGGCATTTCCAGATATTCGGCGGTCGCATCGATCAGATCGTTATTCAGATAGCCCTTGTTCTGATCCTGCAAAATGCGCAGTGCTGCCATGACCGCCGACTGTTTCTGATCCTCGGGGTATTTGGCGATCCACTGATCGATCTCGGCACGCGACTCGTCATTAATCAGGTGCAGCTTGCTCGCGGATTTTTTATGTTGCGCCATCATCGATCGATCTCTCCGAATACAATATCCATAGTGCCGATAATCGCCACTACATCCGCCAGCATATGCCCCTCGCTCATTTCATCCATGGCGGCCAGATGTGAAAAACCGGGGGCACGGAC
Source organism: Thiohalophilus sp. (assembly GCA_046545635.1). Taxonomy (GTDB): domain Bacteria; phylum Pseudomonadota; class Gammaproteobacteria; order UBA6429; family Thiohalophilaceae; genus Thiohalophilus. Next base: position 2,801 of record JBKGZJ010000034.1, on the reverse strand, counting down.
TTTCAGTCGATAAGGCTTGTTAGCGCCATCGGAAACCAGATAGACACCAAGTTCGCCCTTGGGGTGCTCGATCGAGGTATAAACCTCCCCGGCCGGCAGCGTGTAGCCCTCGGTAAACAGCTTGAAATGATGGATCAGTGCTTCCATGTCATCCTTCATTTCCTCCCGCCTGGGCGGAGTAAGCTTGTGATCATCGAGTATCACCGGGCCGGGATTATTGCGCAGCCACTCAATGCACTGTTTGATGATCCGGGTCGACTGGCGCATCTCCTCGATCCGCACCAGATAACGATCATAGCAATCTCCGTTAACGCCCACCGGAATGTCGAAGTCCATTCGGTCATAAACTTCATAAGGCTGTTTCTTGCGCAGGTCCCATTCGATCCCGGAACCACGCAACATCGGGCCGGTAAAACCCAGTTGCAGGGCGCGCTCGGGTGACACAACACCAATACCCACGGTGCGCTGCTTCCAGATACGATTATCTGTTAACAGGGTTTCATATTCGTCGATGTTGGCGGGAAAACGCTGCACAAACTCCTCAATAAAGTCCAGCAGCGATCCGCTACGCGCTTCGTTCAGACGTTTGGTCTCTGCCTCGTCCTTGTACTTGCTGCTCTGGAACTGCGCCATTTTACCCGGCAAGTCGCGATACACACCGCCGGGGCGGTAATAGGCCGCATGCATACGCGCGCCGGAGACCGCTTCGTACATATCCATCAGATCCTCGCGCTCGCGGAAGCAATACAGGAACATGGTCATGGCGCCCACGTCGAGTGCATGAGTACCCAGCCACATCAGATGATTCAGAATCCGGGTAATCTCATCGAACATGACCCGGATATACTGCGCACGTATCGGTGGGGTGATGTCCAGCAGTTTTTCCAGCGCCAGCACATAGCCGTGCTCATTACACATCATGGAAACATAATCGAGCCGATCCATGTAGGGTATGGTCTGGTTGTACGGCTTGCTTTCCGCCAGCTTTTCGGTCGCGCGATGCAACAGACCCACATGCGGATCAGCCCGTTGAATTACCTCGCCGTCCATCTCCAGCACCAGTCGCAGCACACCGTGCGCGGCCGGATGCTGGGGCCCGAAATTCAGTGTGTAGTTGCGGATCTCGGGCATCGGTTATTCCTCTTCTTCCTGCATCAGACGATCGGCATAACGGTGATCGTCACGGATAACCCGTTGCTGTGCAACCCGAGGCTCGATACTGACCGGCTGATAGACGACGCGCTGTTTTTCCGGGTCGTAGCGCATTTCCACGTTCCCGATCAACGGGAAGTCCTTGCGGAACGGATGACCGATAAAGCCGTAGTCGGTCAGAATACGACGCAGATCAGGGTGACCTTCATAAACAATACCGTACAGATCGAAAGCTTCGCGTTCGAACCAGTTGGCCGAGGCCCAGACATCCACCACCGAGGGGATGACCGGCGGTTCGTTATCCAGCATGACTTTCAAGCGCAGGCGATGATTGTGCTTGATTGATAACAGGTGATAGACCGAGGCAAAACGTGGCCCCTGCCACTGCCCTTCGCCGCCATACTCGCTGTAATCCACGCCACAAACATCGATCAACTCGGCAAACGCGAATTCCGGATCATCACGCAGGCTTACAGCCACATCCAGCAGTTTATGGCAGTCGGCGACGATCGTCAGCTCACCCCACTCCACGTCACAGGACTGGATGCGATTGCCAAATTTTTCCCGGACCTGTTCGGCCAGCTGTTTATAGTATCTGGACATATATAAGGGATCAGCGCGCTATGGTGTTGGTTCTTTTTATTTTGTTCTGCAACTGCATGATGCCATACAGCAACGCCTCGGCCGTGGGCGGGCAGCCCGGCACATAAATATCCACCGGGACAATCCGATCACAGCCACGGACCACCGAATAGGAATAGTGATAATAACCGCCGCCATTGGCGCAGGAGCCCATGGAGATCACCCAGCGCGGCTCGGCCATCTGGTCATACACCTTGCGCAGGGCCGGGGCCATCTTGTTCACCAGAGTACCGGCGACGATCATCACATCCGACTGGCGCGGGCTGGGCCGGAAAATCAGCCCCATGCGATCCATGTCGTAACGGGATGCCGCGGCATGCATCATTTCCACGGCACAACAGGCCAGTCCGAAAGTCATGGGCCACATCGAACCGGTGCGCGCCCAGTTGATCAGCCGATCCGCGGTCGTGGTGACGTAACCTTCTTTGAGTAACCCTTCTATTCCCATTCCAGGGCTCCTTTTTTCCATTCATAGATGAAGCCGATAACCAGAATCCCCAGAAAGATCGCCATGGCCACGTAACCGAACAGACCGATGTCCTCGAGGACCACGCCCCATGGGAACAGAAATGCAATTTCCAGATCGAAAATAATAAACAGAATCGCGACGAGGTAATAACGCACGTCAAACTTCATGCGGGAATCTTCGAACGCCTCGAAGCCGCATTCATAGGGAGAGAGTTTTTCACTGTCAGGACGGCTCGGCGCCAGGACAAAGCCCAGCACAATCATGACCACGCCGACGGTCAAACCGACAATCATGAATATGAGAACCGGCAGATAGTTCTCTAACATCGTTGCGCTCCTCCGCCGCATCCCGCAGTGACTGCGGATGTATTTAAAACCGCCCCGCCGGACGATTTTGTTTATTATTGTTGTGTTCCGTGATCATCATTGATCAAAGCCGAGCCAGTCTAGGCTAGCCGCAAACTTTGTGTCAAGTTTGTATAAAGCGCGAAAAACCTTGCAGATCAAAATATTAGCTTATTTTTAGGGGTCTATAAAAA
>JBKGZJ010000033.1:0-17929 GCA_046545635.1 Thiohalophilus sp. | reverse complement strand
TAGTTGTACTTAGTAGCGCACGCTATACCAGAGGCGGCCGAGGAGTTCGTGCAGGGCTTTGCGGGTGTCGTCCAGGGCGCGGGCGTCGGGGACGAACTGTAACAGCAGCGGTCGGGCGCGGGTGGTGTAGGCGGTAGGTGCGGGGATGACGTCAAGATCGTGTTGTTCGAAGACAACAACCGAGCGCGGCATATGCCAGGCATGGGTAACCAGGGCGATACGGGTGATGCCTTCGCGTTTCAATTGCTGTTGACTGTAGCGGGCGTTTTCCCAGGTGTTGCTTGATGCCGTCTCCACCCATTTGACCGGTACCCTGAATTCATTTTCCAGTACCCGGCGCATCAGCTCGCCTTCGGCAGTCGCGTGACCATAGGGGTTGCCGCCGGTGACCAGAATCGGCAGATTGGACTGGCGGTGCAGGTGGGCGCCGTAACGCAGTCGTTCCAGGGTATGTTTCGAGACTGTGTCCCGGCCGTTATATTCCGGCGCATCCGCGTAGCGCCCGCCGCCGAGAATCACAATGGCCTGGGCCTGGCGCTGGTTTAACTGTGTGGGGGTGATCGGTGCGGTCTGTTCCAGCAGGGCCAGCAGATTACCCGAGACCGCCGGCAGGCTGGCGGCGACCAGCAGGATAAAGCCGCCGATGATCAATATCTTGCCGGTAATGAAGAGGCGGCCGATGATCAGCGTGCCGAGCAGCATCATCAGGATCATCAGCCCCGGCGGCATGAGCAGCGCTTCAATGAGACGTATGAACAGAATTTCCAATGAAAGTACCCCGGGGTTGTCAGGGTTGTAGCGGCTACGGCAATGTGTTTTATTCTTTAGCCGACCGATTCTCCGGCGGCCTGCTTATCCGCGTGATAGGAGGAGCGCACCATGGGGCCGCTGGCCACATTGGTGAAGCCCATCCGGTAGCCAATCACTTCCAGCTGTTTGAACTCTTCGGGTGTGACATAGCGACTGACTGGCAGATGATGGGGCCCCGGTTGCAGGTACTGGCCGAGGGTCAACATGTCACAGTTGTGATCACGCAAATCCTGCATGACCTGTTCGACCTCATCAAGGCTTTCACCCAGTCCCAGCATCAGTCCGGATTTGGTCGGTATGTCAGGATGCTGTTGTTTGAATTCCCGTAACAGTTCGAGTGACCAGTGATAGTCGGCACCGGGCCGGGCCTGCCTGTACAGTCGGGGCACGGTTTCCAGGTTGTGGTTAAAGACGTCCGGCAAGGCGCCGGCCAGGGCTGTCAATGCCCTGGCCATGCGCCCGCGAAAATCGGGTACCAGCACCTCGATGCGGGTCGCCGGACTCTGTTCGCGCACCGCGGCAATGCAGCGGCTGAAATGGGCGGCGCCACCGTCACGCAGATCATCCCGGTCCACCGAGGTGATCACCACATAGCGCAATTGCATGGCGCCGATGGTGACCGCCAGGTTATACGGCTCCTGTTCGTCCAGAGGGTCCGGCCGGCCGTGGGCGACATCGCAAAACGGGCAGCGCCGGGTACAGCGATCGCCCATGATCATGAAGGTCGCCGTGCCGTGTGCAAAGCATTCGCCCAGATTCGGACAGGCCGCTTCTTCGCAGACCGTATACAGGTTGTGTTCGCGCAGCAATTGTTTCAGCCGGCCCACTTCCGGCGAGTTGGGCGAACGGGCGCGAATCCAGCGCGGTTTGGGTAGCGGTTTATCCGCGGGGACCACCTTGATCGGAATACGATCGGTCTTGGACTTGCCCTTGAGTGGATTGGCGGGGCGCGGTGGTGTGTCCTGTGAATTGGTATCGGACGGCTGACTCATGGGACTATTCCGGCGGTTGTTCCCGGCCATTGTAGCCCAGATTGGTGAGTAAATGGGCAACGAATCGGTCACTGACGGTTGCCAGGCTGTCGCTGATACCGAGATCCCGCAGCTGGGTGACAGCCATGCCCGCGTAACCGCAGGGGTTGATACGGGCAAAGGGCGACAGATCCATATCGATGTTCAGGGCCAGGCCGTGATAGGTATAACCCTGTTTGACCCGCAAACCCAACGCGGCGATCTTGGCCTCCCCAACATAGACACCCGGTGCATCGCGCCGGCCGCGCGCCTCGATATGATAGTCGGCGAGCAGATCGATGACCGCCTGTTCCAGACGGGTAACAAACTCGCGTATTCCCAGTTCCAGTCGTTTCAGATCCGCCAGGGTATAGACCATCAGTTGTCCCGGTCCGTGATAAGTGACCTGGCCGCCGCGGTCGACGGGGATTACCGGGATATCGCCGGGATCCAGCAGATGTTCGGGCCTGGCGTTGCGCCCCAGGGTAAAGACCGGCGGGTGTTGCAGCAGCCACAGTTCATCCGCTGTATCGGCCTGGCGTTGCTGCGTGAATGCCTGCATCTCGTGCCAGATCGGCTCATATTCGCACAGGCCTCGCCGGCGTATCCGCAGGGGCTTGTCGGAGGAGATGTGACTCACGGCTAGAGGGTCATCAGGACCGCATCGCTGGCATTGAGGTCCAGATAGATGCGATCCAGCTGGGCCTTGCTGGTGGCGGTCACCGTGACCGTCAGGGAGACAAAGTTGCCCTGGCGGCTGTCGCGGCGGGTGATGTCCTGTTCGCGCAGTTCCGGAACGTGTTTGCTCACCAGTTCCATAACCAGCGCTTGCAGATCCATATCGCTGCGGCCCATCACCTTGATGGGAAACTCGCAGGGAAATTCCAGAAACGTTTCTTCCTGACTCATGGTTGGACTCGAAATGTTGCAAGTACTTTTTATTTAGGGTGAGTTTGCCAGGCTTGCAAGAGATCCGGGAAGCTGTCGAGGACAACCCGGGCCCGGAAGTTACATCCGGCACCTCGATAAGTTGATGATAGTCCGCCAATAAACGCAAATGGACGCAAAATTTTTATGAAATATTCACGTTGATTCGCGTGCCTTGGCGGACTTCGTCTCCCGCCACTTGATTCAGACCTCTTTCAGCGAGCCTGGCGCAGTTCGTTCTTGTAATCCTGATAGATAGCGTACATCTTCTGCCAGACGGGACCGGGGAGGCCGTCGCCGACCGGATGGCCGTCGAGGCGGGTGACCGGCAGAATCTCACGGGTGGAGCTGGTGATCCATATCTCCTCGGCCTGCAACAGCTCCTCGCGGCTGATTTCCCTTTGTTCACAGGCGACACCGTGTTTGTCCGCCAGCTCGACCACCAGATCGCGGGTGATGCCCGGCAGCAGGCACTCGCCCTTGGGCGGGGTCATTAATTTACCCTGGAGAACGACAAACACGTTACTGGCGGCGCCTTCGGTGACCTTGTCCGCCTTGAGCAGAATCGCCTCCGCGGCGCCGGCGTCCAGTGCCTGCTGGCGCAGCAGAATGTTGGGCAGCAGAGCAATGCTTTTGATATGGCAATACTGCCAGCGGATATCCTCCAGGGTAATGGCGCCCACACCCTCTTCGAGCAATTTCGCGTCGATCGGGCTGAATGGATTGCTCATTACGAAAACAGTGGGGTGTGTCTCGCCGGGAAACCCGTGGTCGCGCCTGGCGACGCCACGCGTGACCTGCAGATACACGGATTGATCCCCGCCGGTATTGTGTGAAATGACCTGCTGAATTATTTGCGCCCACTGCTCATCGCTCAGCGGATTGGCGAGATAAATGCTATTGAGGCTGTCTTTCAACCTCTGCAGGTGATGTGCCAGGCGAAAGGGCTTGCCGGCGTAGACGGGAATCACTTCATAGACCCCGTCGCCGAAGATAAAGCCGCGATCCAGCACCGGAACACAGGCTTCGTCCAGGGGCAGATAATCGCCGTTCAGATAACAAATTGCGTCGGACATACCCGTTAGCCGGCGTTCACTTGAACAACAGTTTGATATTATCAATTAATTTGCGCCACAGACTCCCTTCCTCGACATCGCGCAGTGCCACCAGCGGTTTGCTGGCCAGTTTCTCTTCCCCGAGGGTGACATTCACCGTGCCGTATTCCTCGTCCTTTTGAGCCGGAGCCATGATCATCGAATCAACTTTCATGTGGGCTTTAACATTGCGGCGCTGTCCCCGGGGGATGGTAATGTACAAAGGTGCTTGCAGACCCAACGGCACCATCTCCTGCTCCCCTTTCCAGATACGCATTTCCGTCAATGGTTCATTGGCATCATGCAAGGCGAAGGTTTCGTAAAAGCGGAAACCGTAATTCAATAATTTGCGGCTGTCTTCATCGCGTTTCTCGGATCCCGGTGCCCCCATGACGACAGCGATCAGGCGCATGTCATCGTTTTGTGCGGAGGAGACCAGACAATAGTCTGCCGACTCGGTATAGCCGGTTTTGATACCATCGACCCGGCTGTCCAGCCATAACAGACGGTTACGGTTTGGCTGCCGGATGCTGTTATGGGTAAAATGCCGCTCGGCAAACATGGCGTACTCTTCAGGGAAATCGCTGATCATCGCCCTGGAAAGTTTGGCCAGATCGGCGGCGGTGGTGTAGTGCTCCTCATCGGGCCAGCCGGTACTGTTGGTGAAGTGAGTATCTTGCATGCCCAGGGAACGGGCATGGCGGTTCATCAGGTTGACAAAACTCTCCTCACTGCCGGCAATGTGTTCGGCCAGAGCGATACTGGCATCATTGCCCGACTGGACAATCACGCCCCTCAGCAGATCCTCGACACTGACCAGCGAGTTGTATTCGACAAACATACGCGAGCCCTCGGTGTGCTTGTAACGGGCGTTCTTGCTGATCCGCACCTCGTCATCCAGTTTAATACTACCGTTGCGCAGGGCGTGAAACGCCACATAGCTGGCCATGATCTTGGTAAGGCTGGCCGGCTCAACCCGGGTATTTGCATTATGTTCAACCAGCACCCGGCCACTGTGATGATCCATCAGCAGTGAGGCTGTCGCGGAAAGTTGTGGCGGCGCGGGAACCAGATCCGGCGCCGCGAGCAGATTGGGACTGAACAGAGCAACAAACAGGCTGATGAGTCGAAACACGGAGCGCATTTTATCCCTCGTTGTGTATTGAATCGGGTTATTTTAACGGTTGAGGCGCCCAAAACCCAGCGCTCAGTCGCAAAATGGCCGGTTTATTGCTCCTCGCAAGTGAAACAGGTCATAAAGCGCGAGAGGAAAAGAGGGATATACCTGCATTTTGAGTGTTAGCGGGCGCAGACCGCTGAAATTGTCGGACCGGAGCCGGCGAAGTTGTCAGTCCGTGACGATGCGGGGCTTGCCCAGTCCGCTGCGGACAATGCGTTCGACCAGCTGATTGGCCTGTTCGCGGCTGTCCAGAGGGCCGATCCGCACCCGATAGAGCCGGGTCCGGTCATGAAATGCCGCGGCCACGTCGAAATCGTCGACGTGCCGAGTAAGCCGGGCGCGCAATTGCTCGGCGTTGTCGCGGCTGGAAAATGCCCCCACCTGGATAAAAAGCGCACTGTTCTCGCCGCCTGCGGGTTGGGTTGCAACCGGTTTTGCGTTGTTGTCCGGTTCCGCCGGCAGTCGACCCATGTGTGCGGCGATATAACGCGATGAGGCACCTTCATCTTTGGCCTGGATCGGTCCTGCGGGCTGGCCCGGATCCAGCGCACGTACCTGTACCGGTGCGGTACCCTTGCCGGTTATTGCCAGCTTTTTGGCCGCGGCATAGGAGAGATCGATGATGCGTTGCACATGAAAGGGGCCACGGTCGTTAATCTTGACGATGATCTTTTTACCATTGTCGAGGTTGGTGACCTCGGCGTAGGTTGGTAAAGGCAGCGTCTTGTGGGCGGCGGTCATGGCGTACATGTCGTAGGTTTCACCGCTGGAAGTGCGATGGCCATGGAATTTCTTGCCGTACCAGGAGGCCAGCCCGCGCTCGACATAGCCCTGGCTGCTGGATTTGACACGATAGCGTTTTCCGCGAACAACATAGGAGTCAGGGTTGCCATAAGGGCTGCGGGGTTCCACGCGCGGCACGGCATCGGGGATACGCGAGGCGTTGAAGTCATCGTCCGGCGCGCTGTCATGCTGCATGGCATAGCGGGAGTTGCTGCCACCGGCACAGGCGCTCAGCAGGCTGACGGCGAAGACGATGAGAACGGCATGTTTCACTGACGCTCCCCTGAATCAGGCTAGTTATTACGGGCGGCGGCGATCAGTTCGCTGAGCTGGTACGCCGCCATGGAATACAGCGCACTATGATTATAGCGGCTGATGACATAAAAGTTGTGCCAGGCGACCCAGTATTCCGGCCCATCTTCCGTTTCCAGCTCGATAAGTGTCCCCTTGATATCCCGGGGGATGTCGCGTGGCAGGATCACGCCATTATCCAGCAGTTCCTGCTGGGTGAAACGGGGGCGCAGATCATCGCTGATTAGCTTAGAGTATTTTGTGCCGTGTACCTTGACCTTGTGCGCAATCGGCTGCCCCGGTTTCCAGCGGTGTTTGTGAAAATAATGGGCGACACTGCCGATGACATCCTCCGGGTTGTCCCACAGGTCCCGCTTGCCGTCGCCGTCAAAATCGATAGCGTAGTTGCGGAAACTGCTGGAAATAAATTGGGGCATCCCCATTGCGCCTGCGTAGGAACCTTTTTGTTCCAGCGGGTCCAGTTCTTCCTCACGAGTCATGAGCAGATACTCTTTGAGCTCTTTGCGGAAAAAACTGCTGCGCGGTGGATAGGCGAAGGCCAGGGTGGCCAGGGCATCGAGCACGGAATAGCGCCCGGCATGTTGACCATAGCGGGTTTCAACGCCAATGATGGCGGTGATGATCTGCGGCGGGACACCGAATTTTTCTTCCGCGCGCTGCAAGGCGGCGTGGTTCTGGCGCCAGAAGCGTACGCCGCCCCGGGTCCGCTCCCGGGTTACGAAAATAGGGCGGTATTCATGCCAGGGTTTGCTTTCCGCCGGCCGGGAAATGGCATCGAGGATGCTCTGGTGCAGCCGTGCATTTTCGAAAAGTGTCTGCAACCGGTTTGAGTCAAACTCATGTTGCTCGCTCATCTCCTGAATAAAGCTCTGTAGCTGTACATTACCGGAAAAGTCGCCGGCATGGGAGTGAGAGGCAAAGCCGAGACAAAGACCTGCCCAAAACAGGGTAAAACGGAGAGACCTTTTCATTATAACCCGCTGTGTTAGTGTCATGTTGGTATAAGTCGCCGATGCGTCTGGATAGACATAAGAATACCGAAACCGGCCAGCAAGGTCACTATTGATGTGCCCCCGTAGCTGATCAGTGGCAGGGGAACGCCCACCACCGGCAACAGGCCGGAGACCATGCCGATATTGACAAGCACATAAATAAAGAATGTCAGAATCAGGCTGCCGGCCAGAAGTCGATTGTAAGTGTCCTGGGCACGGGCCGCGATGATGATACCGCGGGCGATGAGTATCCCGTAGAGCAACAGCAATACCAGCACGCCTAGCAGGCCGAACTCTTCACTGAACACGGCAAAGATAAAATCGGTGGAACGTTCCGGCAGAAAATCCAGGTGTGCCTGGGTACCGTTCAGCCAGCCCTTTCCGTAAACGCCGCCTGAACCGATGGCAATGGTGGACTGAATAATATGATAGCCGGATCCCAGAGGCTCGACTTCCGGATTGAGAAAGGTTAATACCCGCTGTCGCTGGTAGTCATGCAGCAGATAGTTCCAGATTAACGGGGTGCTGGCAATCAGGGCGATAATGGCCCCGAGCATCAGACTCCAGCGCAATCCGGCGAGGAACAGGACAAAAAAGCCGGCACAGGCGATCAACAGCGAGGTTCCCAGATCCGGCTGTCGGGCAATCAGCAGCGTGGGCACCACCAGTAGCAGGATACTGACTAAAAGCCGCCCCGGGCTCGGTGGAATGGCGGCATTGCACAAATACCAGGCGATCATCATCGGTACGGCGATTTTCATGATCTCCGACGGTTGAAAACGGAACAGGCCGAAATTCAGCCAGCGCTGCGCACCACCGCCGGATTGGCCGAAGAGCAGGACCGCGAATAGCAATATCAGTCCAATACCGAACAGCCACGGTGACCAGAAACGGAAGGTTTCCGGTTGCATCTGCGCCAGGCTTACCATGATTACGAAACCGATCAGCAATCGCAGTGAGTGGCGAACAAGCAACTCGGTATTCTGGTCCGAGGCACTGTAAAGAACAAAACCGCCGATAACGGCGAGTATTAATAATGTGAACAACAAGGGCAGATCCAGGTGCAGGCGTTGCAGTAACTGGCCACCGGCGCTGATCCGGTTTGGGTTGGTAAACTGGTGGTGATCAGTCGGGCTCATGGGAATCATTCCGCTCAAGAAGATAGTGGTCCATTACTTTACGCGCGATAGGTGCAGCGGAGGAACTGCCGCTGCCGCCGTTTTCCACGATCACCGCGACGGCGATACGGGGATCTTCCAGCGGTGCAAAGCTGATAAACAGACCGTGATCGCGCAGCTGTTTGATAACGTCTTCCTCGACATACTCTTCGTCCTGGGCGATACCGAATACCTGTGAGGTGCCGGTTTTGCCGGCGGCTTCGTATTGCATTCCGTCTCCGGTACCCCGGGCGGTGCCACTGGGACCGTGAAGTACATCACGCATGGCCTGGATAACGGTTTGCCAGTGTGCCTCGTCAATTCCCTCCACCGGTTCGCGCGGCTTGCTTTTTTGAACATTAAACTCGTTGGAGGTGGCATCCTGTACGGCATACAGCATGCGCGGTGTCTGGCGCCGGCCTCGCTGGCTCAGGGTGGCGGTAATACTGGCCAGCTGCAGGGGTGTGGCCAACATATAGCCCTGGCCGATGCCGGTAATCAGGGTCTCACCGTGGAACCAGGGCTGGTTGCGTGTACGCCGTTTCCATTCCCGTGACGGCACCAGGCCGGGTAACTCTCCGCGGATGTCAATGCCGGTGCGCCGGCCCAGGCCAAAGCGTGACAGGTATTTATGGATGTTGTCGATGCCCAGCTCAAATGACAGTTCATAGAAATAGATATCACAGGATTCCGCAATAGCTTTATCCAGATCAGTTTTTCCGTGGCCTTCTTCTTTCCAGTCGCGGTAACGACGCTTGTCATTCTTCAGTTTGTACCAGCCCCGGCAGTTTATTTCATGATCATGCCCAAGTGCTTCGGTCTGTAAACTGGCCAGACCGAGGAAGGGTTTGAGGGTTGAGCCGGGCGGATACTGGCCGCGCAAGGCGCGATTGAACAACGGCCGTGCCATGGAGGAGGTGAGATCCCGATAGTTTTTTGAGGTGATGCCATTGACGAACAGACCCGGATCGTAGGTTGGCATGCTGGCAAAAGCCAGGATCGCACCATTGGTTGGATCTATGGCAACCAGGGCGCCTTGTTCACCATCGAAACTCTCTTCGGCCACTTTCTGCAGGCGGGCATCGAGGTTAAGGTAGAGATTTTTACCCGGTTTTGGGAGGGTCCGCTCCAGTACCCGCAGGATGCGCCCCTGTGCATTGGTCTCTACTTGTTGATAACCAACCTCGCCATGCAACTGGTTTTCATAATAGCCTTCCACTCCCATTTTACCGATGTGGTTGGTCGCGCTGTAGTTGGTGGTGTTGAGATTATCGAGTTCATTTTCGCTGATACGTCCGACATAGCCGATGGCATGGGAAGCCAGTTCACCCAGAGGGTAATGGCGCACCAGCTCGGCTTTGATTTCCACCCCCGGCAGGCGGGATTGATCGACGGCAATACGCGCGACCTCCTCGTCGGTCAGACGAAACCGCAGCGGGATCCCCTCGAAGCGACGCTTTTGCAAACGAAAGCGGTGAAAACGGGCAATATCCCGATCGGTCAACTGGATGCGTTGCTGCAATGCCTCGAGAGTGGCATCCAGATCCGGAATGTGTTCCGGTACCAGGGTCAGGGTAAAGCTGGGCTGGTTCTGGGCCAGGACAATTCCGTTGCGATCATAAATCAGGCCGCGGGTCGGGGGGATTGGCAACAGGTTGACCCGATTGTTTTCCGACAGGGTCGAGTAATGGGTCTGGTTGATGACCTGTAAATAGAACAGCCGGCCCACCAATGTTGCGGCCAATATTACTACCATGATCGCGACAACCAGCAAGCGTCGATTAAACAACGCCGTTTCGCGCAGATTATCCTTGAAAGCTGGTTGACGAGTACGCGGCATCGGTTCGTTCAGCTGAGCTGATAACGGCGTCGGATTTGTCGTAATATCAGATAGACCGGAGTCCAGAAAATCAGGGTGCTGACTGCCGGTAACAGCATTTTCCAGAATGGGGGCAACTCACCGGTCAGGCCCTTGATCCAGAAAACCAGGATGTACTGCAATATCACCAGCAGGGCCACGGCCAGCGCCTGCTGCCAGATCGGAAAGACCCGCAGACGTTGATGCAAATGAATCACAATAAACGCGATCAGTGCCAGGGTGATGGCATACTGGCCGAGCAGGGCGTCGCGTACCACATCCAGTAACAGTCCCAGTATCCAGGCAACTCCGACACCGACCCGCTGGGGCAGCGCCATGACCCAATATACCAGGACCATAATCATCCATTCGGGGCGGGCTACTTCCAGCATGTCGGGCAAGGGTACAATGGTCAGTGCCAGTGCCACGATAAAACTGATCAGGATGACGCCGCCACCCCCTTGCGCTGCGCTTCTCATTGGTCAGCCCTCCGTTTATGTACTTCGCAGGGGCTTTCCATTTGTGGCAGGTTGGCCAGTGCGGGCCAGACCAGCAGGACTTCACGGCTGCGCTGCAGTCGTGCCACGGGCTCGGCGACGATTTCGGCAAACGGCAGGCTGGGGTTGGTGGTGACTTCGGTGACCGTGGCCACCGGGTAGCCGGCGGGATAAACACAACCCAGCCCGGAGCTGACCAGCAGATCACCGCGCTGAATGTCGGCGTTGTTCGGCAGATGCAGCAGTTCCACACTGCCCTCGCCGGTGCCGATCGCCACCGCGCGCAGCCCGTTGCGATTCACCTGTACCGGCACGGCATGATTGGGATCGGTGATCAGCTGGGCGGTACTGGAGAAGGGGGTAACGTGGGTCAGTTTACCCATGACTCCCTGGGCGTCCACGATCGGTTGACCGACGTACAGTTCATCGTGGCTGCTGCCTTTGTTGATCACGACCTGTTTTCGGTAAGGGTCAAGATCCACGGCCAGCAGTTCGGCAATCAGGATCCGTTCACCCGCCCGTTTGGAGGATTGCAGCAACTCGCGCAGATGGATGTTTTCCGCCTCGATAAAGGCCAGCTTTTGCATCTGGGCCTTGAGCAGCGTGTTCTGGGTGCGCAGTTCGGCATTTTGCTTTTGCAATTCGTCGCGGGAGACGAAGGTATTCGAGGCCCAGCCCATGAGTTCGGCAGGCAGGTTGACCGCGTATTGCAGGGGGTAAACCACCACGGCCAGACCGGAGCGGACGGTGTGGATGTAACCGGAGCGATGATCCACGGTCATCAGTGCCACTGAAATGAGGATCAACAGCAGCAACCGGATCGTGGCGGACGGACCTTGTACAAATAAGAGTTTAACGGTCAGTCTCCCTGACAGAATCGACTGGTCGGACAGGAATAGAGGTTACCGATTTTGCCCGGCTGTGTGAATCCAACGGGCATGCGTCAAAACGCTTATTCGACAGTAAACAGATCGCCACCGTGCTCGTCGATCATCTCCAGGGCCCGACCGCCGCCACGGGCCACGCAGGTCAGCGGATCCTCGGCGATGATCACCGGCAGGCCGGTCTCTTCCATCAACAGCCGATCCAGATCGTTAAGCAGGGCGCCGCCGCCGGTCAGCACCATGCCGCGCTCGGCGATATCCGAGGCCAGCTCGGGCGGGGTCTGTTCCAGCGCGGTCTTGACCGCACTGATGATCCCCGACAGGGGTTCCTGCAGGGCCTCGAGGATCTCGTTGCTGTTGAGAGTGAAGCTGCGCGGCACCCCTTCGGCCAGGTTGCGGCCGCGCACTTCCAGCTCGCGGACCTCGTGGCCGGGGTAAGCGGTGCCGATGTCCTGCTTGATACGCTCGGCGGTGGACTCGCCGATCAGACTGCCGTAATTGCGGCGCACGTAGTTGATGATCGCCTCGTCGAAACGATCGCCGCCGATGCGCACCGAGGCGGAATAAACGATCCCGCTCAGGGAGATGACCGCCACTTCGGTGGTGCCGCCGCCGATATCGACCACCATCGAACCGCTGGCGTCGGCGATCGGCATACCGGCGCCGATGGCCGCGGCCATCGGCTCTTCAATCAGATAGACATCCCGCGCGCCGGCGCCGGCGGCCGATTCACGAATCGCCCGGCGCTCCACCTGGGTGGAACCGCAGGGGACACAGATCAGCACCCGCGGGCTGGGCCGGAAAAAACGCGTCTCGTGCACCTTGCGAATGAAATGCTGGAGCATTTTCTCGGTGACGGTGAAGTCGGCGATGACGCCGTCTTTCATTGGCCGCACAGCCACAATATTACCGGGGGTACGCCCCAGCATTCGCTTGGCTTCGGCGCCGACCGCGGCAATCGACTTGGGCCCGCCCGGTCCGCGCTCCTGGCGGATCGCCACAACCGAGGGCTCATTGAGTACAATACCCTGACCGCGGACGTAAATGAGGGTGTTGGCGGTACCCAGATCGACGGAAATATCGTTGGAGAAAAGACCCCGTAAGCTTTCAAACATGTTTGTAATCTTTATAGGTGAAGGGACACGACAGTATAAACGGGTACTGTAATCAAATAGAAGGGCTTTGGGCAAGGAATCATCTGTGGTAACGTTGCCAATTTGCCTAGCCCATCACAACCGGCCCGGTGCCGGGATTTTGGCTTACCGAGGACACCATGTCACTGGATAAATCTGACGTCGAAAAGATCGCGCATCTGGCCCGGCTGGGCATCAGCGAGGCCGATATTCCCGGCTATGCCGACAACCTCTCCAGCATCCTGGAAATGGTCGAACAGATGAATGCGGTGGACACCGCCGCGGTGACCCCGATGGCTCACCCGCTTGACGCGGTACAGCCGTTGCGCGACGACCGGGTCACCGAAATGGATCAGCGGGAACGCTTCCAGGCCGTGGCGCCCAGTGTTGAGGACGGCCTGTATCTGGTCCCCCGGGTCGTTGAATAACGCCGCCTGCGGGCCGATTTCCCCCTTAACTTCCTCAGAATACTGAAATTACAGAGAGACGGCATGCACGACAAAACGCTTGCGGAACTGGCCCGGGATCTGGACAGCGGGGCATACTCCAGCGAGGAGCTGACCCGACACTATCTTGAGCGTATCGCCAGTCACGATCCGCAGCTCAACAGCTACATTACCGCCGCGAGCGACGCGGCACTGGCGCGCGCCCGGCTGGCGGACGAACTGCGCGCTGCCGGGCAGGCCGGTCCGCTGACCGGTATCCCGCTGGCGCACAAGGATATTTTCTGCACCGAGGGCATCAAAACCAGCTGCGGCTCGAAAATGCTGGATAACTTCATCGCCCCCTACGATGCCACCGTGGTGACCCGCCTGAACGACGCGGGGATGGTCACCCTGGGCAAGACCAACATGGACGAGTTCGCCATGGGCTCCTCCAACGAGACCAGCTTTTACGGGCCGGTGAAAAATCCCTGGGATACGCAGACCGTGCCCGGCGGCTCTTCCGGCGGCTCGGCGGCGGCGGTGGCGGCCCGGCTGGCCCCGGCGGCGACCGGCACCGACACCGGTGGCTCGATTCGCCAGCCGGCAGCCCTGTGCGGGATCACCGGCCTCAAGCCCACCTACGGGCGGGTTTCCCGTTACGGCATGATCGCCTTCGCCTCCAGCCTGGATCAGGCCGGTCCCCTGACCCAAACGGCCGGGGACGCGGCGCTGCTGCTCAACGCCATGGCCGGTTTCGATCCGCGCGACTCCACCAGCCTGGCGCGGCCGGTGCCCGATTACACGGCCGATCTGGGGGCGGATCTCAAGGGCCTGAAGATCGGCCTGATCAGGGAACATTTCGATCCGGGCCTGGATGCGGGCGTGGCCGACGCGGTCGACGCGGCGCTGGCCGAGTACAAAAAGCTGGGCGCCGAGGTGGTGGAGATCAGTCTGCCCAACACCCACCTGTCGGTGCCGGCCTATTACGTGGTGGCCCCGGCCGAGTGCTCCTCCAACCTGTCGCGCTTCGACGGGGTGCGCTTCGGCTACCGCTGTGAGAACCCGACCGATCTGGAGGATCTCTACAAGCGCAGCCGCGGCGAGGCCTTCGGCCCCGAGGTCAAGCGGCGCATCATGGTCGGCACCTACGCCCTGTCGGCCGGCTACTACGACGCTTATTATATTAAGGCGCAACAGGCGCGGCGGCTGATTCGCGACGACTTCGTGCAGGCGTTTGAATCGGTGGACGTGATCATGGGGCCGACCGTCCCGACCCCGGCCTTCAGGCTGGGCGAGAAAGCCGACGATCCGATCACCATGTACCTGTCGGACATCTACACCATTGCCGCCAACCTGGCGGGCCTGCCGGCCATGTCGGTGCCGGCCGGGTTCGTTAACAATCTGCCGGTCGGCCTGCAGATCATCGGCAACTACTTCGACGAAGCGCGCCTGCTCAACGTCGCGCACCGCTACCAGCAGGTCACTGACTGGCACCAGCGAATCCCGGAGGGATTCGAGTGACGAGTTACGAGGGACGAGTGACGAGGATTGGTCTTGTTCCCGGACTCGAGAATTCGTTATTAGTGATGATTATGTTGAAACATGTGGACAGTGACAGGTATGGCTTATTTCCTCGTCCCTCGTCCCTCGTACCTCGGAACTGACATGATGGAATGGGAAACGGTTATCGGGCTTGAGATTCACACCCAGCTGGCGACGCAGAGCAAGATCTTCTCCGGCGCCTCGACCGCCTATGGGGCGCCGCCCAACAGCCAGGCCTGCGCGGTGGATCTGGGGCTGCCCGGTGTGTTGCCGGTATTGAATAAAGAAGTGGTCAACATGGCGATCAAATTCGGTCTGGCCATCGGGGCGCAGATCGCGCCGCGTTCGATCTTTGCACGCAAGAACTACTTCTATCCCGATCTGCCCAAGGGCTATCAGATCAGCCAGTATGAGCTGCCGATCGTCGAGCACGGCAAGCTCGCCATTCGTCTGGATGACGGCAGCGAGAAGATCATCGGTGTGACCCGCGCGCATCTGGAAGAGGATGCCGGCAAGTCCCTGCACGAGGATTATCACGGCATGACCGGGATCGATCTCAACCGCGCCGGCACGCCCCTGCTGGAGATCGTCTCCGAGCCGGATATGCGTTCGGCCGAAGAAGCGGTCGCCTACATGAAAAAGATCCACGCTCTGGTGCGCTATCTGGGCATCAGTGACGGTAACATGCAGGAAGGGTCGTTCCGCTGCGACGCCAATGTGTCGGTACGGCCCAAAGGGCAGATCGAGTTCGGCACCCGCTCGGAACTGAAGAACATCAACTCGTTCCGCTTCGTGGAGCGGGCGATCAACTTCGAGGTGGAACGCCAGATCGATCTGCTCGAAGCCGGCGGCGAGGTGATCCAGGAAACCCGGCTGTACGACGCCGATAAGGACGAGACCCGCTCCATGCGTTCCAAGGAGGAGGCGATGGACTATCGCTACTTCCCCGATCCCGATCTGCTGCCGGTGGAAATCACCGCCGAACATATCGAGTCGATCCGCGCGACATTACCGGAACTGCCCGATGCCAAAAAGGATCGCTTCATCAGTGAATACGGCCTCAAGGCGGAAGATGCAGTGATTCTGACCACCAGCCGGGAAATGGCCGATTATTTCGAGACCGTGGCCAGAGTCTCCGGCGAAGCCAAACTGGCTGGCAACTGGGTGATCGGCGAGTTGTCCGCTTACCTGAACAGGGAAGATATGGCAATTGGCGACAGCCCGATCAGCGCCGAGATGCTGGCCGGGGTGATCAGGCGTATCAGTGACAACACCATCTCCGGCAAGATCGCCAAGGATGTGTTCGATGCCATGTGGAACGGCGAAGGCGACGCCGACACCATTATCGAGAAAAAAGGCCTCAAACAGATTACCGACACCGGCGAACTGGAAGCGATCGTCGATAAAGTGATCGCCGACAATCCCGAGCAGGTCGAGCAGTTCAAGGCTGGCAAGGAGAAGGTACTGGGCTTCTTCGTCGGCCAGTGCATGAAAGCCACCGGAGGCAAGGGCAACCCGGCCCAGCTCAATCAGATGCTTCGCGACAAACTTGGCAAATGATTACGATGACGCACGATCGGCCAATGACGGTCAAAGATGCAGCATGAGTGATACCCTGCAACGTTTTTTATTTGAAAACCTCACGATCCGCGGCGATCTGGTTCAACTGGATGCTACCTGGCAGGCGGTTCAGGAAAAGCATGCCTATCCCGATCCGGTGCTGCATCTGCTCGGCGAGGTGATGACCGCCGCGATCCTGTTATCGGCGACCCTTAAACACCGGAGCCGTCTGACCATGCAGATCCAGGGCAACGGATTGATTCCGTTTCTGGTGGTGGAGTGCACGCACGATCACAACGTGCGCGGCATGGCCCATTACGCGGAAGATATCCAGCCGGCCAGCCTGAATGAACTGGTGGGCGATGGTCGACTGGCCATTACCCTGGAGCCGGCCGACAGCAGCGAACGTTATCAGAGCATCGTCGCCCTGAGCGGCAACACGCTCGCCGAAGCGATCGAGGATTATCTGTCCCGTTCGGAACAACTGGATACCCGGATCTGGCTGGCGGTCAGCGAGGGACGCACCGCCGGGTTGTTGATCCAGAAACTGCCTGCCAGCCAAACGGCTGAGGAGCAGGAAGGCTGGAACCGGGTGGAGCAACTCTCGGCGACCATCAGTCAGCGGGAACTGCTGGATCTGGGGCCGGCACAGATTATTCACCGGCTCTATCACGAGGAAGATGTACGGGTGTTCGAATCAGAGCCGGTCTTTTTCCGCTGTTCCTGTAATACGGAGCGGGTGATCGGGATGTTGCGTCAACTGGGTATCGAGGAAGTGCGCGCCATTCTCGAAGAAGAGCAGGCCGTCGAGGTGACCTGTGAGTTCTGCAATCAGCACTACCGCTTTGATGCGGTGGATGTGGAACAACTGTTTGCCGGGGAAGTGACTTACCAGGCGCCGGATACCCGCCAGTAAATTCAGTGCGCGCCGCATACCGGGCATTCGCTGTCCTGCTTCAGGGTCAGGGTGCGCCACTCCATATGCAGGGCATCGAGCAATAACAGCTTGCCATCCAGTGTCGAGCCGATGTTAAGCAGAATCTTGATCGTCTCCAGGGCCTGGACGCTGCCGATAATCCCCACCACCGGAGCAAGCACACCGTTCTCACTGCAGGAGACATCCAGCTCGCCCTCCTCGCGATACAAACAGCGATAGCAGGGACTGCCGGGTTTGTTCAGAAACACACTGACCTGGCCTTCCATGCGAATCGCCGCGCCGGAAACCAGCGGCGTGCCGGTCTCCACGCAGACGCGGTTGAGCGCAAAGCGAATCTCGAAATTATCCGTCGCATCCACCACCACCTCCACATTGCGTGCGATCTCGAGCAGCTCCTCGTCGGAGAGCTTGTGATCCAGGGTGGTGATTTGCAGTTGCGGATTGAGCTGCATCAGGGTTTCGGCCGCCGAGGCGATCTTGGGACGGCCGATATCCTCATAGTGATGCAAAATCTGTCGCTGCAGATTGGAGAGATCGACATTGTCGTGATCCACCAGTACCAGCTGTCCGACCCCGGCGGCGGCCAGGTACATGGCCACCGGCGAACCCAGCCCACCCATGCCGATAATCAAAACCCGCGAGGCCAGCAGCTTTTCCTGCCCGGCCACATCCACCTGGGGCAGCATGATCTGGCGGCTGTAGTGCAGTAATTGTTCGTCGTTCATGGTCGGTCGGGTCTATGCGTCGTCGAATAGCGAAAGAATACGCCAAACGTACAGCGTTGAACAGGTACATGAAAGTTGGCAAATAAAAGTTGGCAGATGGCAG